>CAZYPC010000068.1:0-25119 GCA_964649165.1 uncultured Chryseobacterium sp.
CCATCGATCCAGAGATCGTGCCGATCGTCAGCTTCTTTGATGCCGTCTCAGTAATTTCTTCCAGGGCATATTGCTGCGGACGGCGGACAATGGGGATAGCTTATGGATGCGCCGCTACTTCTACTATGACAGCCTGATGACCGATGGAATGGGTGAATTGAACGATGTGATACCGACGCCTGATGGCGGCTTCATCGCGTGCGGCTATACGATCGGGGCTTACACGGGGCCGTATCCCCCTAGCTACTCGCAAGATGTCTGGGTTGTGAAAGTCGATAGTCTCGGCTGCATCATACCCGGCTGCGATGATTTCAGCACGGCGATCACCGTGCAGGCCACTAACTTGAAGGACGCGCTCACGGTCTTTCCCAACCCATGCCTTCGGCAGGCAGGCCCAACGAGCCCAACGGTGAAAGTCAAACTCCCTTCCGGCTCCCCTCTCCTTGGGAGAGGGGTCGGGGGTGAGGGCGATCTCACGCTCCGGTTGGTGAGCGCACAGGGGCAGGAGGTGCTGGTGCAAAAGGCGGCGCTCGGCGAGAACGTACTGGATGTGCACGTGCTTGGCGCCGGGGCGTATTTCCTGCATCTCACGAGCGGGAGTACGTGGCTGAGCGGCTTGGAGCTCGTAGTGGAGTAGCCCGCGTACCGTCCGGTCGTGCGGGGCACGGTACCCGTCGATGAACGATAGCTTTCGGAACGGAACGCGGAACCCTTTTAAGTGCCCAACGTTCCGTCCGCCATGAGAACTGTTACCTGCTTTCTCCTGTTCGCTGCGCTTGGCGGTCACGCCGCCACCTTCCACGTGTCGGTAACGGGCAATGATGCCAACAACGGCCTCTCCGCCGCCACCGCCTTCGCCACCATCCAGCACGGTGCTGATGTGGCTGCGGCCGGCGACAGTGTCCTTGTCCATCCGGGCGGCTATCAAGGCTTCGCCGCCATGGACAACAGCGGTACCTCCGGCGCGCCGATCGTCTTCCTGGCAGAAGATGGTGTGAACATCACGTCCCCGTGCGCCTACAACGACCAGGATGGCATCAATGTGGAGAACGTCAGCTGGGTGGTGGTGGAGGGCTTCACCGTGAACGACATGCCGCGCACGGGTATCCGCAACGTGGTGAGCGATCATGTGACCATCCGGTACAACAGCTGCAACAGCAACTACAAATGGGGCATCCTGTGCGGCTTCGCAGAGCACACCATCATCGAGAACAACTCCTGCAGCGGTAGCGAGGACGAGCACGGGATCTACTTCAGCAACAGCGCCGATGACCCCATCATCCGTTACAACCACTGCTTCGACAACAACGCGAACGGCATCCACATGAACGGGGATGTGAGCCTGGGCGGCGACGGCATCATCAGCAACGCACAGGTCTACGGGAATGTCATCCACGGTAACGGCGTCGCCGGTGGGAGCGGGATCAACTGCGATGGCGTCATCAACTCCGCGATCTTCAACAATCTGCTCTATGACAATCACGCCAGCGGCGTGAGCTTGTATCAAATAGACGGCGGTGCACCCAGCACGGAGAACAAGGTCTACAACAACACCATCATCAACGCCGCCGATGCACGCTGGTGCGTGAACATCACCGACGGCTGTACCGGCAACCAGGTACTGAACAACATCCTCATCAACGAGCATCCGTTCCGGGGCAGCATCGTGGTCGCCGAGGATGCTCTGGACGGCTTCGTCAGCGACTACAACCTGGTGGTGGAGCGCCTTTCCCCGGATGGCGATGCCACGATCCTGGACCTCGCCGGGTGGCAGGGGTTGGGATACGACGCCCATTCACAAGCTGCGGATCCGCAGTCCGTTCTGTTCACGGCGCCCTTGACCGGCGACTTCCACGCGTTGAACGCCTCGGCGCAGATGGTGGATGCCGGTACCGCTGCTGTGAACGATGTGGTCACCGTGGATCTGGACGGCCAGGCGCGGCCCCTGGGAGCAGGGTATGACATCGGCTGTTATGAACGCGACATCGATTCCGGGACCCTGCATCATCAGCCCACGGCCATGTCCGCCATCGTTCAGGACGGGAAGCTCATCCTGAAGGGCATCGATACAGGGAACTCGCTGCAATGGTGGGATGCCAGCGGTCGGATGATCACGCGAACCGAGCGGCTGTCCATTGACGGTGTCGTGCCGATCCCGCAAGTGTCGTGGTGCGTAGCGGTCATCACCGGCAGGGACGGGGAGGTTCTCTGGCGCCGGCCTGTGGTCGCCCCGTGAACAAGCAGCACGTTAGAGGTCGAACGCTCAGGGCGCGAGCAGCGAATACACTGCGCTATCCTGGAACTCGCCGTTCCAGTAGTAGTTCTCCTTGAAGAGCCCTTCGCGCACGAAGCCGTGGCGCTGGAGCACCATGTTCGATGCGATGTTGCGCGGGTCCGTGATCGCTTCGATGCTGTGGAACTTGAAGCGTTCGAAGCCACAGGCCACGGCCGCTTCCAACGCTTCGCCCATGAGACCCTTGTGCCAGTGGTCGAAGCTCAGCATGTATCCGATCTCACCCCGGTGATGCTCCAGCTTCAAGCGGTAATAGCCGATGGTGCCGATCAGCGTGTCCTCTTCGTGCAGGGTGAGCGCCCAGGTGATACCCGTGTTCTCGGATCGGTCTTGCGCGATCCGTGCGATCAGGTCCTCGGCGTCCTGCAAGGTGGTGGCGCGGGGGCGTCCGATGTGGGCCATGATCCGTTCATCGCTGCGCATGGCGAAGAGGGCCGGGGCATCCGTGTGGAGGAGCTCGCGCAAACGCAGCCGGGTGGTAACGAGCACAGGGAATTCTGACAGGTCCAGCGTGATCATCTGTACAAAGGAACCGCTCGTATGATCACATCCGTTAACGGTTCTGCACGTTCGTTAACGCGCGCGGAGCGCATGGTCCGCTTGTTTGGACGCATGAGCATCCACCACCTCGCTTCCGTCCACCTGCTAGTTCTGGCCATGGCGTGCTCCTCGCCCATGGAGAAGGAGACCAGGCAACCACCTGTTACCGATCCGACCCCGGCGCGTATCGATTCTTTCCTGGTCGCCACTACTGCCGCCGGTTTCAGCGGAAGTGTCCTGGTGATGCGCGGCGAATCCATACTTCTGGACAAAGGGTACGGCCTGCGAGACCGCGAACAGAACCTCCCGAACACGCCGGCGACCGTGCACGCGATCGGTTCCATCACCAAACAGTTCACCGCCGCGTGCATCTTGAAGCTGCAGGAACGCGGTACGCTCAAGGTGACCGATCCGTTGAGCAAGTATATCCCTGGTGTTCCTGCGGACAAAGCGGCCATCACGTTGCACCAGCTGCTCACTCACAGTGCCGGCTTCCCGGGGGCTATCGGGGATGACAACGAGGCGATAGATGGAGGCGCTTTCACCGAACTCGCCATGAACACACCGCTCGAGTTCAGTCCGGGTAGCGCTTACGCTTACAGCAACGTAGGGTACAGCCTGTTGGGTATCATCGTAGAGCATGTGAGCGGCCTGGCTTATGAACGCTACCTGCATGACTCGCTGCTGGTGCCGGCCGGCCTCCTGCGCACCGGGTATAGGATCCCCGACTGGTCGAAAGAGGAGCTTGCCATCGGCTATCGCAAGGACGGCACACGGTGGGGTACGATGCTCGATCATCCCTTGGTGAACGGGGGGCCGGGTTGGCATCTCCGTGCGAACGGAGGTGTCCTCAGCACGACCCGCGACATGGCCACCTGGCTTGATGCATTGCGGACGAACAGGGTATTGTCCAAGGCCAGCACCGATGCGATGTTCACGCCGCATATGGAGGAAGGGGAAGGAGCAGGCTCCTTCTACGGTTATGGGTGGGCACTGTTCAAGACCAAACGCGGTACGCGCCTCATCACCCACAACGGCGGCAACGGCGTGCAGTTCGCCGATGTGCTCTGGTACGCCGATGAAGGCGTACGTGTGGTGTTGATGAGCAATGCGAGCAAGCGCGGCATGCAGGACCTGGCTTGGGAGGTCGGGCGTATGGTCTTCGATCCCGATTATCAGCCGCCGGTCCCGGGAGCAGCCGAAACTCTGTCCTCGATCCCGGATGGACCCATGGGCGACCGGATGAAGGGACTTTCGACCGTGATCTCGGCGGATGGCACCGATGCGCAACTCGAGTCGTGGCTTCGCAAGAACCTCGGACCCGGTTTCCTGGCTGATATTCCGATGGAGAAGCACATCACCATTTTCAAGCAGCTGCGATCCGACATCGGGGCTCATGACATCGCTGGCGTGGAACGGATGGCTCCGGAGGAATTCGCGCTGCATTTGAAGAGCAAGAAGGACGGCACTCAGTATCGGGTCGTGGTGCAACTGCGGCCGAGCGATGCGCTGATCAGTGGGCTCGGGGTGGAGAAGGAATAGGGGACCGCCTACCTTCGATCCATGGCCAAGTTCCTCGACGCGCTGGATGAGCGACTGACCGCCTTCATCCGTGAGCAGAAGATGTTCTTTACCGCTACTGCGCCGGACAAGGGTCGGGTGAACCTCTCACCGAAGGGTCTTGACACCTTCCGTATCCTGGGTCCGCGGAAGGTGGGCTACCTGGATGCCACCGGAAGTGGCAACGAGACCGCCGCTCACCTGCTCCAGAACGGCCGCATCACGCTCATGTTCTGCGCGTTCGACGGGCCGCCGCTCATCCTTCGCCTCTACGGTACGGGAAAGTCGGTGCGGTCCGGTTCCTCGGAGTGGCCAGGGCTCCGTTCGGCCTTCGGCCCCCGGATGCACGGCGAACGCCAGCTCATCGTGGTGGATATCGAGAGCGTTCAGACCAGTTGTGGTTTCGGTGTGCCGCTCTTCGCCTTCCGCGAACATCGCGACCAACTGCCTGCCTGGGCCGATCGCAAGGGTGAGCAGGGCCTTGTCGCCTATCGCGCGGAAAAGAACCGCGTGAGCATCGATGGGTTGCCGACCGGGCTCGACGCGTGAACGGACGATGTATCGGGCGCGGGGGTTCCGCTGCAGCCGACCAATACCATCTTCCTCCCTGTGCTCCTGTTCCGGCAGGGATCAGCCATGGTAGACCCGTGAGGCCACGATCAACCCACCGTGCACTTCCAGCACTTCGCCCACGCGCAGGTCCTCTTCTCCCGCGACGTGCCGTATGTACTCCATGAACACACGATCAGTATCCACGGTGAGCCCGGTCACTTCGTACCGCAATGTGGGTAGACGCTCGAAGGCGTCCTTCCACCATTCGCGTAATGCGTCCTTTCCCCGGACCATGCCTTTCGTCTCCGGTCTGCGCAGTCGCAGCTTGGGGCTGTAGTGTTCAGCGGCATCATCATAGAGAGCCAGCAGGGCCTCGAGGTCGTGGTCGTTGAAGGCCGCGAACCACTTCTCGGCGATGATCGCGTTGGAACTGGGCATGTGAACGGAACCGACCGGGTCCGGCCGCAAAGTAGTCCGGCTGAATTGACGAAGCCCCGGACGTATCCGGGGCTCCGAGCCATCGTCGGACAGATTCCACCACCCCATGCCGGCGACAAGCTTGAGGCAAAGCTATCCCCGTGCTCAAGGGATGTTCTTGAACTGGTTGAACTTCACGGGCCGGAGGCTCCGCCCTGATTCCAAGCAGGGGCCTCGAAAGGGTGGCATCCACCTTGCATCGGCCTTCAAAGGGCAGTGTGAGCCGCGTTGCCCGTACTTCAGTTCACGGCCCATTGCAAGCTTTCACATGTCGGTTCCTCACATCCGCACCCGGCGCGATAATATTGCCGCCATGCGCCATCTGATCGCGGCCTTTCTGCTGCTCCATGTCCTTTCCAGCGCCACGGCGCAGAACGAACGCCGGCTCGAATTCCGCATCAACGGAATGGCCGGCCAGAAGATCTTCCTGGCCAACTACTACGGGAACCGCCTGTACTACACGGATTCGGCCGTAACGGATGCCCAGGGCCTGGCGGTGTTCGCGCGCAAGACGGGCTACAAACCCGGACTCTACGCCGTGATGATCGGTAACAAGCGTTGCGAAGTGCTCTTGAGCGAGCCGCTCGTGCGCATGAACACGGATGCTGCGGATCCGGATGGGCACGCGGTTGTGATCGAAAGCCGCGAGAACCAGATCTATCGCGAATACAAAGCGTTCGCCAGTAACCATGGTGTGGACGAGGTGGCAACACGTTCCCAAGCCCTGGTGCGCGACAACCCGGGTACCATGGCCTCGTTGATGATCCGCATGACATTGCCCACGTCACGACAGCCGATCATGAAGCCGGACGGCACCTTGGACAGCGCGGCGACCTCGCGTCATTTGCGTGCGCATTTCTGGGATGAGACCGATCTGAAGGATGACCGGCTCATGGGCATCCCCGCGTTCCAGAACAAGCTCGAAGAGTACATCGCCATCGCCCTTCCACCCCTGGCAGACACCATCAACCACTACGTCGATGAGCTGATCGCGAAGACCTCCGGTTCGGCTGACATGCGCAAGTTCATGCTCAACTGGATCACCGGTAAGTACGAAACAAGCCAGGTGGAAGGGATGGACGCGGTGTACGTGCATATGGCGCACAAGTACGTATGCCCGGCGCCGGGAAAGGGCATGGACGCGATGTGGTCCCCAGCGGACAAATGGCAGAAGGTCTGTGAGCGTGCACGCAAGAAGTTGCCCTTGCAACCCGGCGAGAAGGCGATGACGCTCAGCCTGGCGGATACGGCGCTCCAATGGGTGGAGATGCAGAAGATGCCGGAACCCTGCGTGGTCGTGGTGTTCTGGAGCCCGAGCTGCAGCCACTGCAAGCAGTCACTTCCCTTGTTGTACACGGAATGGAAGGACAAGCTGAAGCCGCTCGGCGTCGGGATCTACGCCGTGGCCGAGGCGAACGATAGCGCGCATTTCCACGACTGGAAGGCCTTCGTGCGCGAGAACCACCTGGACTGGACCAATGTGGGCATACCGCAACCCGTGTATCGGACCTGGAAGCAGACACCCTCGACCTTCGTGCCCAGGTTCACGAACGTGGAAAGTCTCACGTACCCTTCGACCTGGGAGGTATTCAATACCCCCACCTACTATGTGGTGGACAGCGAACGCCGGATATTCGGCAGGCCGCGGACACTGAAAGACCTCTTTGATATGGCTGCGGCGTGTGCCAGAAAGGGGCGCCCCTGACCGTGACCTGCCCACAGGAGATCCGTATGAGCAGGGTCACTTCGTCACCGTGAACAAGCGGACCTGTTGATCCTTGCCCTTCAGGTCGCGCAGACCGACCTCGCGCACGTGGTAAACCGCTCCGGGGCTAAGCCTGGTCATCAGGGCCTCGGACACCAGAAGGTCCACACCTGTTTCATTGCACAGGCTTTGGATGCGTGCCGTGGTATTCATCACATCCCCTGTGAATACGATCTCCTTGCGAACGGTGCCCACCTCGCCGGTGGCAACGGGCCCGAAGTGCAACCCCGCCTTGAATCCGGGCACCAGGCCGAATTCGCGCAGGTAGTCCTGGGATCGGGCTTGCAACGCGTCCTGTATCCGGAAGAAGCAGACAAGGCAGTCATTTTCGCGCAGCCCTTGGTCCAGCGTCCAGGTGATCACGACCTCATCACCGACGTATTGCAGCACCTCACCGCTCGTCGCGCCGATCGCCGCGGTCACGTCCGCGTAGTACCGGTTCAGCAGCTCGAAGTAGCGCACATGGCCCATGCGCTCGGCCAAGGTCGTGGAGGATCTCATGTCAAGGAACATGAAGATGCGCTCCTCCTGACGGGGCCGGAGGTAGCGCCCGGTGAAGAAATTCCCGATCACGCTGTGGCCAAGGTGCTGCTGCAGTTCGGAGAAGTACAAGCTCAAGGTAGCGATGCTGCCGATGTACACGATGATGCTCCAGAACCAGGGCGCCCCCAGCGAGTCCAGGTTCTTCTCCCAGACCGATCCATCGAAGAGACCCAGGTCGAGAACGAGGCTGAGGTAGATCGTGTTGATGAAGAGCAGGAACAACAGGACCCCACCCGTATAGAGCACGGTCTTCAGCAGGATGCGCGCCCCGAAGCCGAAGCCACTGAACAGGCGCCCGTCGAACAGGGCTTCGATTGCTCCAACACCCAGGCCCATGAGCAGCGATGAGCCGGCCGTGGTCACCAGGGCGGGGAGGAAGTCGTACGGTATCCCCGTGGCAGGATAGGTCGTACTGTCACCGAGCAGGCCCTTCACCACGATCGAGTACACGATGCCGAACGCAAGCCAGATGAGGCCGAACGGTACTACGCGCCGTAGCCGGGATCGTTGGGCGGATGAGCGCATGAGCGGATTCTCGTCCGGCTCGCTCGCCGGAGCCGGGTGCGCAAAGTACCAAGCGATGAGCATCGTTCTTTCCCGGGCCTGCTCGTTGCCGCGTACGCCCGGGTCTTAACCTTGTGGCATGCCCGAGTTGACCGAGGCCGAGCGTGTGCGCGCCCACAAGGCGCTCGTGGACCTGCTGCGCATGGCGTATTCGGCCGAAAAAGCCGCCGCGTTCGCATACCAAGGGCACGCGGCCTCGGTGGAAAGCCCGGAGGAGAAGGCCGCCATCCATCAGATCGAACTGGACGAGTGGGGCCACCGGCATGAGGTGCTCACCATCATGCGGCAGTATGGCATCCCGGTCTCGCGGTGGTACGAACTGCGCTTCCACATCATCGGCAAGTGCATCTCCGGGTCCTGCTACGTCATCGGCTGGTTCATGCCCTTCTACTTCGCCGGGCGACTGGAGAGCGGCAATGTGTGCGAGTACTTCCGCCTCATGCACTTCTTCCACGAGCTCGGCATCACCGAGCACGATCAGGTGCTCTACGACATGGGCATCCGAGAGAAGGAGCACGAGGTGTATTTCCTGGAGCGCATCAAGAACCGAAAGCTGCTCGCCTTCTTCGAGCGCGTCTTCGCATGGGGCGCGCGGAAGAGTTTCAATGACGTGGACCTGGAGAAGAAGTACGCCGTGAAGGAATCGGAAGCGTATTGCCGCAAGTAGCCGGGCCTCAGCGCACCGGTGGCACGGTGGCGCGGTCTTCTTCCAACAACCGCGCGAAGTCTTCGGCCTTGGTGGAGGAGTTCATGCCGGGTGCGAACGATGCCCGCCCCCCGGGGATCTCCTCCAGCACCGTCGGGGAGCTGATCATCACATCCCGGATCACGATGCCGATGCGCTTGTTCACTGACTTGCGTGTGGCCACCTGCCAGAGGGCCGCGCCAAGGGTGTCCATGGTGAAGGAGACCACCTGCTCGCCGTAGTCGTTCCCTTCGGTGTACACGTCCCGCAGGTTGCCTGCGGTAATGATCGGTGCAGGGTCCGCATAGAGCCGCTCGCCATGCTGCATGCGCGCGTAGCCGAAGCCGCTGTCCACGATGAAATAGATACCGGTCACCAATTGCCCGTCCGAGACCGGTCGGGTGGTGTTGGGCATCACCTGCTTGTCCAAGGCGGCGAGGAGCGCGGGGTCCGCCTGTGGCCATTCACGCTGGCAGCCGAAAAGCAGGGCTGACAGCAGGATGGTCAGCGCGGTCGTTCGCAACGGTGGGCGTGCGTGTTCTTTCATCGTCCGTTCATGTTCCGTGCTCAGTCCACACTGGTGCTATCACTGCTGCTGTCACCGCCGCTATCGCTGCCGCCGCTGTCGAAAGAGTCGCTGCCGTTGTCCGCCGGGCCGGTGTCACTGTCCTGAGCAGAACCGCCTTCCCCGCGGTCGGAGCTTTCGGAAGGACCCGAGCCGCTGTCCGAGTAGCTCGGGCCGCTGTCCAGCATCGATCCGGACCATGTATCGGTATCTGACCGCTGCGCTGCTCGACCGTCCCTGGATCTTCGGTCGGCTACCTTCACCATGATCACCACGATGACGGCGATGGCGATGAAGGAGAGCATGATGATCGGTGAAAGCTAAATGATGCGCGCGGCCCCGTCATGATGCGTGCGCTCATCGCACACCCTTTCTGCGTTTCTGCTGCGCATTGTGCCAACCGTCGAACCGTGTGCTCAGCCAGGCGATCAACGGCAATGCGCCGAACATCAAGACCATGAGGATCGGTATGCGCACCTGGTCCGTGATGGGGAGGGCGTACGTCAGGGCCGAGACCAGGATGATGGACACGAGAACGGCCAGGAAGATGCCCAGGCAGCCCAGCATCTTCGGGGCCACATATTCGAACACTGAATCGAAGTACTCCACGGCGAAATGCTCGTACTTCATCTGGCTGAATCGTTCCGCCCGTTCCCGCGCCTCCTGCTGGTAGCGGTGTACATCCTGCTCATAGCGGCTCTGCGTGCGCGAGGACGCGGTGTGCGGGTGTGGACTCAGGCGCGAAAGGTCATACCGTCTTCGCCGCTCCGGATCGCCCAGCACCTCGTACGCCTCGGTGATGCGGATGAAACGTTGGTGCGCATCCGGGTACACCGACACATCCGGATGGTACAGCTTCGCCATCCGGCGGTACGCATCGCGGATGGCCATGCCATCCGCTAGGTGCGTCAGTCCGAGTGCGGCATAGAGGTCCACGCTGTGAAGGTGGTGGATACGGCCGGGAGAACGGACCGGTCAGTACTGGCTATCGGTGGCTCACGACCAAGCGGCCGCTGCGCACACCGCCATCCGCATCCGTCAACCTGACCTGATAAGCACCTGCGGCGAGTTCGGAAACGTGCAGCGCCACGCCGCCGGCGGTCGCCTCAACGCGTGGTTCGAGCGTACGGCCGTTCATATCCACCAGCGTTATGCGGTCCGTGGATCCGTTCCACGCGCGCCCCAAGGTGATGGTCGCGCGTTCGTCCGCAGGGTTCGGCCCGATGGTCAGCGCCCCGGTCGTGAGCAGTTCTTCCACGGAAGACAGCGGTGATCCGGTGCAACTCGCCAGGTCCAGCATCTCGCCCTGCAGGAAGGGGATGGGCGCACCCTGTACGACGGCGGTCCCCATCAGCGTGAACGGTACCAGCTTGAGCGGGAACGTCGGATTGTTCGGGCCAAAGGCGATGTAGATGGTGTTGCCGAGCATGAAGGCTCCCCAACCGTTGGTGGGGATGAAGTTGGCCGACCAGCTCTGCAGCAAGGTGCCGTCAGGACCGTACTTGCGGTACTCGGTGGCCGGTACGCCCATGCCTGATGGGCCGTAGGGCACGTACGCGTTCCCGTCCGTGTCCGCCACCAGGTCCCCCGCGAACCAGTACCCATCGGCAGGTGTGGCGATCAGCGTGGCCGTGGTGCCGGTGAAATGATAGAGGTAGTTGTTCAGGTCAACGAAGTACATGTGCGCGCCGGACCCGCCGTTGCTGAACAGCGACGGCAGGATCGTCACTGGCGTCCATGCTCCGCCCGCATAGTACTGGATGCCGGTGGTGCCGTTGGCGTAGAAGCCAGTGGGGCCGCTCGCGCTGCAGAACGACAGCGAGTTCAATTCCACCGGACCATTCAGCACCACGCTGCCGCCCGTCACCGTGCCGCCGTTCACCGTCCATTCCTGGATCACGCCGTCAGCCACCGACCAGAAGCGCCCCTCATCCTGTGGTACGCACCAGGCGTCCAGGTCCTGGGCGGAGGTTGAAAGGGACAGCGCGGTGCAGAGAATGGTCAGGGAGTATGGTGTTCTCATGTGGGGTGGCTCGGGAGGGAAAGGTAGGTGCCATCCTCCGTTCGGAGCGTGCGTCACCGGGAGCGGTGGGCCCTTGCCGGGCAACGGCTACCCCTATCCTTTTGGTCCGTTGGTCCCGATCGCTGAGCGCGGCACGCCAATGGGAGGTCCTACGCTCCATACCGAACACCATGCATCACTTCCTCACCGCCCTCTTCCTGCTCTGCGCCTTGTCCTCCGCTGCACAGAAGGACTCCATGGTGCCGCCGCCGATCGACATCCAGAAGCTGCCCAGCAACAACGGCTCCCTTACACGTGTGGAGAACCAGCCCCATTTCCCCGGTGGTGATGATGCGCTCGTGGAGTACATGCGCACGAACGTCCACTACCCGGAGGAGGTGCAGAAGGTCGGTATCTCTGGTACGGTGAAGGTCGCGTTCACCATCGCGGATGACGGACAGGTCACCAATGTCCGCATCCACAGCCCGGTGCCGAACGGGGAAGCGCTGAACGCCGAGGCCTTGCGTGTGGTGAATGCCATGCCGAAATGGGAACCCGCCCGCGTAAACGGGGTCGCCGTGCCGATGGATTACCTGCTGCCGGTGATGTTCGCTCTGGAGGAGCAGCACTGACCCATCCCGCCACCCAGAGAAGTACTCAATACGTACGAACGCCGGGTGAGCAAGAGTATCTTCGGGCGATGAGCCGCGCGATGAAGCTGTTCGTGGGGCTTGTTCTTTTCGGTGCGCTGGGCCTGTTCGCTCTTTACGTCGCGACCTGGTTCCTCAACCCGTTCGACTTCGGCCCGTGCGATGGTAGCGGCCCCGCGAACGGAACACGACGGCACCTGCGCGCCAATGGAACCTTGGAATGGGAGGGCACGGTAAAGGACTGCCTCTGGGACGGGAGCGTATCGCACTACCAAGAGACCGGTCGCGTGGAGAGCGTGTGCGGCTACCGGGCCGGCAAGAAGCACGGCACCGCCCTGTACTTCACACCCGAGGGTGAGCCGTACAAGCGCGAGCGTTATGTGGACGGATCGCTCACGGAGTTTGAGATACGGGACCTGGAAGCGGAGGCCTGGTACATCCTTAAGCACGACACGCTACAGCGGTTCAGCGATGAGGGGACCAGGGCAACGGCATTCACCAGGCCCTGTGCCATGCGCGGCTATGATGTGCCCTTCGTCTCCGTGCACGCGCACAAGCTGGTGCTGCGCGGTGCGCAGGACCTCTACCTCATCAACACCGACCTGGGCGTGGAACTCGACCTGCGCGACACGCTCATGAACTACATATCTTCCGCCTACACGGAACGGGTGGATATCAGCGGCAACCACTTCACCTTCCAATGGCACCGGGACATCGTCCAGGACCGATTGCTGGTGAAGGTCTGGTATGATGCGGATCAGCACCAGTCCGGGGGCAAAGTGTGGGAGCGCGCGTTTTCGTTGTGATGCTCAGTACGACAATGATGCTGAATGGTACCTTGGCCATGTGAGGAACAAGCGAATGCTGCG
The DNA here is from genome assembly GCA_964649165.1 of uncultured Chryseobacterium sp. Lineage (GTDB taxonomy): Bacteria > Bacteroidota > Bacteroidia > Flavobacteriales_F > PHOS-HE28 > PHOS-HE28. The sequence continues at coordinate 13,066 of CAZYPC010000068.1, forward strand.
TGGGCTTATGCTTGCCTTGATGTGCTGCGTGCTGGGCTTGGGGCTGTACTACACCGTCACGGGTGGTGCTTCAGTTTCCTACATGGAGTTGCACCATGGCCAGGATGGCGTACACGGCTACTCCGGTTGGATGTTCCTGGTGCTTGCGGGCCTACTGGCGCTTTTTTGGGCCGGTATGGAGAAGGAGTTCAAAAAGTGGTAGCCTGAAGAGGTGCACACACGAGCGTGGGCGCTCGCGCAAGAGGGCAACCTCACACCCATCGTCCGTCTTCCAAGAAGAACGATCCCATGCGCCCCATCACGCTATTGCTGTCACTGAGTTGCTTGCTGCTCGCCCATGAAGCCGTGCGTGGCCAGACCACCTTCAGCAAGCGTTACAACTACGGCCCCTTCATCGGCGGCGATCGATCGCCGGACGGGCATCTGGTGCTCACCAACGGCATGATCGCTTTTCGCATGGATGCCAACGGTGACGAACTCTGGCATTCTTACATCAGCAACGCGGGCTCGGGCTACACCTTCGCCTACACGGACATCGCCTGCTTGGGTGATGGAGCGGTCATGGTCGGAGCCGCAACGCCGATCGAGCCGGATACCATGGGGCTGGGCGAGTCCGGCCAATGGGTGACAGCGGTCCTTTCTTCCACCGGCCAAGGCCATTGGTTGAATATCAATGGAACATCCTTCAGCGATGAACTCTACTTCGCGGAGAGCCTTGGGGATGGTACCGCCGTCATCGGAGGTATGTGGTACGCGTTGCCCGGCATCTTCGCCACCATCAAGCGCGTGGCCTACGACGGGCCCGCGCAGGCGGTGGGCGATTGCAATTGCGACGAAACCGTCGCCTACACCTTCATGTACGGTGCGCATGGCACCACCGATGGAGGTTATGTGGCCTGGGGCGGCGGCGGGGGCGGGTTCTGCTTCCGCGTGAACGCGGCCATGCAAGTGGTCTGGTCCTACCAGTTCGACAATATCTATGTGAATGCGGTGGCCGGAGGACCCGATGGTGTTTCTTACATCATGGGCTCGGGCCGCCTGATCAAGGTCGCTGCGGATGGAAGCCTGCTCTGGGCCCGATACATCGAGGAACCTGATGGTGGCCTGATGGCGGTGAGGCCCAACGGCAAGATCCTGATCGCGGGAGGGCAATGGTTGATGCAGTGCGACAGCTCCGGCGCGGTGGAGTGGGCAAGGCAGTACGACGGGTACATCAACGGCCTGGAATTGACCGACGATGGACAGGGTTGCTACCTCTTCGGATCAACGCTCACGCAGCAACAAGGCTGGCTCGCGCTCACGGACAACATGGGTCTCATCGAGGACTGCTCCGTGGCGGATGTCGATGCGCTCATAACGGATACCACCTTGACCGATCTGATCATCGAGGAGGTGTGCATGTGCTACACCAACACCGACGGTTTTGGAGGTGGGCCGATACCTACAGCGATACTCGGCCCGGCGGAGGTGGAGACGGTGGATTGCTTCTCCGTGCAGGTGGAGAGCATACGGCCGAGCACCTTCTCTGTAAGCCCTGTGCCGGCACAGGACCGTGTCCGTGTGACCTTCGAACGACCCCCACCAGAAGGTTCCCGGCTTGATCTGCTGAACGCACAGGGCCAGGTGCAGCGGGCAATTCCTGTCGGTCGGCTCACCGGAGCGGACATCGATCGTGCTGACCTTCCCAACGGTGTGTATCTGCTTCGCCTGGTGCAGCCCGGCGGCCCGGTCATCTCGTCGAGATCGGTGTTTTTATGAGCCAGGGCTCATGTGCAAGCCGAGGTCGTCGTGTTACGGTCCGAGTCCTTGAGGTTGCACGGGTGAGATCAGCATGTTCGATCCGAAGGTCGTCTCATGACGGAGCACATAGCCCTCAGCGGCTCCTCACCGTCGCCGAGGAGGACTGAAGCCACTCTCCGGCACCCGGCACGTCAGTGGGGCGGCTGGGGAATCCTAGCTTGCACACGAATAACCCCTTCACATGCTCCGGAACCTCTTCTCCGCGTTGGCGCTGTTGCCGATCTGCGCCTTGGCCCAATACCCCGTGGCCTGTTTCCCGTTCACGGCCGGCACCGCCACCGATGTCACGGGCAATGGCTTCGACGGCACCGTGGTGGGCGCTACCACCGTGGCGGACCGCTCGGGCATACCGGGGGGTGCCCTGGACTTCAACGGCACCAGCGCCCGGGTGGAACTCGGGGCCTTCGGCGATATGATCCCCACGGACGAGTTCAGCGTTTCCATCTGGGTGAAGGCCGATGCCTCCAATTCCGACGCGGTGATCATGACCCAGCCCGATGATGCGTACGACCGCTTGTGCATCTCTCCGCACTACGCCCATTCGGGCGGCAACACCGTTTTTTGGGACTACGGCGACATCTTCAATGGCGGTCGCATCGCCATCGATCCCTATCCCTTCTCCCCGGATTGGCACCACTGGGTCTTCGTCCACAGCGCCGAGCAGGACCGCATGTCCATTTATGTGGACGGCGTTCTGGCGCATGAGGAGGACCACCACAGCGCCATCGTGGACCGGAGCAAGCCCGTGTGGATCGGCGGCGGCATCGCCACCGGCGGTGGGGACTTCTTCTTCCACGGCGTGCTGGATGATGTGCAGTTCTATACTGCGGCGCTCTCCAATGCGGCGGTCGGTGATCTGTATGTCTCCCAGCTCACCGGCTTCACATGCAGCCTGGTCGGCATCGCCGAGGTGAGCGGCGTAGCGGCACCGCGGTTCACGCTGAACGGCGGCACCGTGCTGGTGGACTGGCCGAGTACCTGCTCGGGTGACATCAGCGTGTTCGATACGGAAGGCCGCTTGGTGGCGACGCGCACGGCAGTAAGCGGCACGCGCTGGCAGCTGCCCCTTTCACGGGCAGTGCCGGGGCTTTACACCGTGCGATGCCTGGTGGAGGGCGTGACTTCTGCCGGACGTGTAGTGATCGAGTAGTGCCGGTGCCCGAAGATGTGCCGGCACGTACTTCGCGATCGACCTGTGTATCACCCGGACCACCTGTCCGGTCAACACAAGCCTATGGAAGAACTGCGCGAACCCGTCTCCCTCACGGTGGATGTAGTCATCGAGAACGATCGGGGCGAGGTGCTTTTGATGCGGCGCAACACCGAGCCGTTCAAGGGCACCTGGGTGCTGCCCGGCGGCTATGTGGAAGCGGGAGAAACGGTGGAGCAGGCCGCCGTGCGCGAAGTGAAGGAGGAGGTCGGGCTGGACGTGGCGTTGACCCGGCTGCTCGGCGTGTACTCCACCCCCGGTAGGGACCCCCGCGGTGCGGTCGTCAGCGTGGCGTTCAGCGGAAAGGTGATCGGTGGGGCGTTCCAGCCGAACGACGAGGCCAGCGGCATCGTGTGGGCGAGGAGGGAGGAACCGCCCCGGGCCATGGGGTTCGACCACGGCACCATCCTGGCGGACCATTGGGAGCGGCGGCCTTAGGCGGCGCCGTTCACTTCCCGCCGAACAGGTAGCGCGCGCCGATGCCGAACTGGCCCCGGAACCAGAACGGGTCGTCCAGCAGTTCCATGAAGAGCGTGCCGTCCGTGAAGATGTTCACCGGGGCGTTCTTGAATTTGTACTCCAGGCCGATCACGCCGTCTACGCCCAGGTCGGTATCCACCACGCGCTGGTCGCTCACCACGATCCAGTCCGGCCCGTTGTCCACCTTGTAGCGGTAGGTGTACCGGAACTGCTGAAAGCGCAGCTGGCCGCCGAAGCCGTAGTACCAGCGCAGGCCGGTGGCGTTCTTCACGTCCTCGTGGTAGAGGCGATGCAACTGGATGCCCAGCGCGCGGCTATACCGGTAGTTGATGAGCTCGTGCGCCTTGTGGTTGAAGTGCTGGTCCGCATACCACCGGTCATAGCGGTCGTGGTAGTAGCTGTTCCGGTTGAAGAGGTGCGTACGGCCGATGTTGAATTCCCAGGCCCGGTCGCCGTTGTACTTCTTCACGGTAAGGCCGCTCGGGTCGCCCAAACGGAAACCGAGGCCCCAGGTCTGGGCGAATGAGGCGAACGGGAGGAGCAGGAAGGCGAGGAGGGCGAGGCGCATGGTCGGACGGTCCGGTGGTTCTTACGTGCGATCGGATCGAACGGCTACACGATCACAGGTCATGCCACGCCGGAACGTGCTTGGCACCCGGTGCATACGGGGTCTGTGTGGGCGCGTGCGGCTCGGTGCGGGTCAAGCATGGGGCGGTATTTCCCCGATCGGACCGGTCCACGATGCGCAGCGGACGGGCGGCGGATGTAACAAGGACCCATCAGGATGTAACGCGTACCGGCACCCCACGGCGGAGTTTTGCCCCGTCGGAACAAACAAACACCACGACACCATGAACACCTTCTTGAACACGGCCGCTTCGGCCAGCTGCACCTGCCACATCGTTGACACCACCTGCACGCCCGCGAACGTCTGCGACGCCCAGGCCCTCGGAGGCTGTCGCTGCGCGTGCGCTTGCGGTGCCCATTGCCCCGGCAGCGGTTGCGGCTGCGGATGCATCTGCGGCGAGTGATCCTCGGAAGCCGGGGCGACGAGGGTCGTCCCGGCTTCGGTCCGCCGCGTTTGAAAGGTCGCTTGACGGGGTGCGAGCAAGAAGATCAACGTAGCGCGATGGCGCCCTACCACCCACCACCACCGCCACCACCACCACCACCGCCGGAGAACCCACCGCCGCCCGAGCCCCCGCTCTTGGAGGGCGGCGTACTGGCGGACTGCACACTGCTGGAGAGCGAGGAGTTCATGTGGTGCGAGAACTCGCCGTAGTTCATGATCCGGCCGCTGTACCAGCCGGGGTGGTAGTTCGGGTCCACCAGGGCCTGGCCGATCATGCGCTGGAAACGGTCGCCCCAGACCTCTTCCACCCCGAAAGCGATGGCGTAAGGGAGGTACTTCTCAAAAACCTGCGGCGTCATCGCGGGCGGATTGAAGTGCTGCAGCTGCTGCTCTTCCGCCGTGCTCAGGTACATCTTGAAGCCGAGCAGCCGCGACCGCAGCGCCTGTTTCTCCTCGCTCGGCCGCTTGATCAGGTATTGATAGATCAGGAACAGGACCACGTTCGCCACCAGGAAGACCGCGATGTACACCCCGTCGTTGTCGCCCCAGAAGGAGTTGTGCAGCACGATCAGGCTCACGACGCAAACGATCACGGAGAGGATGGGGATCCACCAGAAGCGCAGGTTGTTGCCCTTGCTCAGGAAGCTGTCCCACTGGTGCTTGAGCGTGCTACGGTACGCGGTGGCCATGCTCTGCACGCTCGGGTCGTACTTGCCGTCGATCGTGAAGCGGTCCTGGCCCGAGCCGAACATGCGGTTGAGCAGTTCCTGCTCTTCGGCTGGCAGGCCGGAGCCGCCCGTCACCTTCACGATGGTGTATACCTGCTTGCTCATCAGGCCCAGCAGCATGGACTCCTCCTTCTCCTCAATGCGGATGTGCCCCTTCACCGCCAGGTGGATCATGGCCGGAGTGATGTGCTCGTTGCTGAACCCGCCGTTCATCACCATGGCCACCGAGGCCGGTGAGAGACCGTCGGGCGGGTCGAACAGGGGGATCACCGTTGGCATGTCCGGATCGCGGCCGTGGCGGTTCCAGGTGATGAAGTAGTAGAGCAGGAGCAGCAGCGTGAAGAGGCCGCCCAGCAGCAGCACGGCGTGCTTCTCGAAGAAGGTCGGCGGCGGCGGTTCGGCCACCACGCCTTTCTGGAATCCTACGGCCACGGTGAGCCCCTCGTAGTTCTGCAGCGGGCGCCCGGTGAATTTCATCGTGTACCAGTTCTCCATCGAGGAGCTGCACGCCTTCTCCGTTGAACCGAATACGCCCGTGTAGCACGCGCTCTGTTTGATCTCCGCCGCGCGCGGCAGGCGGATCGTCGCCGAGATGCTGTCCACCGGAAAGTCCCAGCCGTTGCCGTTCACGTTCCAGTAGATCTCGTCGAAGCCAGGGAAGAAGCCGACCTGACCTTTCGTGGTGTAGGTGATGCGGTAGGGATAGTCGCCGGGCGTGAGGAAATTCCCCTCGGAGCCGACGTAGATCACGAAGTCGTCTCCCTCGGTATCGGTATGGTACGGTGACTCGGCGCCGAACACCTCCACCGCGCTGAGGTCATACTTTACCCGGTGCTCCCGGCCGTCGTGGTCCGTGAAACGCAGCGGCAGCTTGCGCACGATGCCGCGCTTGAACTCGATGCCCTCCACATGCACGTTGATGTCCTCGACCACCGTCAGCGCGCCATCGGGGGCCACGGTAAGGTCCGTGTGCCAGGAGTTGATCCGCTCGGCCTGGCCGTGGGCGTACGCCGCCACGACCAGCGAGGCCAGCAACAGCCAGCGCCGCATCAGGTGAACTTCACCGTTGGGGCGGTCCGCTCCGCCGGGTTCTCCAACTCGAACAGCACAGCCTTCGTGAAGCCGTACGAATTCGCGATCAGGTTGCTCGGGAACGATTCGATCAGGGTATTCTGCTCGCGCACCGTGCCGTTGTAGTAGCGGCGCGACTTTTCGATGTCGCCCTCCACCTGGTTCAAGGTGCTCTGCAGCTCCAGGAAGTTCGTGTTCGCCTTGAGCTCCGGGTAGCGCTCGGCCACGGCGATCAGGTTCATCAGCGCGCCGCTGAGCTGCTTTTCCGCCGCCTGGTGGCCCTCCACCGTGGTGGCCTGCTGCGCCGCGGTGCGCGCGCGCGTCACGCTCTCGAAGGTCTCCTTCTCATGCGCGGCATAGCCCTTCACCGTCTCCACCAGGTTCGGGATCAGGTCGTAGCGCTTCTTCAACTGCACGTCGATCCCGCTCCACCCCTCGGCCACCAGGTTCTTGCCCTTCACCAGCCGGTTGTAGATCCCGATGGCGTACAGGGCGATGAGCACGACGAGGGCGACGACGATCCCGATGGCGATCATGTGGTGGCGTATTGAGTGGATGGGAGGTCCAATTTAGGGCCATCCCGGATCGCTGGAAGCTGGGAGGACTGTTCAACCCCCAAGCCCCTGACGGCCGCCTGCACCTCACGATCTCTTTCCGCAGATGACGCGGATGGCACAGATAGCGACTGACGGCGCTTTGAGCGCGCGGCCGCGTGCGGCCGATCAGTGACATCGGCATCATCTGCGGAGATCACTTCACCGGGACATATCGTGGACCTGCAAGGACTCAAGAAGGGAGTGCCTTGGGCTCACCCCCAATTCCCGCCCAGATCCGGCGTGGCCAGCCAGAGCAGGCCCGTGGACAGGAGCAGCAGGAGAACCAGCACCAGGTGTACCATGCGCCATGCACGCCAGAACACGGACCACGGCAGCTTCCGGCTCAGCCACCAGAGCAGGGGATAGAGCAACTGCGCCTCCAGCAAGTAGAACTCCGGCTGGCCTTCCAGCCCTTGCCACCAGCGCAGGAAGCCGGGTTTTTCCGGTGGATAGCCATGGCCCGTGTGGTCCAATACCCACCAGAGATAGAAACCGAGGGTGAGCGCCAGGCTGAAGAGCGCCTGCAACAGGCAGAGGAACCACATGCGGAGTTCAACGGCGAAGGGAACGTGCGCAGTACGCGGCGCTCTGAGCGTAATGGGTGGGCCGGATACAGCACCGGGCACTGGGCGAACGCGGCCGACGCGCCTCGTGCGGTCAACGCGCTCCGCTCTTCACGAAACGATGCGCCACCCCATCCACCCGCACGAGATACGTTCCTTGCGGTAGACCCTCGAGCGGGATGCGCAACCGGGGTTGCATGGTCGTTCCCCGCCAGAGCGTGCGGCCGAGCGCATCCAGGAGTTCGACCTGTCGTGACGATGCAGCGGATCCAAGAACCACGATCACATGATCCTGGGCCGGGTTCGGAAAGAGCACCGCAGCGCTCACCGGGTGCGTATCGATCCCCGTGGACATGCACTGCGCGCCCACGACGAACGGCTCCGAGCGCACCCAGCCGTTGGGTTGCCCGAACCGGACCTCCACATACACCGTGTCCAACAGGCCCGCCGTGGTCACCTGTCCCATGTCGCCATTGCTCCATTGGTAGGTCTGCCATCCGTCCGCGGCCGTCAGTTGGTAGCCGCTGTCCACTTGCACGCAGGTGATGCCCGGACGCACCAGCGTGAACGGCAGCGTATCAAAGTAGTACGACCGGTAGGAGGAGAGCGTGTCCAGGAAACGGAGCTCCCGCACGCGGCTGCTGTCCGGGCCGTACACCGTGAACACCGCATTGTTCGGTGACAGAAAGCCCCAGTTGATGAGCGAGTTCCCGTCAGCGAGCCGTTGCATGTTGCCCATGGCCACGCTGTAGGCCACCGTATCGTAGGACCGCGACCAGACCGGCGTGGCGATGTACTGCGACTCGTCCAGCATGTACTCCACACCGCGGCCCGGGTGCGCCCCCGGCCGGCTGTTGTCGAACAAGGTGATGTTCCCGTTCGGCAACCGACGCATGTCGTGCTGCCAGTAGAACGCCGGATCGTTCACGAAGGTGAAGTCGTTGTTCGGACCGCCCAAGCGCCAGATGATCGTGTCGGCCTGGCGGTCGATCTTGGTGATCTCGTTGAAGTGGCGCGAGGACAGCAGGATGTTGCCGTCCTGGTCCATCTCCACCGCGTTGCAGTGGCTCCAGTCCACCTCATCGGGGTCGAACAGGCGCGTGGTGTCCGTCTCCAGGAAGTCGAAGTGGTCGGCCAGGTGCCATTCCCACACCAGGTTCTTCGCGGAGTCCAGCTCCTGGATCAGTCCGCACTCCACCGTCGCCGTCGCGCTGCCGGGGGAGTTGTTGCCGAGGAAGAGGTTGTAGCTGCTCAGGTCCATGGTGAGGAATTCCGTACCGAGCAGCAGGTAATGCCCGTTGTCCAGCATCCGCAGGTCGTGCCGGTCCGTGATCACACCGCCCGCGCATCTCACCGAATCCACGATCGTGAAGGTGGAGTCCATCAGCCGGTGCTGGTTGCCCGCGGCGTAGCTCATCAGCCCGTTCGGCCACACGCGGAAGTCCGTCGCCGCCGGGGCCGGGCGGTGGTAGGCGATGTGGCCCGCACCGTCCAGGATCATCATCCGCGCGGCGATCGGGTTCGGAGCGGCCCGGAAGGGCAGGGTGAAGTACCAGCCCTGTTCTTCGGTGGGAAAGTCATCGGCCACGTAGGGGGGAACTTGGGCGTGCGCCAGTGCGGCCAGCAGGAGCGCGACCGTGAGCAGGAGTCTATTCTTCATCGCAGGGATCGGGCATTGACCGTCAGGGGCACATGAGCCAATATGATGAAAAGCTCGTGACCGGAGCGTGGCGGGCGTTCCATCCCGCGCAAGGGCGCTCGTAGCGGAGGCCCCGCGCGAGGGGAGGTGCAATACGCACATGGCGTGCGCGTTACCCGCGTATGAAGAACTGGACGGTCGTGTGCGTGCTGCTCGGCGTCTCTCTGGCCGCTTGCGTGGGTCGTGACCTGGCCCCCGACGTAACGCCGGAGTCCATCAAGGCGGTCCGCTTGGGCATGAGCATGGAGGAGGTGGTGAGCACACTCGGCGATCCCTATTCCGTGGAGACCAATAACGCGATACACAGCAGGGAGTGCCAGCGAACAACGGACAGCCGGCTCCGATGCGCGTTCACGGATCTTCCGGAGATCCGCCGACGTCTGGACAGCACCTTCAGCGCGGAACCGTGCTGCTCCGCCGACCGCGAGGCCAGGGAAAGGCGGCAGGTGACCATCCTCTATTCGCGCATGGTAGGCGAGGTCAGTCCCATGCTCTGGGTCCATCTCAACCGAGCCGGGCATGTACAGGAGGTCTTTGCCAAGCTGAACAGCCGCAGTGCCTTTGTTGATGATGCCGGCGTCTATCTGCTCAAATGGCCGCAGGTGGGACCTTGGGAATTCGACACGACGCAGGTCATGCGGACGTGCGAGGATGATCTGTTGAGCAGGTATTTTTCCTGGTAGGGAGCCGGACCGGCGCTCCGGGAAGCGGGTGCCGGGGATGAAATGGCACGGATCGAAGATCCGCGCCAGCAGAGGGAGCGCGGCATGGGCTGGTCGCCTAATGTGAAATGGTCACCTTCACCGTTCGCAAAGCCTGACCGGTCAAGTCACAGAAGATGACCACATATATGCCGGGCGCAACTCCTTCGGTCGGGATTTCGATGCTCTTGAATGTCCGCGTGCTCTGCCAAATAAGTGCTCCTCTAGGATCAATAAGCATCGCATTAACGGGGTCTGTTGAAGAGATGACCAGCGGCTCACCGACACCGAGCAGTGTTCGACTCACGGTGTATGATGGCCCACCCGCCGGAACAGGGGTTATAGCTGTGTAGATACATAGGTCCGTAGCATCGAAAACCGGGCGCTGAACGTGATCTAGAGCCGCATCGCTTACCACTACGTGCAGGGTGTCACTCACCATCGTTGGCATTGGTAGGCAGGTGAAAAGAGTGTTCGGCAGAACATTGTAATCACCATTCAGTGCCTGACCGGTTCGACCGCAAGAAGTGCTGTTCAGATCGAACGAAGCAATGGCAGGTGAAGCCAAAGCTTGACCACCACCGAACGGCGTAGCGATATATGAACCGGCAAAACATCCTCGGCCATTCGATACTTCCAAGTGGTTGTATTGAAGAAAGTAGGTCGAGTCTTGGCCAGCTGGCAACGGGCCGAAACCGGACACAGTGAGGAGTTCAGCGTTCTCTGACATGGTGATGATGCTTCCCCCCCACAGCATGAACAGATTGCCTTGATCATTTCTTAGGGACCCCGAAAATCCGCCAAGGGGATCTTGTCGCACTTCCATTAGATCCCCACTGCTCGATATGCGGATCATGTGGGTAGCGCTTTCCGAAGCGATATGGGCGAAATAGAGTGTGCTTCCATCATTCGCAACTGCTGGGGCGGTCATTTTACAATAGACATCGGGTCCTAGACGATCGAAGAGGCGTGCCCAGTCCAAACTGCCGTCAGGTGCCAGGCTCAGAACACACATGCGCTCATCATCACTGCCTGCGGAGGGAGCAACCAGCCTGCATCCCCCAAGTTGATCGGGTGCGAAGTAGTACACGTCTTCCCCCATCCAGTACTGGGCAGGGAAGCTCATCATCTGTGCAATGTCGCCGATGTGTCGGCTCCACAAAAATGTACCGGTCGCATCTAGCTTGGTCACGGTTACAAGAGTCTGCGGCCAAGCGCCTGTCGCCCATGTGACGAACAAGTCGGACCCCTCACCTTCAACTACACCCACCTTGTGGAAGCCGGTAAAGCCTGGGCTAATGGAGTCCAGCTCCACACGCTTACGCCAAAGGACCGTGCCATCCTGTGCGATCCGTCGTAGCTCCCAAAATGGAATGTCGTTCATCCCAGTGCCAAGCTGTGCATGTCCGGAGGAGACGAACAGCACGTCACCACTATTCGTTGGTGCGATGTCCCAAGAGGTCATCGCGCCCAAGGATGGATAGCTGTTTCGCCACTGTGCTTGACCACTGGCATCGCATTTCCAAAGACTGAAACTTCCGGGTTGTAATATTTCAAGGATGCTCCCTCCATCAGCCGTAGGTAATCCCTCTCCAACGGTGAAATAGTCCAGTGAAGAGGTATCCAAGCGTACCAGATGATCCTCTTGAGCCCAGAGGTCGCATGAGAAGAACAGGCCACAGAGGATGCATATGTCTCGGAAGTGTCTCATTCTCGAAGTTGTTGGGGCGATTGCCATTTCAAACTCAGTCCGTCGTATGTCCTCCTTGAACTACGACCTGCATCGAGGACAGGGCTCGGCAGGAAAACGCTGCTTTATCCTCAACCGGCGCTCGGGTGTTTCCCTCATTTGGCGCGAGCGTCCACGCTCGTGCCCTTACTTCCTGCGCCCCGCTACCCTTCGTAGCGCTTCCTGCTGCACACTCTCACGGATGAAACCGCGCAATGAGAGGTCCTCATCCAATGCATCCCAGTTCACGCCGATGCCGCCACCGATGAGCCGCCACTTCTTCAGTTGGGCTTCGCTTGCCTTCTTCAGCCGGTTGAAGTCAGATAGCCGGGCCTGCAATACATCACCGCTGTTCAAGACGATAGCCAGCAGGTCCAGTTCCTTGTAGGGGAGCACATCGGCGAT
>CAZYPC010000069.1:0-10186 GCA_964649165.1 uncultured Chryseobacterium sp.
GAATGTCACAAGTGGCCCGCCCGCCCATGCTCATTCCCGCCCGCGCGGAACACTTGCGACAAGGAGGAATGTCAAGGTTCAAGATGGATTACCAGCGTTTCTTTCAACAGGCCGCTGTCGCCTCCAATAGACACCACCAAAGGACCGAATGGCAACGCTTCCATATCTAGTGCTCCGTCCACCCCAGCTAGTGCTAGCCGTTCGATGAATACACGACCTCTGGTGTCCGCAACGCGTAGCCAAAGGTCATCCCTGCCCAGCCGGTTATGATCAATCAACATCAACTTCTTCCCACACGGATTCGGGGCGATTACAATCCCGGATATTCTCCCCGTTTTTATGCCATCGCTGAACAGGCACTCGCCACCGTAGGGCGTTACACAGACGTCATCGATATAGGCATACGCGCAGTTGAAGTCGTGAGCCGGATCGATTGTGTCAATCTGAATGAGCGCATCTTGGAACATTCCACCGATAACGATGTATCGGTAGGCCGAATCCGGTATGAACGTACCGGAAACTTCGCGCCATTCCATCGTGTCTGAGTATGCTGAATCCACCAGCAGCGCAGCATGATCGGGCAGCGGCACTTGATCGACGATGTAGTAGGGTTCCATGGTGAACAAAACACCGAAACCCGAAACCGCGTATCCCATACTTTCGATAAACCCGTTCGCTGTGTTCACGAACTTGAACGATATGTTTACGGGGACACCAGGCTCTAGAGGACTCAGCAGTTCAGCACCGAAGTGTTCTTGGTTAACGAGCCCACCAGGACACCAAGTATACATACCACAATAGGCCTGCCCGGTGGCCGCTAGCTGGTAGCCTACCACGTTGTGCGGAACACTCCAATAGCCTGTGGGTTCACACGCATTGAAATAGTCGGGGGAATTCCGAAAGGCACTCCAACCTGTAGCACGTTCCGTTTGCGCCCAAAAGTCCGGACACTCGGTGTACTCCTCAAAACTGCCGTTGGGGACAAGATTCTGACATGCACCTGCCTCGGAAGCAGCCAGAACAATCAGAACCATCAAAAGCCGAAAGCAGTTGCTCATACTGCTTGCCGTTTTAGTGCTTCAAATGTAGTCGTGCACTTCCGCATTGATCCTCCGGTTGATAACTACTTCCTGATGCCTTCGCGAATCTCGTTGCCTAGAGCTCTTCAGCGAACCCGTGTAGTTTCACCGCCGTAACCGTCTTCCACCATGATCCGGACCACACTGCTGCTATCTTCCGTCGCGTTCGCCTGCTGCTCCCTCGCCCAGGACGCGATGCGCGCCGGCACTGCCTATGCCAAAACCGTGAAAGGCCTCGAAGGCGATGTGCAACTGGTCGCCAACGCCACCACCGATGAGAACGGCACGCCGGTGCTCTTCATGATGGAAGGCAATGGCTACAAGGCTGTGCGCCTCGGCGCCGACCTCAAGCCGGGCGAGGAACTCGCCCTGAACCAGCAGACCTTCGATGGCACGAAGTGGGATGCGGCCTCGTCGATCGTGGTGGATGACAAGCTGCACATCCTGTTCGTCTCGAACACGAAAAAAACCGCAGACTACGGCATCGGGCGCCTCAACACCGAGGGCGCGCTGGCGATCCAGGACTTCCACCGCGTGGTCACGTTCGATCACCCCAACGTGTTCGACCCGAGCAATACGACCTGCCGGAAGACACTGCCCGACCTGATCCTATTCGACAGCGGCGCATCGTACGACCAAGGCGACCGCATCGTCGCGTCACCGGACGGCAAGCACTTCCTGGTGAACCACTACACCACGGCCGAGAAGGGCAAGAAGAAATTCTGGTTCGCCTGCCTGGACAAGTCGTTCCAGAAGGAATGGAGCGGATCGATCGAGCTGCCCTACGAGGACGTGAACAGCGACATCCACCAGATCGTGCTCGACAACTCCGGGCGCATCATCCTGCTCACCTACCTCTTCTGCGGCGACGTTGCACGGCAAGGCGACAAGCTCTGCCATGAGACGCATCTCACCGTGCTGAAAGACCAGGGTACACGGATGAAGGACCTGATGCTCGACAAGGATTTCGTCTCCAGCGCCCGGGTGATGCCCAAGGACAACGGCAAGATCCTGGTGGCGATGCGTTACGGTGCGCTCACCGGTATTCCTGGCGCTGTCGTCAGCATTGATACCGCGATGGCGAAACTGAAAGCGACACCCGTGGTGGATCAACGCGTGCCGGCCATCCGCAAGATCAAGCTCACCACCTTCGGCATGCCCGATGATGGCAGCGGGAAGAAACCCACCGGCTCCCGCGCGGCCAAGGTTCCGAACGAGATCATCGAACTGATGCCCGCCTGGGGCGGCACGCTGCTGCTCGAAGGGTTCCGGGACCAGGACCTGCAGGTGCAGATGGGCGATGCCACGGCGATCCGAACCTTGCACGGAGCCATACGTGCTACCTGGCTCGATGCAACGGACAGCATCCGCTGGCAGCAGACCGTGGACCGCACGTTCATGACGACCTCCGGCGAATCCTATGGCAGCGCGGCGTTCAAGTTGCTGCCCGAAGGCGTGCTGCTCGCCTTCAACGACACGCCCGGCGGTCTTGCGGAGATCAACAACAGCTACGCCGACGCCACAGGGAAAAAGAAGGATAGGCCGCCGGTGGAGAAGAGCCAGCTCAAGCTTGCGATGATCGCCGCCAAAGGGGACGCGCCCAAAACGCGAACGATCGGCAAATCGGAAGGCGACTTCACGATCTGTCCGATGACCATGGTGCGATCGCGCGCCGGGGACAAGCTCTGGATGAAAGCGTACGACCGCGGCACGCAGCACCAGTTCGTGGTGGTGGACCCTCGAGTGCTCGATCGCGACTAGCGCCGTTGTCAGACCACATCTGTTGGTAGACGTCGCGCGTGGCGCGGGAAGGCGCGCGCGCATGGCCGCAAATTCGCGGCCGTGAAGGAGCCGCCACTGAACGTAGGCCCGCCGCGCTGGCAGCGGCGCGCGCAGCTGTGGCTCACCGGCGCGCTCGCTTGGATAGGCACCAAAGCGCGCAACACGCGGCTGAAGGAACTTACGCTGCTCACCCTGCCCTATCAGGTGGCCGCGGTGATCACCGCGCTCATCGCCGTGGGTTACGCCAAGCTGTTCGAGTACATGGAGGACGTGCAGCATTGGATCCTGGGCAAGCACCCGGATTGGATCTACGTGAGCGTACCCTTGAGCTTCCTGACCAGCTGGTTCATCGTGCGCAAGCTGGCCCCGCTGGCCGGGGGGAGCGGCATTCCACAGCTCATGGCGGCCATCGACGTGGCCGATGACAAGAGCGAGAGCGACCGCAGCTGGAAGTTCCTCAATGCGCGCATCATCGGGGTGAAGATCATGAGCAGTTTGGCCATGGTGGTCGGCGGAGGTGCCGTGGGCCGCGAAGGGCCTACGCTGCAGATCGCGGGAAGCGTGTATCGCGTGGTACACAAGCTGCTCCCCTCGTTCTGGCCACGCGTGAGCCGACGCGTGATGATGATCACCGGCGGCGCGGCAGGACTGAGCGCGGCCTTCAACACCCCGCTCGGCGGCATCGTCTTCGCCGTGGAAGAACTCACGCGCACACACCTGGCCAACTTCCGCACCGCCGTCTTCACCAGCGTGATCATCGCCGGCATGACCGCGCAGCAGCTCGTGGGCACTTACCTCGGCGTAAGCGACGGACTGCTGTACCCCAAAGTGGACCGGGTAGGCTCGGCCTTCATGTACCAAGTGCTGGTGATCGGGCTGGCCTGCGGTGCGGCAGGAGCGTTGTTCTGCAAGCTCGTGCTCTTCCTGGACAAGATCCGCCGCACATTGAAGACCATGCCCGTGCAGGCGATGTGGTGCCTGCTGTGCGCAGCGGCCTTCATCGCTTGCTACAAGGCCCTCGGGCCGCATGTGCTCGGCAGCGGCCGCACGGTGCTCCAATCCTACCTCTTTGACCCCGAGGTAGACCCCAGTTGGCGCGACATCGCCGCACGGCTGCTCGCTCCGATCACGTCTTTCAGCGCGGGCGGCGCGGGCGGCATCTTCGGCCCTTCCCTCAGCAGCGGCGCGGTGATCGGCGGTTGGGTCGGCCAGTTGTTCGACCCCACGCCCGGTGAGTTGCGCCTGTTGATGCTCACTGGCATGGTCGCCTTCCTCACCGGCGTGTCGCGATCGCCGTTCACCAGCGCCATCCTCGTGCTGGAAATGACCGACCGCCACAGCGTGATCTTCCAACTGATGTACGCGGCCATGATCGGCAACCTCATCGCCACGCTGATCGACAAGAAGCCCTATTACGAGCGCATGAAAGAGCGCATGTTGAAAGCCATCGGCGTGGGCGTGGTGCCGAAGAAGCAGGAGGGCGATGGGGAGATGAGCGGGTTCGGGTTGGGGTAGGGGTTGTTCACCGCCAAGACGCCACGAACGCCAAGCCTGCGCCAAGAAACTCAAATTCTCAGGCGTGGTGGGACCATTGCGTACCTGGCGTCTTGGCGGTGAACCACGACCGCTGCCTTTACTTCGCACCCGATGAAGGCGTACCACGATCTGCTCCGGCACATCCTCGACCACGGCACACCGAAGACCGACCGCACAGGCACAGGCACCCTTTCCTGCTTCGGCCATCAGATGCGCTTCGACCTGGCGGATGGATTCCCCCTGCTCACCACGAAAAAATTGCACGTCAAGAGCATCATCCACGAACTGCTCTGGTTCCTGCAAGGCGACACCAACATCGCCTACCTGAAGGAGAACGGCGTGCGCATCTGGGACGAGTGGGCGGATGCGGACGGCAACCTCGGCCCGGTGTACGGCAAACAATGGCGCAGCTGGGCGGCCCCTGATGGGCGCACCATCGACCAGATCAGCGACCTCGTGGCGATGATCAAGAAGAACCCGGACAGCCGCCGCCTGATCGTGAGCGCGTGGAACCCGGCCGATGTACCAAGCATGGCGCTTCCGCCCTGCCACTGCCTTTTCCAATTCTACGTCGCCGACGGAAAGCTCAGCTGCCAGCTCTACCAGCGCAGCGCGGATACCTTCCTCGGCGTACCGTTCAACATCGCCAGCTACGCCCTGCTCACACTGATGATCGCGCAGGTGTGCGATCTTGAACCCGGTGAGTTCGTGCACACCTTCGGAGATGTCCATCTGTACAATGACCACATCGAACAAGCGAAGTTGCAGCTCACGCGTGAGCCACGCGCCCTGCCCACCTTGCGTATCGACCCCTCCGTGAAGGATCTCTTCGCTTTCCGCTTCGAGCATTTCACCCTGGAGAACTACGACCCGCACCCGCACATCAAAGCCGCTGTGAGCGTATGATCATCAGCGCCATCGCCGCTGTCGCGGAGAACGGGGTGATCGGCAGCAAGGGCGACCTGCCCTGGCATCTGCCTGATGACATGAAGTTCTTCCAACGCACCACGGTGAACCACCATGTGATCACCGGCCGAAAGAACTATGAGAGCATTCCCGAGCGCTTCCGCCCGTTGCGCGACCGCGTGAACATCGTGGTGACGCGCACGCAGGGTTATCAGGCCCCGGGTGCCTGGGTTTGTGCCTCGCTCGAAGCAGCGATCGATATCGCGCGAGTGGCCGACCAGAAAGAGGTCTTCATCATCGGCGGCGGAGAACTGTACAAGGAAGCCTTCGAAAAGGAGCTGGTGCAACGGATCTATCTGACAACCGTGCATGGCAGCCCTAAAGGCGACGTGAAATTCCCCGACATCGGCAAGGGGTGGAAAGAGGTGTGGACCGAGCGCCACGAGAAGGATGAGCGCCATGCTTACGCCTTCACCTTCAAGGTCCTGCAGCGCTGATCTGCAAGAGAGCCCGTGGGATCGAGGCATCTCTGGCCGGATGGGCTATCGGCCGTCCCTTGGCCGACACACAGGGCACGATGTTCGCCACGCAGCTCCAGGAACCGATCAAACCCTCTGACCGTTGAACGGTCCCAGGGTCACGAAACACCTGTTGCCATGATGAACCGGAAGTCTCTCGTACTGCTCGCCTGTGCCACGCTCGTATTCGCGGCGTGCCGCAAGGACAAGGACGATGATGAAGAACTCGACCTCGATTACACCAGCGCCAGCGATAACGCCCGCGCCGAAGACGCCTTCAGCGACATGCTCGGTGAAGTGGACAAGGCCGTGGATGCGAACGGACTGCGCGATACGGATGACGAATGTGCCCCAACGGTGACCTTCGACACCATCGCGAACCCGCACACCATCACCATCGACTTCGGCACCGTGAATTGCACCGCGAACAACGGGCGCATGCGCCGCGGTCGGATCCTGGTAAGCTACACAGGCCACTATCGGGAACCGGGTACAGTGATCACCATCACCCCGGACGGCTACTACGTGAACGACAACCATGTGCAAGGCACGAAGACGGTAACGAACCTCGGCCCGAACAGCGATGGTCACACCCAGTTCAATGTCGTGGTGGATGGTTCCCTCACCGCCGGAGACGGCAGCTGGACCGCCACGCACCATGCCAACCGCACCCGCACATGGATATCCGGCGAAGGGACCGCCAACATCTTCGATGATGTATACCTGATCACCGGGACGGGCAGCGGTGTGAACCGCAATGCCGTGGCCTATTCGGTGAACATCACGAATGCCCTGCGCGTGCAGGTGGGCTGTCCGTACATCACCGCCGGTACGGTGGAGATCACACCCGAGAACAAGCCGACCCGGACCATCGACTACGGATCGGGATCCTGTGACGGGACCTTCACCGTAACCGTGAACGGCCACAGCTTCACCATCACGATCGGGTAACGGTACATATCGAACGAGGAAAGGCCCTTCGCTCAGCGAGGGGCTTTTCCGTTGACGAAAAGCGCTTCCGCCGTTCCATCCCTCGAAGCGCCGTTCATCACTAACCATTCGTCACTAGCACAGGATCCACGCGACCTTCGTGAGGTCCGATCGATGAATTACTTCCAGCGCTCACCCATTCCGTACCGCATCGTGCTGGCCACCGCCCTGGTGATGGCCACGCTCTTCCTGCTCCAGGCATACATGCACCACTATGTGTACGCGGAGATCAAGGAACTCGGCGAGTTCAACTGGTGGCGCGAGGCGCCGGTGCCTTACCTGAACTTCCTCTTCTGGGCACTGCTGTGTCCACTGGTCTACATGGTCTATACGCGCTGGCCGCTCAACGTACGCCCCGTATGGAAGAACGTCGGCATGCACCTGCTGCTCGGCACACTGCTGGCCTCCGCGCACGAGATCGTCACCAGCGGCATCTACTACTACATCCTCATCCGCATCGGGGACATCCCTTGGAACGAACAGTACCGCATGTTCGCGGTGAACGCACTGCCTCCCGCGATACTGCAGCGCTTCATGGAATACTGGACGCTGATGGCGGTGCTCATCGCCGTTGACTATGCACGGCAGACACGGGAGAAGCAGACCCAGCTCTTGAAGGTCCGGAACGAACTGCAGATCAGCCAGCTGAACGCGCTGAAGAAACAGCTGCAACCCCATTTCCTCTTCAACACGCTGAACACGGTGAGCGCGCTCATGGACACGGACGTGAACGGCGCGCGCAAGGTCCTGAGCCGCCTGGGTCACTTGTTGCGCGTGAGCCTCGACAAGGACCAGCGCGATATCGTACCGCTTGAGCGCGAGGTGGAACTCATCGGCAACTATCTGGGCATCGAAAGCGTGCGCTTCCAGGACCGCCTGCATGTGACCTACAACATCCCTCATGAGCTGAACGAGGCACAGGTCCCGAGCATGGTCCTTCAGCCACTTGTCGAGAACGCGATCAAGCACGGTCCCGATGCCACGAGTGACCGTGTGGATATCAATGTGAGGGCCGAAGAGAGGGACGGAACGTTGGCCCTCCTGGTAACAGACAACGGCAAGGGCTGCAGCGATGTCTCCAACGCGATGGAACACGGCGGCATCGGCCTGCGCAACGTGCGCGATCGGCTCCAATTGCTCTATGGGCCGCAAGCCAGCTTCTCCATCAGCTCCCCCGGAGGGCGGGGCTTCCACGTCGAGCTTTCCATCCCGTTGCGCATGGCACCGGACCCGCGCAGCAACGGTTCCTTCGCTCCGGTGAACCCGAGACCCATCGCTCACACACAGTCATGAAGCATATCCGCACGCTCATCGTTGACGATGAACCCGCCGCGCGCGCGCGCCTCACACGCCTGCTCCAACAGGACGCCGAGATCGAACTCCTCGGAGAATGCCGGAACGGCCAGGAAGCCGTGGATGCCATCGGCAAACACAAGCCGGACCTGGTGTTCCTTGACGTGGAAATGCCGCAGATGAACGGCTTCGAGGTCGTCACGCGCATCGGCAAGCAGCACATGCCGTTCGTCGTCTTCGTGACCGCGCACGACCAGTACGCGCTCAAAGCCTTCGACGTGAACGCCGTTGACTACCTGTTGAAGCCCTACGACGACGACCGCTTCCACGCCTCGCTCACGAAGGCGAAGAGGCATATCGATATGCGCGTGAACAGCAAACTCACGGGCAAGTTGATGGACCTGATGCGCGAGCACATGCATTCGAAGAGCGAGTACACCGAGCAGTTCGTCATCAAGGAGAAAGGCCGCGAGTGGAAGGTGCCGGTCGATGAGATCATCTACCTGCGGGCCGAGGGCAACTACCTGCACCTCCAGCTGAAGGACAAGCATCACCTCTACCGCATGACGATGAACGCCGTGGAAACCGAGCTCGACCCTACGCGGTTCCTGCGCATCCATCGCAGTTACATGGTGCACACCACCCACGTGCGCAACCATCGCTACAGCGGCAATAACGAGTTCATCTTCAGCATGGCGAACGGTGAGCGCATCGTGAGCGGTCGTAGTTACAAGGAGCAGATCGCGAAGGCGCTGCAGGAGCAATCCGTCTAGCTCCGCCTTGGGCTGCGAGCGACCGGCGGTAGTGCGCCGCGCACTCCGCCACGGGATCCACCACCTGTCATCAGCGCTGCTTCGCGGCCGGACACGGCGGGTAGCTTCATGGCCCAAACCCCTTGTCGCATGAAAACCCTTACGCGTCTCTTCGCGGCTTCCCTCCTTGTCTGCGCCGCTTCCCCGATCCGTTTGAAGGCCCAATACTCGCAGCTCGACCTGCCTCGAGAGAGCCAGCACGCGAGCGTTACCCAGCGCATCGGCACCACCGACATCACCATCGACTACAGCCGTCCGAGCGTGAAGGGCCGCACGATCTGGGGCGATGTGGTACCCTACGACCAGATCTGGCGGGCCGGTGCGAACGAGAACACCGTGCTCACCACCACGAACGATATCACCGTGGAAGGCACCAAGCTCCCCGCCGGTAGCTACGGCCTGCATATGATCCCGACCACCAGCGCGTGGACGATCATCCTGAGCAAGGACAACACGGCTTGGGGCTCCTATTTCTACAAGCAGGATAAAGACGCCATGCGCGCGACCGTGACACCGCGTCCGTGTGCGATGACCGAGCAGGTAACCTATGATCTCACCGACGTGACCAAGGATGCCGTAACGCTCGTGATGCGTTGGGAAAAGCTGGAAGTACCCATCAAACTGAACGTGGATGTCCATGGCATCGTCCTCGCCGAAATGCCCGATCAGCTACGCGGTCTCGGTGCGTTCGGTTGGGAGACCTGGTACGAAGCCGCACACTACGCGCATGCGGAAAAGCTGGCGCCCGAGCAGGCGATGAAGTGGGTGGACATGAGCATCGCGCGCGGAGCCAACTTCGAGAACCAGACTTTGAAGGCGACCCTGCTTGAAGAGAATGGCAAGACCGCTGAGGCCGCGACACTGCGCAAGAAGATGATCGACGAGGCCACGAATGCCCAGTTGAACACGTACGCGTACACGCTGGCCAACCAAGGCAAGACGGACGAAGCGGTGAAGATGTTCGAGCTGAACGCCAAACGCCATGCGGATGACCCCAACACGCACGACAGTCTGGGTGAGGGCTACATGATGGCCGGCAACAAGGACGCGGCGATCAAGAGCTTCAAGAAGAGCCTGTCCATGAACCCGGCTGAAGGTGTGAAGGCCAATTCGATCAAATGCTTGAAAAAGCTCGGCGTTGATACGAGAGCGTGGGAAAAGGCAGGGAGTTGAGCCGTGAGCTAGGAGCCGTGAGCCACGAGCATTCTACATGTTTGTTGGAATCTAGGGGCGCCACGCGCGCCACACGAATCCCACAACAAAAATGCAC
>CAZYPC010000069.1:10196-24973 GCA_964649165.1 uncultured Chryseobacterium sp.
GTGGCGCCTTGTTTTCGCCCCTGTGACCACTGTTTTTGATCTTTTTTGTTTGAATGCTCGTGGCCCACGGCTCGCAGCTCGAAGCCCACATCTACCTTGCACCCATGTCCTTCTCGCTGCGTCTCGCGCTCCTGGTACTGATCCCCGCGCACTTCACACCTGACACTTCAGCTCAACGCCCCCCCGCACAGCCCAACGCCGCTGAGATCCTGCACCGCATGCAGAAGCTCAATGTGCTGGGCAGCGTGCTGTACATCGTGGCGCACCCGGACGATGAGAATACGCGCCTCATCACCTGGCTCGCCAATGGCAAGAAGGTGCGCACCGGTAACCTGAGCCTCACGCGCGGTGATGGCGGGCAGAACCTCATCGGTCCCGAACTGGGCGACGCATTGGGCATCATCCGCACCCAGGAGTTGCTGGAAGCGAGACGCATCGATGGCGGAGAGCAGTTCTTCACCCGCGCGGTGGACTTCGGTTTTTCCAAGAACGCGAAGGAGAGTTTTGAGAAGTGGGGGCACGACGAAGTGCTCAGCGATGTGGTGCGCGTGATCCGCACCTTCCGGCCGGACATCATCATCACCCGCTTCCCACCCACGCGTGAGGCAGGTCACGGACACCATGAGGCGAGCGCCATCCTCGCGGAGGAAGCCTTCAAGCTCGCCGGGGATCCGAAGGCCTTTCCCGAACAACTAACGCAAGGCGTTGATGTGTGGCAGCCTCGCAGACTCTTCTTCAATGGCAGCACCTGGTGGAAAAAGAACCTCGCGGAGATCGCCAAGCCCGATTCCGGCTGGTACACGGTGGATGTGGGCGGCTACGATCCGCTGCTCGGACTGAGCTACACGGAGATCGCCGGGCGTAGTCGCAGCATGCACAAGAGCCAGGGTTTCGGTGCGGCTGAAACGCGCGGCGAGATGATCGAGTACCTCAAGTTGATCGCCGGGGACAAACCACCGGGGAAGGACATTTTTGAGGGGATCGATATGACTTGGGGGAAGGTGTCGGTTCCGACCTCCATCAAGAAACACGTGGATCAACTCATCGGGGCATTCCAACCCGACAGGCCGGAGGAAAGCGACTCCCTGCTCGGCGTACTGTTGTCTGAAATGCGGAACCGAGACAAGACGATCGACCTCCAGAATTGGCTTGGCGTGAAGGCCAGCAACGTGTCCGATCTGCTTCAATGGTGCACGGGGTTGAACCTGGAGGCCGTGGCCAACACTCCGACCATCGCTGATGGGGATTCCATGAAATGCATCGTCCGCGCGGTGCTGAGAAGACCCGCTGTGGTCAAGCCTAGTAACAAACGCTTCCTTGACCTAGCAGGGTCCTGGGATGCTGCGCCTTTTCGCATGAACGTGGCCGAGGAGATCAAGTATGAGACCAGGACCCCTGTCCCGGTAGATGAACCTTACTGGCTCAGGCACCCACATCAGAATCTTCATTCGGTGTCCGATCCAGGTAGCATTGGCCGTTCGACTTCTCCACAAACGCTGACAGCCACACTGGGATGCTATTTCCACCACGAACGGACCAACATCCTTTGTGATATGCCCGTCGAACAGAAATGGGTCGACCGCGTCGACGGAGAGCGCGTGCGTCCGGTCTATGTCACGCCCGTTGCCTCGGTGATCCCTGAAAAGACCACCTGGCTCATCAAGGAGAACGGCGGCATCATCAACGTGAGCGTGGAGGCGCTGGCCGATGACCTGAGCGGCACGCTCAGCTGTTCGGCACCCAAAGGCTGGCTCATCACGCCACCGTCCTGCAACGTGGGTCCGCTGAAGCGCGGTGAGCGCGCGACCTTCACCTTCCTCCATCAAGGCAGCAATCAACCTGAAGCCGGAACCTTGAAGTTCCTGTTCACCAGCGCGGACGGTCAGCACAAGAGCAACAAGACCCTGCACGAGATCGACTATCCGCACATCATGCCGCAGGTGTACTACACGCCCGCTGAAGTGCAACTCGTTCCGCTGCAGGTGGAGACCACCGCAAAGACCGTTGGCTACATCAAGGGTGCGGGTGATGAGATGCCGCAAGCCCTCGAACAGCTGGGTGTGAAGGTGGACATCATTGATCCAGCAACAGCCACGCTGGAAGGTCTGAAGAAGTACGACGCCATCGTTACCGGCATCCGCGCCTACAACACGACCAACGAACTGAAGGACCTGAACCCGGTGCTGATGAAGTACGTGGAGCAGGGCGGCACGCTGGTCTGCCAGTACAACACGCGCAGCAGCGACATGGTGCTGCCCGATTCGCTCTTCGGTCCATACCCCTTCAAGCTCACGCGCGATCGCGTGACGGTGGAGGAAGCCCCGCCGACCTTCCTGGCCAAGGATCACCCGCTGCTCACTACACCGAACGCGATCACCGCAACGGACTTCGATGGCTGGGTGCAGGAGCGCGGCCTGTATTTCTGCGGAAGTCTCGACAGCCACTACACGCCGCTCATCGCCTGGAACGACCCGGGCGAGCAACCGCTGAATGGCGGGCTCATCACCTGTGACTACGGTAAGGGGCGTTACGTGTACACGGGTATCAGTTTTTTCCGGGAATTGCCTGCGGGGGTGCCGGGCGCGTTCCGGCTGTTCGCGAACCTGATCTCGAAACGGACCAATTGAAGCGGCAAGTGACAAGTGTCAGGTAGCAACACCCTGTGCCACGCAAGCTCTTTGACACCTGTCACTTGCTACTTGACACTTGTCACTTGAACAATGCACCCGCTCGACTGGACCGTCCTCCTCGGCACTTTGGGCTTCATCGTGGCCTACGGCATCTGGAAGACGCGGCACACCAGTAGCAAGGACGGGTACCTGCGTGGCGATAACCAGGACCGCTGGTGGGCCGTGATGCTCAGCGTGATGGCCACCCAGGCCAGCGCGATCACCTTCCTCAGCACGCCGGGGCAGGGCTTCGCCGAAGGCATGGGCTTCGTTCAGTTCTACTTCGGACTCCCGCTCGCGATGGTGGTGATCGCCTTCGTGTTCATCCCGCTTTTCTACAAATGGAACGTGTATACGGCCTATGAGTTCATCGGCAAGCGGTTCGATCACCGTACGCGCCTGCTCACGGCCATCCTCTTCCTCATCCAACGCGGGCTGAGCACGGGCATCACCATCTATGCACCGAGCATCGTACTGAGCAAGGTGCTCCACTGGCCTCTCGGCTGGACCTGCTTGTTCATCGGTGCGCTGGTGATCCTGTACACCACCACGGGCGGAGCAAAGGCGGTGGGCGTCACTCACAAGCAGCAGATGGCCGTGATGTTCGCCGGGCTCTTCGTCGTGTTCGGCTTCATCCTGTACTACCTGCCCGGCTCGATCAGTTTCGGAGAAAGTCTGGGCCTGGCCGGGGCACTGGGAAAGATGGATATCATCGATACCTCGTGGGACCCGGCGAAGAAGTACACGCTCTGGAGCGGGTTGATCGGCGGCTTCTTCCTCCAGCTCGCCTACTTCGGCACGGATCAGAGCCAGGTGCAGCGCTACCTCGGCGGACAGACGCCTCGCGAGGCCCGCAGCGGACTCCTGATGAACGGGCTTGTAAAGATCCCCATGCAGTTCTTCATCCTCCTCATCGGTGTGATGGTGTTCGTGTTCTATCTCTTCCATCCCGCGCCGGTGCATTGGAACAAGGCGAACGTGGAAGTCCTCGACAGCGCGACCGGCGAGGTCGCCACCAAGGCCCATGAATTGAGCATTGCCCAGGAGGCCAATGCGGTGGACATGGCCACGTATGCGGAAGAGTGGGCTGAAGCGGATGAAAAGGACGGGAATGCGATGAGGGCCATGAACAACCTCCGTTCGACGGTCGAGGAGGATCGGTCGCTGCGCGAAGCCTATCGCACCGTGGTCAAGGAGCATGTCAAGGACGCCGAACCGAACGACAAGGACTACATCTTCATCACCTTCATCATGGACCATATGCCGGTGGGTATCGTGGGTCTCCTGTTGGCGATGATCTTCTGCGCGGGCATGGGCAGCACCAGCTCGCAACTCAGCGCGCTGGCGACCACGAGCGTGGTGGATGTGTTCCGCTTCTCCGGCACGGGTGAACAGCAGGTGATCGCCACCAAGTGGGCAACGGTCATCTTCGGCGTGCTGGCACTGTGCTTCGCAGCCGTGTTCTCGCTCTTCGAGAACCTCATCCAGGCGGTGAACATCCTGGGGTCCCTGTTCTACGGAACGATCCTGGGCATCTTCCTGGTCGCCTTTTTCCTGAAGCACGTGCAAGGCACTGCGGTTTTCATCGCCGGGCTCATCGCGCAAGTCCTCATACTGGTGCATTTCGAACTCGACCGTTCCAATGTTCTCGCGGAGATGGATGGCACTGTAGTGATCAACGACCCCATCGAGATCGCCTTCCTGTGGTACAACCTGATCGCGCCGGCCATCGTTGTCGCACTGGCGTTGCTCATCCAACGTCTCTCGCCTCACACATCGCGCCCTTCGTTCACATGACCACATCCTGGGACCTGAAAGGCAAACGCGCATTGATCACGGGCGGCACCCGCGGCATCGGTGCGGCTACCGTGGAGGAATTCCTCGCACTCGGCGCCGAAGTGATGATCGTCTCCCGGCAGGCCGCCGAGCGGATGGATGTAATGTCCATTCAAGGAGACGTGGGCGTCGCGGCAGACAGGGAGCGCATCGTTCGCGAACTCACCGACAAATGGGGCCGCCTGGACGTGCTGGTGAACAACGCCGGCATGAACATCCGGAAGCCTTGGGCGGAGATCAGCGATGAGGAGCGCGAAACGGTGCTGAACACCAACGCGCTCGGGCCCATGGACCTGACCAAGCGCCTGCTCCCGCTGCTACGCGCGGGAGAGAAGGCTTGCGTGGTCAACGTCGCCTCCGTCGCCGGCTTCGTGGACGTGGGCTCCGGCGCCACCTACGCGCTGAGCAAGGCGGCGCTCCTGCAATTCACGCGCAGCCTCGCCGTTGAGTGGTCCCCGATGGACATCCGTGTGAACGCCGTGGCCCCTTGGTACATCCGCACGCCGCTCACCGAAGCTGTGCTTTCCAGGCCTGAACGCCTGGAGAAGATCCTCGCCCGAACACCGATGAAGCGCGTCGGCACGCCGGAAGAAGTCGCGGCCACGATCGCCTTCCTGGCGATGGACAAGGCTTCGTTCATCACAGGCCAGTGCGTCGTGGCGGACGGCGGCTTCCTCGCCTTGGGCATGTGAACACGAAGCCCCGCTGTTCACACAGCGGGGCTTCGCACAAGAGCATCTGGCCGTTATTTCTTCACCTGCTTGGCCCACTCGTCCACCTTCTCCTGGTAGGTCTTGGCCGCGCCCGTGTTCTTCTCCTGGTTGGCGATGGCGATGGCCTCTTTCCCAGTGGTCACGGCTGCGGAAAACTGCCCGGCCTCCGCTTGGGCCCTGGCGAGGTAGAACGTGTTCCAGTACTTCTTTTGAAGAGTAACGCTGTGCTGAGCATATTCCAAAGCCTTGGCCGCGTCCAATTTGCGATCCAGATAGAATGCGGCAGAGCGGGCATACGCGACGAAATCAGCATCCGGCTTCTCCAATGCTTCCCGGATGCGCTGTACCCCGAGCTTCGTGGCATCGGCGTACAAATGCACGGCGATCTCCTGCTTCTCCCAGCGCAGGATGAGGTCGCCCAGGTCCTGTGCCAGGTTATCGAACAGTATGGTGAAGGTTTCCGTGGTAGCCGACGGTCGTGACGGCACTTTCAGGCGGAGAACATCCCCTTCCGGGTTGTAGCCATCGGTGCCCGACAGATCCGCGTCCTTGTTCAAGATGAGCATCCACGAACCCTCGTTCGGGATGGTGAAAAGCGAATACTTACCGGCCGGGAGGATCTGCTCATCGATCACGATGTTGTCCGAGCACTCGAACACGGTGCAATGATTGGCCCCCGTGCGCCATAGTTCACCGTAAGGCACCAGATCACCGAAGACCTGACGCCCCTTCGCTGATGGGCGGGAATAAGTGATCGTGACGTCCGTGAGCCCAATGCGTTGTTCCACTTTGCCGGATGGGCTGGGGGCCGGAAGATCCTGCGCAACGGCCAGGCCGGGCAGGGTGAGCAGCGCCAAAGGCGCGAGCATGCGTTTCATCATGGTTGTTCGAAAGGACCGCGAAGATAGGCGGGGCCATTCCTGGCCAAGGAGCCGAAGTCGGGTGGGCGGTTCCGGACGACATCCGAGAAACGGGCAAGACCTCCTCAGGCCACCTTCAACTGGCCTACGCGGCTGCGGTCGAACTTCTCGCGCGCGTAGCTCAGCGTGATGCGCAGCTCCATCGGCTTGTCAGAGGAACCCGGTATCTCGTACATCGCATCGGTCATGATGGCCTCGCAGATGGACCGCAGGCCGCGCGCGCCGAGCTTGTATTCCACGGCCTTCTCCACGATGAAGTCGAGCACCTTCTTGTCGAAGGTCACCTTCACCTTGTCCATGTCGAAGAGCTTCACGTACTGCTTGATCAGCGCGTTCTTCGGCTCGGTGAGGATGCGACGCAGCGTATCGCGGTCCAGCGGATCGAGGTAGGTGAGCACGGGGAAACGACCGATGAGCTCAGGGATCAGGCCGTAGGCACGCAGGTCCGTCGGTGCCACGTACTGCAACAGGTTCTCGTCCAGGATGCGGGCCTCCTTGCTGGCGCTGTAGCCCACGGCACTGCTCTTCACCCGGCGGGCGATGATCTTGTTGATGCCATCGAACGCGCCGCCACAGACGAAGAGGATCTTCTTCGTGTCCACCTGGATCAGCTTCTGCTCGGGATGCTTGCGGCCGCCTTGTGGGGGTACGTTCACCGTGCTCCCTTCCAGCAACTTGAGCAGTGCCTGTTGCACACCCTCCCCGCTCACGTCGCGGGTGATGCTCGGTGTGTCGCTCTTGCGGCTGATCTTGTCGATCTCGTCGATGAAGACGATGCCACGTTCGGCCTTGCTCACATCGTAATCGGCCGCCTGCAGCAGGCGGCTCAGGATGCTCTCCACGTCCTCACCCACATAGCCGGCTTCCGTCAGCACGGTGGCGTCAGCGATGGCGAACGGCACGTTCAGCATCTTGGCGATGGTCTTGGCCAGCAACGTTTTGCCCGTACCGGTCTCTCCCACCAGGATGATGTTGCTCTTCTCGATCTCCACATCGTCATTGCCGACGGTCTTCTGCATCAAGCGCTTGTAGTGGTTGTACACCGCCACGCTCAGCACCTTCTTCGCATCGTCCTGGCCGATGATGTACTCGTCCAGGTAACGTTTGATATCGCTGGGCTTCTGCAGGATGATGTTGCCGTCCGGCTCCCCTTTGTCCCGCTGGCTCAGCTCCTCTTGGATGATGTTCTGCGCCTGGCTGATGCAGCTATCGCAAATGTGCCCGGTGATGCCGGCGATCAGGACGTTGGTATCCTGCTTGTCCCGCCCGCAGAACGAGCACTTGATCTCTTTCTTGTCCATGGAGATGGCCCTTGACGGAGGTTCCGTCGATCAACGGCCGGGAAATATACTGTCGCCGATCGGCGGTCGTCCATCCACCGCGCCGTTTCTCAACACCTGTTCGCGGAAAGTCCTTGGACGCCCGGGTGGTTAACAGCACTGGGATGGAATGAGAACGGGCGGCCAATGGCCGCCCGTTCTCTTCACGGTCCGTGGAAACCCACGGAGCTGATGACCTATTTCGTGTTCCGCACCAGCAGTTCATCGATCATGCCGTAGGCCTTGGCCTCTTCGGCGATCATCCAGTAGTCGCGGTCACCGTCCTTCTCAACCCGCTCAAAGGGCTGACCGCTGTGATGGGCGATGATCTCGTACAGCTCCTTCTTCAGCTTCAGCACCTCGCGCACGGTGATCTCCATGTCCGTGGCCTGGCCTTCGGCACCGCCCATCGGCTGGTGGATCATCACGCGGCTGTGCTTCAACGCGCTGCGTTTGCCTTTCGCGCCGGCGCAGAGGAGCACAGCACCCATGCTGGCGGCCATGCCGGTGCAGATAGTGGCCACGTCCGGGTTGATGTACTGCATGGTGTCATAGATGCCCAGACCCGCGTACACCCCGCCGCCGGGGCTGTTCATATAGATCTGGATGTCCTTCTTGGCGTCCAGGCTCTCCAGGAAGAGCAACTGGGCCTGCACGATGTTCGCCACCTGGTCGTTGATGCCGGAGCCCAGGAAGATGATGCGGTCCATCATCATGCGGCTGAACACGTCCATCTGGGCCACGTTCAACTGGCGCTCCTCGATGATGTAAGGCGTCATGCTCGCCTGGTAGTCGTGCAGCACCATGCTGTTGATGCCGCGGTGCTTCACGGCATACTTGCGGAACTCGTCGGATGGGAACATGCTATGGTCGGTTTCTGTGATGAGGACGTTTCGGAACACGGATCACCTTAGGCGGTCCGTGCCAAGTTTACGAACTCATCGAAGCCCATCCGCTTTTCCTTCGGGGACAGCATGTTCTTGAAGTGCACCATGAGTTTCTGCTCCACGATGGTATCCCGCATCCGCTTGATCTGGTCGCGGTCCCCGAGCATGCGGGCGGCCGCCTGTTGCAACGCCTCCCCTTCCGGAGCTTCCATTCCGTACTGCACGAACTGGTCGCTGATGTACCGCTTCGCGAAGCCGTCGATCTCCTCGCCTTTGGCCTCCAGTCCATACTTCTCCACCACGCGGTCCTCCACGAGCTGGCGCTTCAGGCTGGCGGCGTAGCCGGCGTAGCCGGACTCGACCTCCTCCGGGGTCACCGGCTTCTCGCTCGTGGTGCGGATCCAGCGTTTGAGGAATCCGTCGGGCAGTTCGATGCTCGCCGTGTCCACCAGCTTCTTCATCACCAACCGCTTGAAGACGCGGTCCTGATCGCGGCGGAAGGAGTTCTCCAATCCCGCCTTCACCTTGGCGCGGAAATCAGCTTCATCGGCGACAGCGCCCTGGCCATAAACACGGTCGAACAGCGCCTGGTCCACAGGCACCGCCTCCATCCGCTTGATCTCGCTGATGCGGTACAGCATGTTCCCGGTAAGGCCGTGAACCGCGTCGTGGTCCACGCCGAGCATACGCGCCAGGTCATCATGGCCGTCGCTGATCTTGTGCGGGTCCACGACCACCTCCTCGCCGCGCGCCTTGCCCACGAACAACTGGCGGGTCGCCTCATCCTTCAGGTATTCCAGGCTGATGGTGGTGCGGTTCATCAGGCCGCCGGGCTTGATGGCGCCGGTCTCGTCCAGTTCGATCAGGTCGCCGAGCAGCATGTCCTTATCGCCGGCGGTCTCCGTGTCCTGCATGCTACCGAAACGGCGCTGCATGTCGGTGATCTCCTTGTTCACCAGTTCGTCGTCCACGTTCACCACTGGCATCTCCACACCGACCTTCTCGTTGAGTTCGATGTCGAACACGGGAGCCAGTCCCATGTCGTAGGCGAAGTTGAACTCACCGGGTTCGTCCCAGTTGTTGTTGGACATGTTCTCCTCCTTCGGCAACGGCTGGCCCAGCGGACGCAGGCGGTTCTCCTGGATGTACTGATTGAGGCTCTGGCCGATCAGGCGTTCCACCTCGTTCACCAGCACGCTGCGGCCGATCCGCTTCTTGATCAGGCTCATCGGCACCTGGCCCGGCCGGAAACCCGGCATGGCGGCGGTCCTGCGCTGTTCTCTCAGGGTCTTCTCCACGCCAGGGGTGTAGTCCTCGGGCACCAACTTCAGCTTCAATGTGGCCGTGAGCGTGCCGGTCTCTTCGCGTTCGATGTTCATGGTCGGGTCTCCGTTGTCGGTTGTCGGTTGTCAGTTGTCGGTCCGCCGATGAATGCTGCCGACCACCAGGCCGGACAACCGACAACCGACAACTGACAACAAGGTCAAAGTACGGACGGGGGGACTCGAACCCCCACGCCTTGCGGCACTGGATCCTAAGTCCAGCGCGTCTACCAATTCCGCCACGTCCGTATGCCTTTGAAAAAAGGGACGCGAAGATACCCGGTCCGGCGATCTTTTCCGGCCGACCGGACCGTGACCAGTGGATAGATTCGCCTCCCCTTTCGCGATGAGGACCTTCGAACTGGCCGGGATGCCGATCCCCAAACGCCACGGGCTGCTGCTCGGCGCGGTGGGGCCACGGCCGGTGGCCTTCGCCAGCACCATCGATGTGGATGGCCGGCCCAACCTCAGTCCCTTCAGCTTCTTCAACTGCTTCGGGAGCAACCCGCCCATATTGATCTTCTCGCCCGCCCGACGCGGTCGCGACAACACCACGAAGCATACGCTGCACAACGTCGTCGCGGTTCCCGAGGTGGTGATCAACGTGGTCACCTTCGGCATGGTGCAGCAGGCCAACACCGCCAGCGGCGAATATCCTGAAGGCGTGAGCGAATTCGCCAAAGCCGGCTTCACGCCGATCCCTTCCGAGCGCGTAAGGCCTTTCCGCGTGAAAGAGAGCCCCGTGCAGATGGAGTGCGTGGTGAAGCAGGTGATCGAGACCGGCACCGAGGGCGCGGCGGGCAACCTCATCATCTGCGAGGTCCTTCTGATGCACATCGATGAGTCCGTTCTGAACGAGCACGGCACCATCGACCAGCGGAAGATCGATCTCGTGGGCCGCATGGGTGGGCACTTCTATTGCCGCGCGACCGGTGATGCCCTCTTCGAATTACCTCAGCCCGCCGCACACATCGGCATCGGCGTGGATGCGCTGCCCGCTGATATCCGCCTGAGCGACGTGCTCACCGGCAATGACCTGGGCCAGTTGGCCAACCAGCCCACCCTGCCGGACGAGACCAGCGTGAACGAGTACAAGCTCACCGAACTGGCCGACCTCTTCATCACTCACGAGGGCGACAAGCCCCGACTGAAAACGGAGCTGCACCAACGTGCGCACCAATTGTTGAGCGAGGGCCGCACCGACGATGCGCTGCGTACCTTGCTCGCCTTCAACGAACGCTAGAAACCAATCCGAGGTCCGTATAGCGGCGGACAGAACACATGGCACAAGTCACCGTCTCCGGCACGATCAAAGTGGTCGGCAAAACCCAACAGGTCAGCGACAAGTTCACCAAGCGCGAACTCGTGATCACCGAGCCCAGCGGACAGCGTCCGCAGCACATCCCCGTGGAATTCACGCAGGATCGCACAAGCCTGCTGGATAGCTACAAGCCGGGGGAAGAAGTGACCGTGACCTGCTACGTGAACGGCCGCGAGTGGACCGGCAAGGATGGCGTAACGAAGTACTTCCTCTCCCTCAGCGGCAACCGCATCGAACGCGCGGGTGGTGCGGCTCCGTCGGGTGGTGGCTCATCGTACCAGCAAGCGCCGCCGCCGACCATGGCGGATATGCCGGCATCAGCCGGCTCATCGAGCGACGAGGACGATCTGCCGTTCTGAGCACTCGATCAAGCCATGGCGCGCTCCGCTATGGCCAGCTATTGGGCCGAAGCGACCACTTGTTCGGTGGACCGCTTCGTCTCTCGTGTCGCGTTCATCTTTGTCAGATGAACTTATACGCCGAACGGCCGTCAGCTTTGCTTCGTGAATTCGTAATTCTTCCTGCGCTCATTCAGTGCATTTCACTTAGCTGTCAGTTCACGGCATACGAGAGGACCTTTGGTGGCTCTGGATACGAAGGGGGCCAGGCTCTGATTACCTCCGATGGTGGAGTACTTGTGTTCGGTGGGACCGAGTCTTATGGACCGAACGCTGCCGAGTACTATTCCAACGGCTATGTCATGAAACTCGATCCGACCGGCGAGACCATTTGGAAAACCGTGCTAGGAAACGATGATTCGGAAGGGTTCTCCGATGCCATCGAGCTTGTTGATGGCGGGTTCCTCCTTGTTGGGGGCACATTGGTTCAGTTGGTGCAAGGCAGCAACGACATGATCATGGTCCGCATTGATGCCGAGGGCACTTTGATCTGGACCAAGAGGCTCAGATCCGACGGGACCAATGAGGGCGCCAGACTGGTGCTGCCGGCAGGCGATGACAACTTCATCATCATCGGCAACAGATCCGATCCGCAAGGATCACTGAACGGGCAGGTGATCGTATACAAGATCGACCTTACGGGCGAGGTTTTATGGTCTGACCGCATCGATGGAGGAGGAATGACACAGGCTGCCGATGCCGGTATGGCGGAGGACGGTTCCTTTCGGATAGATGCAACGCGCATCTTTCAAACATCGAACGACCACGCCATGTTGAGTATCTCAGGCGACGGTGAATTGCTTTGGGGTATGGTGTATGACCGCATAGACGGGCACTCTGCTGGTGCAGGCATTGCCGTTCTCCCCGATGGCTCTGCCCTGTTTACTGGTCAGACGAGCGGCAGTTTCTTGATCGGACAAGTAGACCCTCAAGGTGCGCTGCTCTGGGACGGAAGCTATTCTTGCGGATACCAGGCATCAGGCATAGGTATCCACGTGAGCGAGGATGGCGATATGGTCGTCTGCGCGAACATTTATTTTCCCGGCTACACCCAATGGTCACAAGGTCTGTTCCTTTTCGGATCCATGGGTGCACTGTTGGATCATGTCGTCATGGATACCGTTTACCGATCAGCCACCAGCTTGGACGGTGACGGGAGCGGACGTTTCGTCCTAGGTGGTTCCATCAACACCGAGGCTCATCCCGAGGACATTGACATAGTCCAGTTCATGCTGACTGGCGACTCCATCCCCGAACCGTGCGACGCGATACAAGCACCTGTTACCCCGGACGATCCTTTCAGCGTGCAGGTCTTCTCACCCTTTGTTCAACTTGCAGAAGCAATGCCGGTGGTGGAAGACCTGCTCTGGGAACAGGTAACCGAAGGTCAATCATCACTGATATGCTCCGATGTCGCCCTTCCTGAACGTACAGATGCAGCGATCATGAAATGCTATCCGAATCCAGCTCACGATATGCTCTATTTCGATGTGACAGGTGGACTTGGCATCGCAAGGGTCGAGGTCTTTGATGTAACCGGCAAGTCGCTCATGCGAGCCACCCGACCGAGCGCACCGCGCCTGCCGGTCGCCCAACTCGTACCCGGCACTTATTGCTGCAGGGTACACCTGGACGATGGCCGGACTTTCGCCGTGCCATTCATGGTGGAGTGAGGGCGTAGAGCACCGCCTCGTCAAGAGGTCACCCATATGATCAGCGATGCGCCACCGGGTGGTACCGGCCAGGGCGACCTGTCCGTCGCTCGTCAACGATGCGCTGGCACGATGCATCGACCATCTGTTCAGTGGATCCATCCATCCATGCGGCGTGATACACCACGCATAAGACCACGTTTGTGATCGAACCCGGGGCTTCGCTCTTTTGGCCGC
Organism: uncultured Chryseobacterium sp.; assembly: GCA_964649165.1. Taxonomy (GTDB): domain Bacteria; phylum Bacteroidota; class Bacteroidia; order Flavobacteriales_F; family PHOS-HE28; genus PHOS-HE28. Next base: position 23,471 of record CAZYPC010000069.1, read on the forward strand.
ACAACCCACACCCATGAGATCCGTACTCGCCCTTCTCACCGCATCGCTCGTGCTTCACACCGAAGCTCAGGAAATGTGGCGGTCGCTGCTCCTCGCCGATCCAGAAATGACCAACGGCTATTTTCTGCTGGACAACGCGAAATGTACCCGATCAGCCGTGGCGAGCGTCGAGGTCGATCTGGTGCTGCACGAACTCCGCATGAACGGGACCTATGGGACCAGCACATTCCAGACGATCAACATTGTTCTGCCCGAACTCTATGGACACCTCGACTTCGACCTCCTGCCCGCCATGGAACCGGGCGACGTGGCCTCCTATCGCGTAAGGGCCAGGAATGCGAACGGCGATATCATCACGGCCTTCGACCGCACCGATGGCAGCCTGCCCCGGACCGAGATCTGCCGCACCACCTGCAACTCCAATTCCTATTCATGGGCTTTGGTGGCTCTTGAGCATCCCGATCTCGGCAATACGATCATCAAATTCAGGGAGGGAACGATCGGTGGTGCTTATCCCTACTTCTACGTGAGTGGGGCGGACATGTGGGGAGCAGGCGGGTTTGCCCAGCAGTATTCCCCAAGCGACTTTTGCTTGAACGGAGATGATTGGACTGAACTGCTGCCGCTTGATCAACTCGAGATCATTCCGGGCATAAATGTCGCCGGCAAAGCCAACTATCTGGGTTATCTCTACGGTCCGGAAGTCACACAACCCAACGGCTTCGCAATTCGCAAAGGCTTGGGTCCTTGGTGCGGATTGTACGCCCAAACGGAGCCGCTCCTCGGGAACGACTACTGCGACGAGGTCTCTCCCGGCGTGCTTCAGGCCCATTTCAATGCGGATGCTCACGTCCAACAGGCCATCGCCAACCTGACCGATCAACCGGGACCGGTCAACTGCCAGGCCGCCCTGCTTTCCGGTGGAGGCCCGGGCTGGAACGAATGGGGCACAGGAGGTGTCGGGCAGTGTGTCGCCTTTTCCTATACAGAGGAGGATAGTGACGGGGACGGTATTGTCGATATCGGCAACTGGATCGCGGAAACGATCGACTGCCCTCCGATCCCTCCCATCTATGCGGAAGATCTCTCGGCCGTTTCCGCCATCCAGATCAATCATTGGTATACCGCTTCCCCACACCGGGTACTGGACATCCAGATGCCCGATGAGAGTGACCCGAAATTGTTACCGGTTCCACGCACCCAGTTGGATCCCGGCTTATACGAGTATGTCGTGATCTTCGATAACGGACTGGTCTGGCGCAAGTTCCGATCATATGACCACACCATGGTGATCAGCGCAACGTTCGCTTCGTTCACGGACGTGGTCGTCTATCCCGTTCCGGTCGATCGACCCACCTTTTCCGTGGATTTCGAGACACTAGCGCCGTTGAACGTTACCGTCACCGTGATCAATAACCAAGGCACCGTCTTCTATCAAAGGTCGGACACCTTCCCGCTCGCCGGCCGGAACAAACACGTGGTGAACATGGCCAGCCCTTGGCC
>CAZYPC010000070.1:0-24286 GCA_964649165.1 uncultured Chryseobacterium sp.
CCCCTGCACCTTGCTAGGCCCCGGGTGGCCGCAAACCCCCCCCCCCGGGGGCGGGCGGGTTTGGGGGGGGGGGGGGCGTGGGGGCCCCCCCCCCCCCCCCGCGCAATGATGGTTGAGGGAGAAGTCGGTACGCATACCGCGTGAGCCTGTGCCCTTCAGATCGAGAAACCCGGCCAACGCTGTAGCAAAAAGGTCCATGAAAAGAGTTTTCACACCACGCCACCCGCCAGCATCCCCGTTATCACCACCATCAGCAGCCCCACGACCACCTGCACTCCACGCATGGTCACTTTGGGTATCAGTTTTTTCCCCCACCACGCTCCGGCGAAGGCGGAGCATGTCGCGGCCAGCAACAGCGGCCACTGCGTCCGCAGCGTATCCAGGAGCCCACCGCCTATGTATACCGGCAAACGCGTGATGTCCACCAGGCACGCGATGGCCACGCCGGTGGCGATGAAGTTCTCCTTGCCCAAGCCCGCGCGCAAGAGGAACAGGCTGCGCAGCGCTCCTTGATGCCCGCTGAGCCCGCCGAAGAAGCCGCTGAGCAGCCCGCCGGGAACCATCCACCTCGGTGGAAGCGACAGGGCGTTGAGGGTCTTGGAAAGTTCGAACGCTCCGAACACGAGCATGGCGGCTGCGATGGCCAGGTCCAGGACATCGACCGGGTGGGAGACGCCTTGATAGAGCGGCTCCTGAGCACTCAATGAGCGCATCAATCGGGCGCCGATGAACGCGCCCACCATGCCAGGGATACCGAAGCGCAACACCACCGGCCAGCGGATATGTGGGGCCAGAAGTCCCAGTTTAAAGAGGTTGTTCAACAGATGCACCACGGCCGTGAGCAGGATGGCCACCTCCAGCGGGAAGAACAGGGCGAAGACCGGTAGCAGCAACGTACCGAGGCCGAAGCCGCTGATGAGCGTGAGCAACGATGCGCCGAGCGCGACAACGGGAACGACGAGCAATGAGGGATCCACAACTATGGTGAACGCGTCCCCAAAGGTGGCGCGATGCGATGGACACCGCGTTATTTTCGGCCTCCCAACTACGACCCCATGATCCTGAAAGCCTCCCTGCTCGCCACCGCTGCGGCGCTCGCCATCACCGCGCATGATCCGCTCACGGAACTCGTCATCGGTGCGCCGATGCCCGCCGCCGACAAGGCGATGAAGAACGTGATGGGCGGCGACCAGTCCCTGTCGGCCATCAAAGGCGAGAACGGCCTGCTGGTCGTGTTCAGCTGCAATACCTGCCCCTTCGTTGTGGGTTCGGAAGGTAGCGCAGGCTGGGAGGGCCGCTATCCGGAGATCGGTGCGTTCTGCCAGAAGAACAAGGTCGGCTTCGCCCTGGTGAACAGCAATTCAGCCAAGCGCGATGCGGGAGACAGCTTCGCCGATATGCAGGCGCACTACAAGGAGAAAGGCTACAACACGCATTACCTGCTCGACGAGGACAACGTGGTGGCCGATGCGTTCGCCGCGCGCACCACGCCGCATGTCTTCCTCTTCAACAAGGATCTGAAGCTCGTGTACAAAGGCGCCATCGACGACAACGTGGACGACCCCAAGGCCGTGACGAAGCACTACCTGACGGACGCCATCAATTCGCTCGTCGCTGGCAAGGCCATCGACCCGGCCACGACCAAGAACCTGGGCTGTAGCATCAAGCGGAAGCCGGTGGAGCACACGCATTGATGGGTGTTGGTTGTCCGTTGGTGGTTGTCAGGCTGCCGATGGAGCGATCTTGCCACCCAGCCTCACAACCAACAACGGACAACCGACAACGGGCACAGGCCACGCGGGCTGCCCGCGCCTCGCGCCCCTGTTGAAACGTGCATAACTTGTTCTCCTCTGGCGAGAGGGGCGGGGCCACCTTTGCGCCAAAGCGGAAACGGATGAACGTCCTGTTGATCGGAGGTGGAGGTCGCGAGCACGCGATGGCTTGGAAGCTTGCCCAGAGCTCCCTGCTCGATGAGCTCTATGTGTCCCCGGGGAACCCTGGCACCGTGCGCCACGGGCGCAACGTGAAGTTGGACCTGAACGACCAGAAGGCCCTGCGCAATTTCCTGCTGGAGAAGAAGATCCGCATCGTGGTCGTGGGCCCCGAAGCCCCGCTGGTGGACGGCCTGCATGATCGCATCGCCGCCGATCCCAAGTTGCAGGGTGTGGTCACGGTGATCGGCCCCAAGGCGGAAGGAGCGCGCTTGGAAGGCAGCAAGGAGTTCGCCAAGGAGTTCATGCTCCGGCACAACATTCCTACGGCCGCTTTCCGTGCTTTCGGCAAAGGACAACTGAAGGAGGCGACCGCCTACCTGGATCTCATGCAGGCCCCGTACGTGATCAAAGCGGACGGCCTCGCCCAGGGCAAGGGCGTGGTGATCGCCCGGGATCGCAAGGAGGCGGAAAGCACGTTGAAGGAAATGCTCACGGGCACCACCTTCGGTGCAGCCAGCGAACGCGTGGTGATCGAGCAGTTCCTGAAGGGCATCGAGCTCAGCGCCTTCCTCATCACCGACGGTACCTCGTTCAAGATGCTGCCCGCCGCGAAGGACTACAAGCGCATCGGCGATGGTGATACCGGCCCGAATACCGGCGGTATGGGCGCCGTAAGCCCGGCCCCGTTCGCTGACAAGGATTTCATGGCCAAGGTGCATGACCGTGTGGCGGCACCCACGATCCGCGGCCTGCGTGAAGAGGGCATCCCGTACCAAGGCTTCCTGTTCATGGGCCTCATGAATGTGGACGGTGAGCCGTACGTGATCGAGTACAACGTGCGCCTCGGCGACCCCGAGACACAGGCGATCCTCCCGCGTTTGCGCAGCGACCTGCTCGATCTCTTCCAAGGCATCGCCAGCGGAACGCTCAGCGAATGCCATGTGGATACGGATGACCGCACCTGCGTTACCGTGGTCATGGCCTCCGAAGGTTATCCCGGGGAGTACGAGACCGGCCAGCCGATCGAGGGCATCGAGGCCGTGACCAATGCCTACGTCTTCCAGGCGGGGACGGCCGAGAACAAGCGCGGAGAACTGGTGACCAATGGCGGTCGCGTGCTGGCGGTTTCAGCCTTCGGCAAGGATGTCGAACAGGCCATTACCAACACGTACCGCAATGTGATCATGGTCGATTTTGACGGCCGCATCGTGCGCACCGACATCGGCCATGACCTGGTAAAGACCCCGGCGGCCAAGCCCGCAAGCGCTCCCCAGCAGGTCTAGCAGGAATGGATGTTGGTTGTCCGTTGTCCGTTGTCGGGCCGGTTGGCAAGAGCGCTGACGCACGGTGTAGCCTCTTGCATCAGGGGGGTGTGCCAGATGCGGATCGCACGCGCGTCAGCATCGGAAGCCGGACAACCGACAACCGTCAACCGACAACTGAAGCTTCAGATGTACTCTTTGCGCTCCTTGGCGCGGGCGGTGTACTTCGCCTGGGCGTTCATCCAGTAGATCGCGCCGAAGGCCAGCACGATGGCGAACATGACCGGGAAGATCCATCCCGCACTGACCAGCACCGCGTCAAATATGCTCTGGCAGATGTGGCCGAAACCGAAGAAGAAGTCGCGCATCTGGATGTCGTATCGATCGGGTGCGAATATAGACGGGACTCGATTATCGGTCGTCCGTTGTCGGTTATCCCGCTGACGACACGGGGTGGTAACAGACCGATCAACCGCCCGCCAGGAACGGACAACGGACAACGGGCGACGGACAACCGACAACCATGTTGGTAAGGTATTTCCGGCAGAACCAGCCTGCGGTCCTGGTCCTATTGCTGCCGCTGCTTCTGTTGTTGTGGCCCGGGGCTTCTCCCGTGCCGGAGCCTTTGTCGCGTCTCGCCCCGGGCATGCCGGGCTTCGGAGCCCTCCGGCTCCTGTTCGAACAGGGTGGCTGGGTGCTGCTCGTGGTCGCCTGGGTTCTTGTTGCCGGTCTGGCCATGCAGCTGAATTTCACCTTCAACGAGAGCGAATTGTTCGAGCGCCGCAATCACCTGCCGGCGCTCCTCCTGCCGTTGGTCCTCGGGCTGTTCCCGCATGGGCTCGTTCCGGATGCCGCTTTCGCGGGGATGCCCTTCGCGCTCTGGGCCATGCGCCGGTTGTGGGCCAGCCAAGGGGACGTGCGCCTGTTGGGTCCGCTCTTCGATGCCGGTCTGCTGATCGGGTTGGCTGCCGTGTGCTACCTGCCCTACGCGTTCCTCGTGGTCGTGCTCTGGTCATCCCTCGCGGTGATGCGACCCTTCCATTGGCGGGAATACCTCGTCCCATTGGTGGGGCTCTCCCTCATGCTCTTCCTCGTCTGGGGCGCGTTGCACCTGCTTGCGCCGGGGGTGTGGGACCCTGCCGCTTCCTGGCGCCCGCCGATCGCACCAGGGAAAACACCTTCTCCCCACTGGCTGCGAGGCGTTCTGATCACCGCGCTCGCGATCATACTCCTGGTGGCCGGCATCAGCGTCTTCGCTGCGGGCTATGCCCGAGGTGTCATGCGGGAGAAGAATACCCGCGCTTCCTACCTCGCGTTCGCGTTCACCTGTGGACTGCTGGCCCTGTTCAATTGGCTGGTCGAAGGCCGCGTGCCCGCCGTATTGGTCGCGGTCCCCGTGTCGGCGTTCCTCTCATGGCCACTCCTTCAAGCGCGACGCGTGATCTGGGCCGAGATGGCCGTGATCGCCGTTATCGCGCTCGGCGCATGGGGGAGGTGGGGATGAGCGGCACGACCGCCGTTCAACTTCCGCGGTACGTCGAGAACCCCCAAGGGCTGAGCAACAGCGGAACGTGGTAATGCCCATCGTTGCCCAGCTCGAACACCACTTCGATGTACGGGTAGAAGCTCCTGGTCTTGTGCTCGCTGAAGTACGCCGAGACATCGAAGCGCAGGCGGTAGATGCCTGCGGTCAACGTCACATCCTTTGGCACGAAGTCCGGGATGCGGCCATCGGCGTTGGTGCTGCCCATGGCGAGGTCTTCCCATTTGTCCGCGGTCATGGAGCGTTGCAAAGTGACGCGGATGCCTCGTGCTGGAAGGCCGCGCGCGGTATCGAGGATGTGGGTAGAGATGGTGCTCATCGATCAGTAGAGAATGGAACGCAGATGACACGGATGAAGCTGATCTGCGCGGATTTGAGAGAATATCGAACTGGTCCTATCTGTGTTCATCTGTTCCATCAGCGTCATCAGCGTTCCATTCATGCCAGCAGCTTCTTCAACCGGATCCGCGTGATCTTGTTCTGCTCCTCCGCCGCGACGTTGATCTCGTACTCCGGCGGGTTTCCCATGCGCGCCTCCAGCAACGCAAGCATCTCCGTCGCGCTCTTTCCCGTCGCGCAGACGATGAAGATGTGGCCGAACTTCTCCTCATAGCTCTTGTTGCCATCTGCGAGCCTTTGGATGACAGAAGCATCCGCACCCTCCACTCCCTTCTGCTCGCCACCGGCCCATCCTTTGGTGTTCGCGTACTTCTTCGCCAGACTTTCCACATCGCCGATGCGCGGGTGGCCCTCGAAGGCTTCGAGGTAGTCGTCAACGTCGCATTCCTCCCAGACGCGGTCGCTGATCTCCAGCATCTCGGCCAAGCTCTCGAACGGGCGATCGATCACCATGCGTTCCACCCAGCGTTGGGCGGCGCAGCATTGCGTGAAGGCCGCAGTGGCGTCGGCTTCGGAGAGACGGTTGAGGGCATCAATGGTCATGGGAGGGACGACTGATCAATCAACGATGGTCCCCCACAAGCGCATCCTGCTAACGCCTCCATCAGGGAAGATGCTCAAACGTACGTGCGTCACCGGTTCGGCGCATCGCACCTCCTTCTCATAAGGGTGCTCATGGTCGGCCTGGAGCTTGGTGCGTTCGATGACTGCGCTCCACGTAGCGTTGGCGAGGTCATCGGTGGCGCTGTTCGTGCCTTCCAGGATGAACGTGTCCGGGTAGTTGCCCTTGAAGTGGCAGGTGTCGATCAGCGCCTTCCGGATGATGCCCTTGTGCGCGAGCCGCACGATCACCCAATCGCGGTTGTTGGGCGTGCGGTTGCGCTTGGTCTCCCAGCCATCGCCCATGTTCACGCCGCGACCGGGCATGATCAGGTTGTTCATGTGGCTGAAGAACATGTCGTTGCATTGGATGGCCAGCGCACCGTTCTGCGCAGCAGCCAGGTCGATGACTTCGTCAGATTCCACGCGTGACCAGTCGCGTTGCACGTCGCCGTAGACACGCAGCCGGGCGACTCCGCCATCGGGGTAGATGTGCAGTTTGATATGCGTTGCGAGTTGCTGAGTTGCGGGTTGCGGGTTCGCCTCCACGAAGTGTTGGCTCCCCGGGTTCAACGTCGTTCTGGGAAGTACTTCGAACCACGATGCCTTCTCCCAGTTCCCATCCGGTGAATAGCACGCCTCGATGGAGCACGCCTGCGGCTGATTGCCCAGGAAGTGCGCGGTATCCACGTCGAAGCCCTTGATCGCACCGGCAGCGCCGAGCTGGACGATCGCGATGTCGTGCCCTTCCGTGCGTTTGCGGCGGCTTTCCCAGCCGTCCATCCACTTGCCGCGGTCGGTGTACTTGTCGGCGATGAAGATGGGTTTGCTGGGCTTGATCAGGTTCTCCTTCTCGGCGAAGAAGTCATCGGTACACCAGAGCACCTGGCCACCGAAGCGCTCGGCGGCGAGGTCGATGAGGTGGGTGAAGGCGGGGGCTTGCATTTCCTCGGTCATGTGGTCCTGGGCATCATCTCACTCACTCGTTACACGATAGCAAGCTGGACCGTAGTTATTGGTCTTCTCTCCATTTGCCATGTCAATGGAGAGGAAGATGCACGTTTCACCCTTGCCATCAGGAGTCAGTATGAATTGGGTACCCTGGCCTGTCTTCAGGGTGGCCTTCGTCGCTGCAATGGCTGTACCCATGTAGGGTACTCCCGGCACATGAACCTCAAACGCATATTCCACATGGGCCTTCAGGACTGTATCCGTGGTGAGCAACTTGATGTACTCCTTCTGGAAAGGCGGTAGCTTCTCTGGACCCAAGTAGCTTCCGGACATGGTCATCCCGTCTTGGGTCTTCTTCATATCGCCCTTCATCTTCCCGTTCACGTAGTAGCGTTGCTCATTGACTCCAACTGAGTCAAATAGGGTCGCCCAGCCATCAAGTTGCCCATTCACGTACTCATGCTCCTCAGTCAGGTGGCCTAGCGAATCCCACAACCGCCACTGGCCAGTCTCCTTTCCATGTTCTAACCACCCTTCTTCCTCCTTTTGTCCGTTCTCATACCACGACCTCCATTGGCCATTGTACTGGTCAGCCTGATACTCACCCTCGCCCTTCTTCCTGCCGTTCGGCCAAAACACGGTGACGGGGCCTTGTCGAATGCCCTCCTTGTAATTCACTTCGGCTCGTTTCTCCCCGGACTCATAATACTCCTTCCACAGCCCTTCCTCCTTGCCATTGATCATTCGGCCTTCAGCTTTCAGCCTGCCGCTCTCCCAATAGATCTGCTCGTCCGCACTCGACAAGTCACAGGATTCCAGCGTGAGTTCGATTGCCAGTAGCAGGAACATATTGGTGTATCTCATATCAGATGGTGACTTGTACTGGCTTCCCGAAAGTACCCTCCTGAAAAACGGGACTATCGCCCACTATCGTCCGCTCCACCATCCCGCACAATGTGCGCCCCGCGTACGGCGTGAGCTTATGCCGGTGCTGGATGTCCTCCTCCTTCACCACAAAGCTCGCCTCCGGATCCCAGATCACCAGATCAGCATCGCAGCCGGGAGCAATGCGGCCTTTTTCCTTCAAGCCAAGAAAGTCAGCAGGCGCTGAGCACAACAGCCGCGCAACATCGTCCAATGAAAAATCCCGCTCCTTCGCCCCGGTCCAGAACGCGGGCAGCAAGAACTGCAGCCCTGCGATACCACCCCAGGCTTTCATGAAGTCCCCGCTCTGGATTTCCTTCATCTCCGGCGGTGCGGGTGAATGGTCGGTGGCCACGAAGTCGAGCGTGCCGTCCTTCAGCGCCTCCCAGAGCAGTTCGTTGTTCGCCCGCTCGCGGATCGGTGGCGCGCACTTGAATTCCGTGGCGCCATCGGGGATCTCCTCCGCGCAGAACACCAGGTAGTGCGGGCACGTCTCGGCGGTGATGCGTAGGCCACGCTTCTTAGCGTCACGGATCATTGGCAGTGCATCGCTCGATGACACGTGCACGATGTGGACGTGGACATCGAACTCCTCGCTCAGGCGGACCATGAGGGCGATGGCGTCGTTCTCCCATTGACGAGGGCGGGAGGCGAGGTAGGCGGAATAACTGCGGTTATCGGTTGTTCGTTGTCCGTTGTCCGTCGGTGTGGTCGGAAGCCCGACAACCAACAACGGAGAACCGACAACAGGACTTTCGAACTCACAATGCACCAACAGCTTGGCATCGTGCTTCCTCAGGATCGGCAGGGTTCTGCGCAGATCAGCCTCGGTGACATTCGGAAACTCCTCGATACCGGAGTGCGTGAGGAAGGCCTTGATGCCGAAGACGCCGGCGTTCAGCAGGCTATCGAGGTCGTCGATGTTGGTGGGGATCACCCCGCCGTAGAAGCCGCAGTTGACGTGGAGCTTCCCCTTTGCTGCTTCCAGCTTCACGCGCAAAGCTTCAGCCGTGGTGGTCACGGGACTCGCGTTCAAGGGCATCTCGATCAAGGTGGTGATGCCTCCGGCCGCAGCGGCCCTCGTGGCGGTCTCGAAGCCTTCCCATTCCGTGCGCCCTGGCTCGTTGATGTGTACATGCGCGTCGATCACACCGGGCATGATCACCTTATCGCCGAAGCTCTCGACGGAAATGCCAGCGCGTTCCACACGACCGGGCAGGACTTCCTGGATCTTGCCATCGGCGAGGATGAGCGTGGCTTCGATCACACCGGTCGGGGTGATGACATGGGTGCTATGTAGAGCGGAATGCACGATTAGCTGATCAGCGGATGTGGAAGATTAGCTGATGGAATGCGGCTAGCAGTATTGATAGCGGATGAACGAAGTTCCGCACTAGTCCCGTCATGTTGCTTCGACCAACCGGCATTCATCAGCTAATCGGCTAATCATCACATCCGCTAATCAACCTTCGCGCCTTGTAGGATCCACCGTTTCAGGATGGTCCGCTCCTCATCCGTCATGCCGGTCTTGTTGCCTTGCGGCATCGTCTTGGTCCGCACGGCGCGAGTCATGATCTTATCGGCCATGGCGTGGATCTGTTCCGGGGTGTCGTACATCACACCGTTCGGCGCGTTGCGCCATTGATCGTCCGTCGGACTTGCGCTGTGGCACTGCACGCACCGGCGTTGGACCACGGCATTGGCTTCCTCGAAGCTCGTTGGGATGGCCGCATCCATGGTATCCTCGAAGGCCGGTGATATCACGAAGCTGAGCGTGATGAGCGCGAGCACGCTCACCGCCAGTACCATCGGTTTCGACTGCCCGCGATCGAGCAGGTTCCAGTAGTGCTTGATGCCCATGCTCGCCACCACGATCACCATCAGAATGAGCCAGTTCCCGCCATGTCCGAAGGTGCTTGGGAAGTGGTTGCTCACCATGATGAAGACCACCGGAAGCGTGAGGTAGTTATTGTGCAGGCTGCGCTGGCCCGCTTTCTTGCCCAATGTGGCATCCAACGGCTGGCCGGTCTTCGCGGCGCGCACCAAGGCCTTCTGACTCGGAATGATGGTGAAGAACACATTGCCGACCATGATCGTGCCAATGACCGCGCCTACGTGAATGAAGGCCGCGCGGCCGCTGAGCAAGTGCGTAAGCACATAGGTCATGGCCCCGAGAATGATCACACCGACCACGGCGAACAAGCCCTGTCGCAGGATCAGTCGCGATCGGCACATCATGTCGTAGATCACGTATCCGAGTACCATCGAACCGATACCGATCGACATTGCCACCGATGTGGGGATGTCCGCAACCGTGGGGTCGATCATGAAGGAACGCGCATCGGCGTAGTACACGATGAAGAGGAGGCAGAAGCCGCTGAGCCACGTGAAGTATGCCTCGTACTTGAACCAGTGAAGGTCTTTGGGGATCACCTGTGGTGCCACCTTGTATTTCTCCAGGTAGTAGAAGCCGCCACCATGGATCGCCCACAGGTTTCCGGCAAGCTCATCACGCAGTCCGTGGGTCCGGTTCAGGTTGTTCTCCAGGAAAATGAAGTAGAACGAGGCGCCGATCCACATGATCCCCGCGATCACGTGCGTCCAACGGATCGCCAAGTTCACCCATTCCATCACATACCCGCTCATGGACGTACCCAGCACCGCTATGTAGCAGAAGTAGCCGAGGAGCAGGATGAAAAAGAAGAAGGTGCAGGCCTTGCGTGAAGCGTTCGCCGTGTAGCGCGACTCGTCCAGATCGAAGCGCGCGGCGGGTGATAGATCGTCCCGCTCAAGCTGTGCGATGAGGGTTCGGCGCAGAGAATTGAAGTAGAAACAGACCAAGAGGAACAGCGCGCTCAGCATCATGACCCACGGGAAGGCCGGGTCGGTCATGAGTTTGTGCCAGTATGGCTGCGTGTTGCCCATCGCGCACCGAAGATGCGCCTTTCGCTTCCTTCGCGGAATGGGCGCGCCAAGTCGCTCTTTGAACACGGCCGTGAACAACCCGGGAGGATCATGGGGGCAGGTGCTTCCGGCTTTGACAGCCGGTGAGCACGGTGTATTGCTGGTCGTCACAGAGAGCCAGGGTAGCAGCCCGGGCAGGGCAGGATTCAAGATGTTCGTCGCCGCTGCAGGTCATCTGCACGGGTCCATCGGCGGCGGTGGCATGGAACATAAGCTGGTGGAACTCGCACGGTCGCTCATGGACAGCGCGGAGGCTTTTCCGTTCGTCAAGCGGCAGATCCATCGGGAAGGGGAGGCGCGGGACCGATCGGGCATGATCTGTTCCGGTGAACAGACCGTCGCGTTCTTCCGCATCGGACCGGCTGATGGGACGTGGATCCGTGCGATGGCCGGATGTTCGGATGCGGAAGCAGCCATGGAGTTCGGCCCGAGAGGGATCCGCTTCATTTCGCGCTCCGGCGCAAGCCTGCCCGAAACCGGCCAGGAGATCTGGTTCTCCGAGCCGCTGATTTCACAGCCTAGCGTCGTCATCGTAGGAGGTGGCCATGTGGGCCTGGCGCTTACGCGGATGATGCACCAGCTCGGGTTCCGCGTGATCCAATTCGATCACCGCGATGGACTGGCGATGATGACCGCGAACGACTGGGCGCATGAGAAGCACGTCGTCGAACCGTCGCGTATCGAAGAACATGTTCCGGACGACCCGGGGTTGTTCATCGTGCTTGCTTCACATGGTTACCGCACCGATGAGGCCATGCTGCGCCGATTGATCCGACGACGATGGAAGTATCTCGGTATGCTGGGCAGCAGGGCGAAAGTCGAGAGGATGTTCTCACAGCTGCGCGCGGAAGGGTTCACCGATGCGGAACTCGGTCGTGTGCATGCCCCCATCGGTGTGCTGATCAATAGTCGTACGCCTGAGGAGATCGCGGTGAGTATCGCCGCGCAGATCATCGCCGTCAAGAACGCTGAAAGGAGATGACGGATGGCGGGGACCATAGGCCGGATGCGGAAGCGGACCTGCCCAGGCGCGCCGACCCCTGGAGCGTGCTGCTCGGTGCCGGGCTGTGGGGTTATGTCTGGCTGCGTGCATGGCTTGTGCCCCTCACGTTCGACGAGATCAATGCGCTGGAGTATGCCAGGCCGTTCAGGTGGGAGCGAGCTGCGGATACGGCCGCCATCCATCTATTGAACACCCGCCTGACGTCCTGGATCTTTGAGATGGGTGGTACTTCCGAGCTCATGCTCAGGCTCCCGAACGTGTTCGCCTTCCTGTTCTACCTGTTGGCCGCCATCGACCTCGGCAGGCTCGTGCGACCGCAGCTTGCCATGCTCCAGTTCATCCTGTTGGCCACACCGCCGTTCCTCCTCGACTTCTTCGGCCTGGCCCGTGGCTATGGACTCGGGCTCGGGGCCATGCTTCCAGCCATCGCGTTCGCGTTGCGCTTTTTCCTGAGCGCGCGCTGGAAGTGGATGGTCTTCTCGTTGGTGTGCGGCATGTTGGCGGTGGTGGCGAACTATACCATGCTCAATTTCCTCCTGCCCTTGGTCGGGGTCCTTTGCTTGACGTCTTTGTACCGGTATGGTCGGAAGGCACGTGGCTGGTCCATGATGGCCGCGACACTTGTGCCAACGGCTCTTTTTCTCGCGGTGCTTCTGCCCATCCTGTTCGCTCTTGCGCGGGGTGGTCAATTGTATTTCGGTGGTCGGGAGGATCCGTGGACCGACACGGTCGTTTCTCTCGGTCGGAGCCTGGGTTATCATACCGCGTACAGCAAAGCGGTCTCCCTCATCTTCCAGTGTGCCGCCGTGATCGCCGTGGCGTGGGCGCTCCGTTGCCTGGTCGGGGCGGCGCGTTCGCGATCAAAGGGGACGTCAGTGGTGCTTTCAGGGCTGTTGCTGCGTGGATCGCTTCTGCCATGGCTGCAACATGTGTTGCTCGAGACCCCACTACCGGTCGAGCGGACCGCCCTGCTCTACCTCCCGATGGTCTCCCTGCTTCTTGTTCGGGCCATCGGCGCACTCCGAAGGCGCACCGGAAATACGGTAGCACTGATCCTCGGGTCGCTCTGTGCATGGCACTCCGCCGCCACGCTGAACGTGGAAAGCACCTACTCGTGGAGATTCGATAGTGGAGGCCGGGAGGTCGTGGATGTCATCAGGAAGGGGTTCCCGGGCCGTGTGAGGTTGGGTATCAACTATGAGTATGCTCCCGCCATCTGGCATTATCGAGGCATCCATCACTATGATGAGCTGATCGTGACCAACCTGAGCGGCTGCTGGGAGTATTGCATCGGGCTCGAGGAGCTCGACCCGCGCTACTATGGGCAGCGCTGTGTGCGCAGCGGAATGGACGCCGCTGCCGTCGGGACGTTCCTTCGGCCAGGAGAGTTCGACCTGTACTACCTGGACCGCTTCTTCCTGGATGCCATCGATCGCGCTGGCATCGACTACGAGGTGCTCCTACGCCATGACCGGTCAAGGTCGGCGCTTATCCGCCTTACAGGCCCGACGCTTTCAGCGGACACCACTGCCACTGGCCATCACCTCTGAGGGCCGCACGAACACGAGCCTTCCGCCGGCATCCTCGGCCATCAACACCATTCCCTGACTTTCCACGCCACGCATCTTGCGCGGTTCGAGGTTGGCAACGAGTACCACCTGCTGGCCGACGACCTGCTCTGGTCCGAAGTGCTGTGCGATACCGCTGATCACCGTGCGCGGTGAGGCTTCGCCGATCTCGATCGAGAGCTTCAGCAGCTTGTCGGCCTTTTCGACCTTCTCTGCGGAAACGATGGTCCCCACGCGCAGATCCAGCTTCGCGAAGTCATCGAACGTGATGTTCGGCTTGGGTTGTGTCCCGTTGTCGGTTGCCGGTTGTCGGTTGTCTGACCGGGTGGGCGGAGCCGACGCAGGTTGCATGGCACGAAGGCGTTCGACCTCGGCAGCTATGGCCGCATCATCGATCCGCGTGAAGAGGTGCTCCGGTTTGCCGAGCGATGTTCCCGGCTTGATGAGATCCGCGCGCAACGCATCATCCCACGTCAATTCACCCAAGCCAAGCATGCCGCGCAGCTTCCGGGTGGTGAACGGCAGGAAGGGATCGAGAAGTACGCTGAGCCCGCCGGCGATGCGCAAGCTGTTGAACAGGATCGTGCGCACGCGCCCCGGATCGGTCTTCTCCAGCTTCCAGGGCTCGCTATCGGAAAGGTACTTGTTCCCCAAGCGGGCCACCTGCATCGAGCTTGCCAACGCATCGCGGAGGCGGAAGCGATCCACCTCATCGGCGACTTTCGCAGGGAGCGCGTTCAGTTCAGCCCACAGCACGACATCCTGCTCCGTTCCTCCCGCAGGTTCGGGCACCTTGCCGTCGTAGTATTTGTGACAGAGCACGAATACGCGCTGCACGAAATTCCCGACGACGGCGACGAGCTCGTTGTTGTTCTTGTCCTGGAAGTCCTTCCATGTGAACTCGCTGTCCTTGAACTCGGGCAGGATGCTTGCCAGCGCATAGCGCAGTTCATCCTGCCTGTTCGGCCACCGCTCGATGTACTCGTGCAGCCACACGGCCCAGTTGCGGCTCGTGCTCAACTTCTGTCCTTCGAGGTTGAGGAATTCGTTCGCCGGAACGTTCTGCGGTAGCTGGTAGCCGCCGTGCAGTTTGAGCAGGATCGGGAAGATGATGCAGTGGAAGACGATGTTGTCCTTGCCGATGAAGTGCAACAAGCGCGTATCGTCGGCTTTCCACCATTTTTCCCAATCGGTGTTGTGGTCCTTCGCCCATTGACGCGTGGCCGTGATGTACCCGATCGGTGCATCGAGCCACACGTAGAGCACCTTGCCTTCCGCGCCGGGCAGTGGCACGGGCACTCCCCAATCCAGGTCGCGCGTCATCGCGCGCGGACGAAGGCCTTCCTTCAGCCAACTGTTGCACTGGCCGAGCACCTGCGGCTTCCACTCGGCGGCATCGTGCTGTTGAATGCCGTCCAGCATGCCCGTATTGATCCACTCCTCCACCCACTGCTGGCTGCGCTCCATGGGCAGGTACCAGTGCTTCGTTGGCCTCAGCACGGGCTTGCTGCCGCTGAGCGTGCTGCGTGGGTCCTTCAGGTCCTTGGGGGAAAGCGCGCTGCCGCACTTCTCACATTGGTCGCCGTACGCATCGGGGTTCGCACACACTGGACAGGTGCCCTTGATGTACCGGTCCGCGAGGAACTGCTTGGCCTCTTCGTCATAGTACTGCTGTTCCTCCTGCTCGGTGAACGCGCCGTTCTTGTGCAACGTGAGGAAGAAATCCTGGCTCGTCTCCCGATGCAGTGGTGCGCTGGTACGGTGGTAGATATCGAAGTGGATCCCGAAGTCAGCGAACGCCTTTCCCATCATCTCATGGTACTTGTCCACGACAGCCTGGGGCGTGGTGCCATCCTTGATGGCCCGCATGGTGATGGCGGCACCGTGCTCGTCGCTTCCGCAGATGAACAGCACTTCCTTGCCGCGCGCGCGCAGGCAACGCACGTAGATGTCGGAGGGCAGGTAGGCTCCGGCGATGTGCCCGATGTGCAACGGACCGTTCGCGTAGGGTAGCGCGGCGGTGACGGTGGTTCGCTTGATCTCCTTCACGATGTCGAGAACTCGCGGGCTGGCCGCGATGCGCGCGCAAGATAGCCGTGCACTTTCGCCCCATGTCGGAGCTTCTACGCCCACCCAGCCTGCGGTCGGGCGACACCATCGCTATCGTACCCACCGCCCGCGCCATCGTTTTGGATGAACTGCTGGACGGTATCGCCTTGGCGGAAGGCTGGGGTTTGAAGGTGCGGCTCGGCGCCGGGATCGGTCGGAAGGACTTCCAGCAGGCGGGCTCGGCCAAGGATCGAGCGGCCGATCTTCAAGCTGCCATCTCTGATCCACAAGTCCGGGCCATCTGGTGTGCCCGTGGTGGCTATGGCACTGTGCAACTGATGGAGCACCTTGACCTGTCGCCCATGGCAAAGGATCCGAAGTGGGTGATCGGCTTCAGCGACATCACGGTGTTGCACAACGCGCTCAGCGAACTCGGCGTGGCCTCCGCGCACGCCCAGATGCCGCACAACATCGGGGCGAAGACCTCCGCGACCAAAGAGACGCTGCGCAAGGCCTTGTTCGGGGAGGGGTTCGCTATCGAAGCCGCGGCCTGTCCGCTGAACAGGACCGGTACGTGCGTTGGCGAACTGATCGGAGGCAACCTCTCGGTCCTGTATGCTCTGCGGGGGACCCCATACGATATCGACCCGCAGGGGAAGATCCTCGTGCTCGAGGACCTGGATGAACTGCTCTACCACGTGGACCGCATGGCCATGAACCTCAAGCTGGGCGGTTGGTTCCGCGACCTTGCCGGACTGGTGGTGGGCGGTATGAACGACATGCGGGACAAGAACGAGGCGGACCCGTTCGGCTACACGGCCGAGGAGATCCTCTCTCGCGCCACGGAGGGGGCGAAGTATCCCATCGCCATGGGCATGCCCTTCGGTCACATCCCGGACAACCGTGCCTTGGTGCTGGGCCAAAAGACGAAACTCAGCGTCACCGACCGCGGTGCAACGCTGAGCTTCGAGGCAGACGTTGTCGCTTAGTTCCGCTCGAACTTGTTGAAGCCAGCGGGGATCTCGAAGAGGGCAGGCTTCTGTACACCCTTGATCACCTTGGTCACTTGCAGTTTGCTCACCTCGGCTCCATCGAGCTTCTGCTCCACGCCGAGCATGGGGAACACGCCGTTGGCATCCTGCACTTCCAGGAAGAATACGGCCTGCTCGTCCTTGCGGTTCAGCGTTTCCAGCAGGGGGATGAAGAAATCGAACTTGTCGGCGGCCACCCAGTACGTGATCGTGCGGTCCTCCTCGCCGCTTTTCACGACCCACTTCTCGCATTTGTAGCCGGCCATGTCTCGCATCTCACCGGTCTTCTTCACATCCGTCTTCACGTCCTTCGGCAGGCGCATGTTGGGCACGTCCATGTACAGCTTACGGTCGGGACTGAGGGCCGTTACCGTCTTGTCGCGGGTATCCACCAGCATGATGCCTTGGGCATCACCGCGGGCGCTGATCTCCTCGATCCGCACATGGTCACCTTTCACATAGTACTTG
This sequence comes from uncultured Chryseobacterium sp., assembly GCA_964649165.1. Taxonomy (GTDB): domain Bacteria; phylum Bacteroidota; class Bacteroidia; order Flavobacteriales_F; family PHOS-HE28; genus PHOS-HE28. The sequence continues at coordinate 16,697 of CAZYPC010000070.1, forward strand.
TAGTTGGTCACCACGGGACCGGTGGTCTTCGTGAACTCGATGACCCCCTCGAAGGATTGGGCGTTGGCCGCAAGGCCGGCGCACAACAGGAGAGAAATGGCGGAAATTGAACGCATGTGGGTGTTCGTGTATTGGGTCGTATCCGAGGAGTGGTCGGTGGAAAGATCCGCAAATTTGCTCCCCTCTAACGGCGCCCGGGGTGCAGGGTTACGCACAGCCCCGGGTTCCTTTCTGATGGCGGAACATCTGCGCACCGGGGCTGCCGGAGAACAACTGGCGTGCCAGTGGCTTGAAGCCCACGGCTTCAAGGTGTTGCACCGCAATTGGAGGCACGGGCATGACGAGATCGATATCGTAGCACGGTTCGATCGGTTCCTGGTGGTGGTGGAGGTGAAGACCCTGAAGAACGATCGATGGGGTGATCCCGAGGATGCCGTGGACCACCGGAAACAGATGAAGCTGATGCGCGCAGCGGACGAGCTGATCGAACGGACCGAAGAAGATCTGGAGTTGCGCTTCGATGTGATCGCCATCACCCACAAGCCGAACGGCCCTGAGATCCTTCACATACCGGACGCTTTCTATCCCACCCTCGATGAACAAACGCAATGATCGCTCGCCGCGAGGCGACCGCAGGACCGGAGGTCCGAAGAGATCGGGAACCGGCCGAGGCCCGGAACGGTCTTTCGGAGACCGAACGCCCCGACGCGACGAGGACCGCCCCAGGGATGACGACTCCCGTGGCCCACGGAATCCAGGGTCAGATCGTGGGCCAAAACGGTCTTCCGAAGACCGCCCACCGCGCCGCGAAGGGGACCGCCCACGCGATGGTGCACCACGAGGTCCGCGCAAGGGCTATGGCCAAAGGGGTCCCCGTCGGGAGGAGGAGCGTTCGGACAGGCCTTACAGGAGCAAAGGCCCCGGAAAACCGCGCCCCGAGAAGCCATGGAAGCGCCAAAGTCAGGACGAACGCACCTTCAAGGAAGGCGACCCACTGACGCGCAGACCCTTCCGCAAGGGGGAGCGAAGCAACCGCTTCAGCCTGCCGAACCCGGCGAACGATGGGCTCATCCGACTGAACAAGTACCTGGCTCAAGCCGGGGTCGGTAGCCGCCGGGAAGCCGATGAACTGATCACCACCGGGGCCGTCACGGTGAACGGGAAAGTGGTAACGGAACTGGGCCTCAAGATCAAGCCTACAGACGTCGTCCATTTCGGCGGGCAGAAGCTCAGTACCGAGCAGAAGCGCTACGTGTTGATGAACAAACCGAAGGATACCATCACCACCACGGATGATCCGCGCGAGCGGCACACGGTGATGGACCTCATCGCCAAAGCCTGTCCTGAACGGCTTTATCCGGTGGGGAGGTTGGACCGGAACACCACCGGCGTGCTGCTTCTGACGAACGACGGCGACCTGGCCAAGAAGCTTACCCATCCGAGCCATGGCGCCGAGAAGATCTATCACGTCACCTTGGACAAGTCCGTACAGGCCGCGCACCTGCGCGAACTGGTCGACGGTGTTCACTTGGAAGATGGCCCGGCCCAGGCGGATGAAGCCAGCTATGTAGCCGCTGCCGAGAGCCGGCGCGAGGTAGGGGTGAAGTTGCACATGGGCCGCAACCGCATCGTGCGGCGCATGTTCGAACACCTCGGTTATGAAGTGGTGAAGCTCGACCGGGTGATGTTCGCCGGACTGACCAAGAAGGACCTGCAACGCGGGCATTGGCGACACCTTTCCGAAAAGGAGGTGACGCTCCTGAAGCGCATGCCTGACGCGCCAAAGAGTTCCAAAGCCGAACGCGGGGGCCGCCGGTTGCGCGGCTCGCATGGCGGCGAATAGCCCTATTGCACGATGAACGTGAGACGGCGCCGGGTAATATCACCGTCCGGTTCCTGCACGATGAAGATCAGTTCCTCGCTGCCTGGCTGAGCGCGGATGACATGCGTCGTTTCGTAGAGGAACGGATCCGCGGTCACCCCAACCGTATCCAGACCGGTCTCGACGCCGGCATCGAGCTTCAGTGACAGGTAGAACCACTGCAGGTCATCGCTTCCCTCCGTGATAACAGCCCCGATGCGTAGGGTATCCGTTTGCGCCACCGTATCGCTCATGTAGGTGTAACCACTGTCGGTCCGGAAGGTGATAACCACCCCGGAAGAGACCGCTTCCCCGTCGTCCTTTTCGCAGGAAGCAAGTGTCAGTAGCACCAGCACCGGGGCCAGGAGCAAAGTCCGCTCGCGCATGCGGCGAAGGTATCCGGGCGTGCGTACGCCGAAGACATACACGGAACGGGCCTTGCGGCACGTTCTTGGGTAAGCAACACGGTCTTGTGGACGAAGCGGCCGCTTCAGCTCCCAGGCCCTTGCTTGAGCCCGGTATTTTTCGTCCATTCCCGATGATCCGCCTTCTGCGCCGCATCCTGCTGGTCTCCGCGGCCCTGATCGTGCTCGCCCTCACCACGTTGGCGGTGCTGGCCTACGCGTACCAGGATGAGGTGAAGGCCAAGCTCATCGCCGAGCTGAACGCGCACCTGAAGGCCCCGGTGCACCAGAGCGGCATCGAACTCACCCTCATCGCGCGGTTCCCTCAGGCCTCGCTTCGCATCACGGATGTGTTCGTTCCCGAAGTGCGCACAGACAGCGCAGCGGCCGACACCCTCCTCACGGCCCGCAACCTGTACCTGGAATTCAGCCTGCTCTCCTTGCTGCGCGGGGACTATACCGTGAGTGAACTGCACGGAGAGGATGTTCGCCTCTATCCCGCTTTGGACCGCAACGGCGCCGAGAACTGGCTCATCTGGCGCACGGACAGCACTTCGGAAGGTGGCACGGACCTGAAGTTGAAGAAGGTCACTTTTGATGGCCTCACCGGGCGTTTCCGCGATCACCGCAACGGCCTGGAAGTGCTGGACCACAGCGAAAAGCTCGCGTTGCGCGGACGCTTCCGCGATGCAGGTTCCAACCTGACCGTGGAGGGGGATGTGCATCTGGTCCGCTGGGAGAATGCAGGCGGGCTCGTGCTTTCCGACCGATCGGCCGACGTAAGACTCAAGCTGGCCTTCGGCGGTGAGGCCGGGGTCTTCGCCCTCGACAAGGGCAGCGAGGTGCTGTTGGCCGATGCGTCCGGGAAGCCAGGCGATGCCCCCGTGGCCGTGACGCTCCACATCGGCCGTTCGGCGGAAGGCCAGACCCTCGACCTGCGGGCGAACGGGTTCAACATGGATCTGGCGGAAGTCGCTGCGTTGCTGCCTGAAGCACTTCACCGCCGCATCCGGCACTACGACCTGCACGGCGAAGCGGACGTCGCCATCCGCTACAATGGACCGCTCGATGCTGACGGACCGGCCCTTTCAGCGGGGATGACCGTGCGGGGTGGGCGGCTGAAAGAGACCTCAAGCGGCGCGGTGTTCACCGGGGTCCGCGGAGAGTTTGCGGTGGATCTCACCCCAAAAGGCACAGTGCGGAAACTGCTGGTGAAAGGGCTGGCCGCACAGACCTCCAGCGGAAGCATCGGTGCCGACATCGACCTGAACGGGCTGACCAACGCGAAGGTGAAAGCGGACATCCGGGCCGACCTCGCATTGGCGGACCTGTTGCGCTTCGCACGCGTGGATACGTTGGAAGAAGCACAGGGCCGCCTGAAAGCGGATGCCCACGTGGCAGGCAAACTGCGGGATGTCGCCAGCATAAAAGCCGCTGATCTCCGCGCCCTGGCCATCAGTGGGACCGCGGAACTGAAGGATGCCTCGCTCAAGTTGAAGGGTGTACGGCACCGCCTGAGCGGGCTGAACGCCCAGCTCGCGTTGAAAGGGAACGATGCACAAGTGGACGGGCTCCGGTGCGAAGTGCAGGGCAACACGATCGGGTTGAGCGGCACGCTGGGCAACCTCATGCCGTACCTGCTCTTCAAGGACCAGCGTCTGGAGATCGATGCGCGCGGCACCTCTCCACGGCTCGATCTGGCATCGCTCATCTCAACAACCAGCGTGAGCGAGGAACCTACGACGCACGGCGACTACGCCGTGAAATTCCCCGCGCTCATCGACCTGGATCTGCGTGCGACGGTCGATGAGCTGGTCTTCGAGGATTTCTCCGCGCAGAAGATCGTAGGAACGGTTTCGCTGAACGATCGCGTACTGAACGTTTCTCCGCTGTCGTTCCGGTCCGCCGAGGGTGCCGTAAGCGGCAGTCTGAAGCTGGATGGCCGGCCTTCGGAAGCCTATCCGTTGAGCATGGCGGCGAACGTGGAAGGCATCGATATCCAGCGGCTCTTCGCCGAGTTCCGCAACTTCGGCCAGACCTTCATTACCGACCAGCACCTGAAAGGTCGTGGCGATGTGCGCCTGGCACTGACCGCCTCGCTGGATCCCTCGTTGAAGCTCGATCAGAACAGCTTGCGTTGTGTGGCCGGTATCACCATCAACGATGGTCAGTTGAACAACCACGCACCGATGATCGCCGTGGCGGACTACCTGCGCTCGAACAAGCTGGTGTCCCCCTTCGTGGACACGGATGAATTGAAGAAACGGCTCACGCACGTGACGTTCGCCAGGCTGGAGAACCAGATCGAGATCAAGGACCGCACGGTGCATGTGCCACAGATGCTGGTTCAGAGCAGCGCGATGGATATCGAAGTGAGCGGCGCGCAGACCTTCGATGGCGGTGTGGATGATCACCTCAACTTCCGCCTCGCGGATCTTTTCCGCGCCAATGGCGGCAGCGATGAATTCGGGCCGGTGGTCGATGACGGCACGGGCATGCGGCTCTTCCTGCACATGTACGGCACTACGAGCGCGCTGCAGTTCAAGAATGATGGAGCGGCGGCATCGGCGCGGCGCAAGGAGCAGATGAAGAAAGAGTCCGCTGAGTTGAAAGGCATCCTCGCGGATATCTGGCACGGCAACGGATCCATGGCCAATGAGCCCGTCACGAAAGCGATCATCACCGTGGAAGGTGCGGATCCGGTCCATCAAGAGCCAGGAAAGACGGAGGCGGCCGCACCCGTTCAGAAGAAGAAGGGTCTTGGTCGGCTGTTGGAAAAGGAGGAAAAGGAGGACGAGGAGATCATCATCCTTGAATAGGTCGCGAGGGGCGGCGCGAGCCGCACCGTGGCGACCTGTCATCAAGTTCCGACATTCCCCGTGACTTCTGAATGCGATCTGTAATTCGGCAGGGTCGCTATCGCTGAGGTCCTGCCGAATTACAGATCGCTTCAGGCCGACAAGGTCGGCCTTCGCGACTACTTCATGATCCGCTCGCCTTCCTTGAGCGCGGGCTGGTTCTTGTTCGCCAGCTGCCCGCAGGCCGCATCGATGTCCCGCCCACGGCTCCGGCGGATGCGCGCGAGGATGCCCTTGTTCTCCAGGTAGCGCTGGAAGAGCATGGCCTTCTCCGAGCTGGTGCCTTGGAACAGTCCGTCATCCGTGCTGTTGTACTCGATGAGATTCACCTTGGCGTGAACGTAGCTGCAGTACTTCACCAGCTCCTGCGCATCCTCCAATGAATCGTTGAAGTCGCGGAACAGGATATACTCGAAGGTGACCTCCTTGCGCGTCTTCCGGGTATAGTAGCGCAGCGCATCGAGCAGTTCGCGCAAAGAGTTCTGCTCGTTGATGGGCATGATGCTCTCGCGCTTGCCGTCGTTCGCGGCGTGCAGGCTCAGGGCGAGGTTGAAGCGCGCGTCATCATCAGCCAGCTTGCGGATCATTTTGGCGATGCCCGCGGTACTCACGGTGATGCGGCGCGGGCTCATGCCCAGCCCGTCCTCCGCGCTGATGCGCTCGGCGCTGTGCATCGTATTGGCGTAGTTGAGCAGCGGCTCGCCCATGCCCATGTACACGATGTTGCTCAGCGGTTTCTGGTAGTTCTCCTCGGCCAGCCGACCGATCATCACCACCTGGTCCACGATCTCACCCGCGTTCAGGTTGCGCACGCGCTTCAGCTTGCCGGTGGCGCAGAACGCGCAAGTGAGCGAGCAACCGATCTGCGAACTGATGCAGGCCGTCATCCGCGTTTCCGTGGGGATGAGCACGCCCTCCACGATGTGTCCATCCCACGTGCGGAAGGCGCACTTGATGGTGCCGTCGCTGCTCTTCTGCTGCTCGGCCAGGACCAAGGGACGGAGCACGGCGCGCTCGGCCAGTTGCTGGCGGAAGGCTTTCGACAGGTTGCTCATGCCCTCGATGCCCGTCGGGAACTTCTTCCAGAGCCACTCCCACACCTGGGCGGCGCGGTAGGGCTTCTCGCCGAGCTCGGCGACAAGGGCGTGTACCTCTTCCTTGGACAGTTCGCGCAGATCCGGGAGCGTTGCGGGCATGTTGTAAAGGTCGGGTATCAGACCAACTGCCACTCGGCCATACGCATGTCCGTGGCGGTGGTCACCTTGATGTTGCGCTCCTCGCCTTCCACCAGATGGACCTTCACCCCGAGCTTCTCCACCAAGGTGGCTTCATCGGTGAACGTACTGTCGTAAGGTAGCTCAAAGGCCTTGCGCAGCAGGTCCGTGTGGAAGCACTGCGGCGTTTGCACCGCGAGCAGCTTGGAACGGTCCAGCGCCCGGCTGCCTTCGGCCGTGGTCTCACGGATGCTCGGCACCACCGGAACCACTGGGATAGCGGCCGCGTGCATATCGGCCGCGGAGAAACAACGGCCGATGAGCTCAACGCTGACCAATGGCCGCACACCGTCATGTACCGCGACCAGTCCGTTCCCTTCGACCTTCTCGAGGCCCGCTTTCACACTGTGCCATCGCTGTTCGCCGCCCGGGACCACCTCGTGCTTCAGGAAGAACCGGTGGCCCATGCACAGCGCCTTCCAGATGTCGAAGTGCGTTTCCGGCAGCACGACGATGATGGGCATGTCCGCGTCGTAGCGGTGCAACGCCTCGATCGTCCACATCAGGAGCGGGCGCCCCTTCACCGTTTGGAACTGCTTGGGGATGGGACCACCCAGGCGCTTGCCGCTTCCGCCGGCCACAATGATCGCGTGCTTGTTCACCGCCACGGCGCAAAGGACGCAACGATTCCGCCACGTCAAGAAAAGAAGAAGCCACAACTCGCGTTGCGGCTTCTTGGCGTTCGTGGCGCCTTGGCGGTGGATGCTCCTAGTCGATGATGAGCATCGCGTCTCCGTAGCTGTAGAAGCGGTACTTCTCCTTCAGCGCGACCTTGTACGCGTTGATCACATTGTCGTAGCCACCGAACGCGCACACCATCATGAGCAGGGTGCTCTCGGGCATGTGGAAGTTGGTGACCATGCGGTTGGCGATGCTGAAGTCGTAAGGCGGGAAGATGAACTTGTTCGTCCAGCCGTTGTAGGGCTTCATGCGGTCATCGGTGCTTACGCTGCTCTCGATGGCGCGCATGGTGGTGGTGCCGACGCAGCACACGTTCTTCTTGCGCTCCTTGCTCTTGTTCACCACATCACAGGCTTGCTGGGTGATCAGCACCTGCTCGCTATCCATCTTGTGCTTGGTGAGGTCCTCGACTTCCACCGGCCGGAACGTGCCCAGTCCGATGTGCAGGGTTACCCCTGCGAAGTGGATGCCCTTCAGCTCCATGCGCTTCATCAGCTCGCGGCTGAAGTGCA
>CAZYPC010000071.1:0-23250 GCA_964649165.1 uncultured Chryseobacterium sp.
GATCGGCAGCACGAACGGGAGCTTCTCCTCGTTCGTTCGGGCCTTCGCGGCGTCGTCCGGGTTCAAGTGATCGATCAACCCGTGCAGGATCGGTCGTTCCGGTTCCAGGTCGAAGCGCTCCACATCCAGCATACCGCGGTCGCTGGTGTCCATGATCACCGGGATGCGCTGGGCCTTGGCCCGTTGGCGGCAGAGGATCTTCACGTCCACGCTGTCGCACTCATCCACCAGCATGTCCAGCTTTCCCCCGTCCAGGAGGAACGCATCGACATTCTCCCGCGAGAGGCCTTCGCTGAACACGGTCACCTTCAGGAACGGATCAAGCTCCGCGATCTCACGCGCCACGTTCACCGTCTTCAGGTTCCCCAAGCTGTGCACGCCGCTGCGGATGCGGTTCAAATTGCTCAGGTCCAGTGTGTCGAAATCAGCTATGCGCAGTTCGCCGAAGCCGCGTTCAAGGGCAAGGGTCAGGCAGATGCTCTGGCCTACGCTCAGGCCCACCACACCGATGCGAAGCCTTCCCAGCCGCTCTTGTTCCTCCCGGGTGATCTTGTTCCGGTTGCGGTCTGTGCGCACGAGCGCGAATTCAGCCTCGTCCAACAGGTGCACCAGTCGTCCGGCCCACGGGTAGTAGACCCAAACACCGTAGTCCTGGTCCTGTATCGCGCCCAAATGGGCTTTGGCGGCCGCAGCGAGCTCGATCTTGGTGAATTTGACCGACGGATGAAGGGCGCGCACCAGTTCGGCGAGCTGCGAGGGCAGTTCGTCATGCACCACCAGGGTGGGCACACGCTTCAGCAGTTCGTGCAGGCGCTCCCGATCGGCCGGGAGAGACAGCCTGAAGAACTCCGGCCGGCAGAGCGTCCGGTCGGTTGCTGAAACGCGCGAGAGCGTTTCAAGCCTAAGGTCCATTCGTTCGCGTGGAACGGGAGCAATCTGAGAGGTTCCGGGCGAAAGCTAATGATGAAAAAGTTATCAACAACTTATTCACGATCAGACGTCATGGAACCCCCCGCCTTGAGCGATCGTAGGAGAGGGCAACACCGCAGCCATGAACACCTCTCCCAGCACGGTTCCTTGCGTGCTCTACCTGGATGACAACGGGCCGAACCGGCAGGCTTTTCATGCCGCGTTCCGCAAGGAGTTCAAGATCCTTCTCGCCTCCACGGCGAGCGAGGCCCTGCGGTTGCTGGGGGAGAACACGGTGCATGTGCTCATCGCCGACCAGCGCATGCCGGACATGTCCGGCAGTGAAGTCCTGCGACTGGTCCGGGATCGACATCCTTCTGTTAGGCGGATGCTGGTAACCGCCTATGCCGATCTGCAAGCCATCGTGGATGCACTCAATCACGGGGGCGTTTGCTATTACATCCAGAAGCCATGGGAGGCGGAGCACGTTCGACGAGCCGTCAGTGCCGCATTCGCCGAATTCATGGCCGACGAAGAGCGCACCGCGTACACGGCCAGGCTCATCGAGAGCAACCGTCAGCTTGAATTCGCTTTGCGCCAACGACTGCTTTCCTAGGCGGTCGTCACACTTCCATCGGGTGGACCCGTTCGGGTCGCGGCTGTTCCGAAATACGGGATCTTCGCCGCCCATGTCGCCAGCCTACTGCCTCCGCCTTTCCATCTGGGTCGCTTTTCTCAGTTGGTTCGATCCGCAGCCTGCGGTCGGCCAATGTGACCGTTGGCAGCAGCGTATCAAGTGTGGTCTGTCCGTTGATCTTGATGTGAGGACCCATCGCTTCACCGGTACGCAGAAGCTTACCTACCAGAACAACAGCCCGGACACGCTCCGACAGCTGTTCTTCCACTTGTACTTCAATGCGTTCAAACCCGGCAGCGAAATGGATGTGCGGTCACGCACCATTGAAGACCCGGATCAGCGGGTTATGGGCCGGATCCTCGCACTGTCACCCGCAGAACAGGGAGACCTGCATTGTTCAGAGATGGCGCAGGATGGCAAGCCGGTCCGATCGGAGGAACTAGGCACCATCCTTCGAGTTGTGCTGGCCAAGCCATTGCTGCCGAAGAAGTCCACCACGATCACGTTCGCCTTCAATGGGCAGGTGCCGGTGCAGATCCGGCGCAGTGGAAGAGACAGCCAGGAAGGTATCGCGTACAGTATGACGCAATGGTTCCCCAAGATCGCGGCGTATGATCATGAAGGCTGGCATCCCGATCCATACGTAGGCCGCGAGTTCTACGGGGAGTGGGGAGACTACGACGTGCGCCTCACTTTGGACAGCTCGTACACCGTAGCCGCTTCGGGTACCTTGGAGAATGCGGCTTCCATCGGGCATGGGTACGCGACGCTGGCCAAACCGCAGAAGCGCACGGACGCGAAACTGGAATGGCACTTCATCGCCAAGAACGTCCATGACTTCGGCTGGTCCGCCGATCCGGACTATACGCATATGACCGCCCAGGTCCCGGATGGGCCGTTGCTGCATTTCATCTTCGAGGAGAAGGGTGAGAGCGCCTCTACGTGGAAGGAGCTACCGGCCTACATGGTGAAGCATTTCCAGTTCATGGCCACACGCTTCGGTGCCTATCCCTACCCGCACTTCACGTTCGCGCAAGGTGGTGACGGCGGGATGGAATATCCGAACCTGACGCTGATCACCGGCAGCCGCCGGTTGGGAAGCCTGGTCGGCGTGAGCGTGCATGAGAGCGTACACAACTGGTACTACGGCATGCTCGCCAGTGACGAGGGAAGCTACCCTTGGATGGATGAGGGTTTCACGGAGTATGCGAGCAGCGAAGTGATGCGCGAGTTGTTCCCCGGACAACAACCGGGGAGGGTGCATGCCGATGCGACCGAGGCTTACCTGCAGCTCGCGGGCAGCGAAAACCACGAGCCCATGAGCACCCACGCGGACCACTTCCGCACGAACAGGGGATATGGTGCAACGGCTTACAGCAAGGGAGAGTTCTTTCTCGATCAATTGGGAGCGGTGATCGGGGACAGCACGCTGCACAGGGGATTGCTCCGCTACTATGATGTCTGCCGGTTCAAGCACCCTGAGCCCATCGACGTGCGCCGGGTGATGGAGAAGGAGAGCGGGATCCAGCTTGACTGGTACTTTGATGAGTGGATCAATTCGACGCGCGAGCTGGACTACGCCGTGAAGGTGGTAAACGGACGCTCCGACAGCACATATATCACGCTCGGGCGGGTGGGGGAGATGATCATGCCGGTGGATGTGGCCGTAGCTGACGGCAACGGGGAGGCCTCCTTGTTCCACATCCCCCTGTCGCTGATGCTCGGTGCCCGGAAGGAGGGCCTGGAAGGCCGGCCGCAGACCGTCCTTCCGCCATGGTTGTGGACCGCTCCGGAGTACACGTTCGGGATACCCGTCCCGATGGACAGGGTTCGTTCGGTCACAGTAGATCCTCAGAACCGATTGGCCGACAAGGACCGTGATAACAACGTTCTGGAACTGCCTGCCGGTACGCAGGGGATCGTCAGGCCCTGATGCCAGCGCGGAGCAGCTCGCTCAAGTGCGCATGGATCGCCGTTCCGGCGCTGTCCCAATTGAGCCGCTCCTCGAATTGCGCCCGGCTGCGCAAGGCCATGGCACGATAGGCTGAAGTATCGGTGAACACTTCCGCGATGCGGTCGGCCCAATCGCTTGCAGGCGCGTCGGGCGGAAAAAGATGTCCGTTGATGCCGGTTTTCACCACCTCGCCGACGCCACCTACGTTGTTCGCGAATGCCGGCACGCAGAACGCGTTGGCTTCACAGAGCACCAGTCCAAGACAATCAGCCAGCGTGGGCAGAAGCAGGAAGTGCGACGTGGCGAAGAGGGAAGCGATCTTATCGCGGCCCTCCTGGGTCTCCTTTGAAATGAAGCCGTGTGCCGTGGCCCACGTGGGCAACACGTCCACTTCGGGCTGGCAACCTACCAGGTGGATCCGGGTGCGCAGTCCGCGTTCGTTCAGGATCCGCGCCGCCTCCAAGGCCTTCGCACCGCCTTTGAACGCCCAATTCACACCCATGAACAGCAACTGGCATTCTTTGTCGGACCGCTTGTCCAATTCCTGGAGCACCACCCCGGCATCCGGCGATCGGGTGAAGTTCGCGCCGAAAGGAACTACGCGGATCTTCGAGCTGTCCGCCTGGTAGTGCTCCCGGGCCGTGTTCGCTGCCCACTGGCTCGCATAGATCGCCAGGTCGCAATTGTCCAAGGAGGCCTGTTCCAGCCGGTGCCCTTCCGCCAGGTAGCTCTTCGGGTAGGATCTCCAAGCAGGGTCGCCTGCCAGGATGCCCGCGAACGTCGCATCCGTGTAGAACACCTTCGGACGCTTGGTCTTCAGGAGGGCGATGGGGATGCTGCTGGGGGAGAAGACCATATCGGACCGGCTGGTCATCAAGTGCTCCCTGATGCGCCGCGCGAACAGGTCGGCCATGCGCTCGGTGCGCTCCACCGGGAACATCTCGCCCAGTCGCGCCATCTTCGAGAGCTTGTTCACCGCCTTGTGCACGAAGACCTGGTTCTTGGCCAGTTCACCCAGATACTCCATGCGGACACCTTTGGCCTCCAGTGCGTGTGCGACATGATATACCGTACCGCTCCAAGCCCGTACGTTCTTGGGGTCGTAGGTCGTGGCGTATGTGAGGCTCAGTCCCTGGGGGCGGTCGCTCTTGTTCATATCGGACGCGGATACACGAGGCACGGAAAGTAGTGGGTCATCATTCCCATGCACGCATGTCTGTTCGACAGGTGCCGGATGAGGGTCGATAGGATCCTGCTTTCGACGTGCGGAGCAAATTTCCGGGTGTGCGGGCGAATGAAAAGGGGCCGTGAACCTTTCGGTGCACAGCCCCCGGTTCATGATCGGGAGGGTCAGACCGCGACCTCTTCCTCCTTGTGGCTGGTCACCAACTTGTGCTGCAACTCGCTCGGAACCGGCTGGTACGCATGGAATTTCTCCGCGTATGTACCACGTCCCTGGGTGAGACTGCGCAGCGTGGTGCTGTACCGGTCCAACTCCGCCAGTGGTGTGTGGGTCTTGATGATCTGGTAACGCCCTTGACCGTCAACGCCCATGACGATGGAGCGTCGGCCTTGAAGATCGGTCATCACGTCGCCCATCAGGTCGGAGGGTACGCGCACCTCCACTTCCTGCACCGGCTCCATCAATTGCGGGTCCGCTTGGTTGAAGGCTTCGCGGAAGGCCTGTAGGCCGGCGATCTTGAAGCTGATGTCGTTGCTGTCCACCGGATGCATCTTGCCGTCGTACACGATCACACGGATGTCGCGTGCCGGCGACCCGGTCAGTGGTCCTTTCTCCATCTTCTCCATCACGCCCTTCAGGATGCTCGGCATGAACTTGTTGTCGATGACCCCACCGACAATGCAGTTGTAGAAGACCAATTTGCCGCCTGTTGCCAGGTCATGTTCTTCCTTGCCTCGAACACTGACGCCGGTCGGCTCGGGGATGCCATCGTACCACGGTTCGATGCGTAGGTGTACCTCGCCGAACTGACCGCTTCCGCCGGTCTGTTTCTTGTGCCGATAACTCGCGTCCGCGGCCTTGCGGATGGTCTCCCGATAAGGGATGCGTGGCGCATGGAAGTCGACGTCCACCTTGTAGTGATGGCTCAGTTTCCACTTCAACAGGTTCAGGTGCAGTTCGCCTTGTCCGCCCACGATCTGTTGGCCCGTTTCCCGCTGGTACGTAAGGACTATCGTGGGATCCTCCTTCTGGATCTCCAGGAGGGCCGCATGCAGTTTCTCTTCCTGCTTCTGGTCCTTCGCCTTGATCACCTGCCGCAAGCGCGGTTCCGGAAAGGCGATGGGCTGAAGCTTGATGGACTTGCCCGGAGTGTGCAGCGTGTGGGCCGTCGCGGTGTCCTTCAATTTGATGGTGCCGCCGATGTCCCCGGCCACCAGTTTCTCGACCGGCTTGCGCTCATGACCGTCCAGGATGAAGAGCTGGTTCACGCGCTCGGGTGTGCCGCTGTTGTCATTGATCAGGTCCATGCCTTCGCGCACCTCTCCGCTCATCACTTTGAACAGGGTGATATGCCCGCTTTTCGGTTCGATCACGGTCTTGAACGTGAAGAGCACGGTCGGGCCGCCGGCTTCGCAGCGCAATTCCCCGCCGCCGACCAGCTCCTCCGCTGGCATCTCGATGGCGCTGGGGGCCACGTTATCGATGAAGCCCATCAGGCGACCGCTCCCCATGTTGCGCAGCGCGCTCAGGCAGAAGACCGGGAAACAGGAGCGTTTCATCATGCCCTGCTTCAAACCCTTGCGCATCTCGTCCTCATCGAGCTCGCCCTTATCGAAGTAGTGCTCCATGAGCGTCTCATCGTTCTCGGCGGCTTTTTCCACCAGTTCCTTGTGCAGCGCCTCCGCTCGCTGCTTCTCGCTTTCCGGTATCGGTTGTTTCTCCGGTTTCCCCCCCGCGTCCTTGAAGACATACATGGTCATCTTCAACAGGTCGATGATGCGGTGGAACCCGTCGCCTTGTTCAACGGGGTACTGCATCACGGTGACAGCGCTGCCGAAGTGCTCCTTCGCTTGTTCAACGGTCGCATCGAAATCCGCATTGGCATGGTCGAGCTGGTTCACGCCGATGATCACCGGACGATCGTAGCGTTGCATGTGCTCCCAGACCAGGTCCGTGCCCACCTCCACGCCGTGGTGCGCGTTGAGCAGCAGCACGCAGGTATCGGCCACGCGCAACGCGGGCACTGTTTCGCCGATGAGGTCATCCAGCCCCGGCGTGTCGATGATGTTGATCTTGTAGTTCCTCCACTCGGTGTGCAGCACGGTGCTGTACACGCTGCTTCCTCGCTCGTGTTCCAGGGCGTGGTAGTCGCTCACCGTGTTCTTGTCTTCGACCCGGCCGCGGCGTGGGATAAGACCCGCTTCGAAGAGCATTGTTTCGGCCAGCGTGGTCTTGCCGCATCCGTGGGAGCCCAGCAGTACGACGTTCTTGATGTGCTTGTCATCGAACACTTTCATGGTTGGTAGGGTTGGTTGGTTGAACGTTCCCCACCGTGGAGGTCGCTCATGACCACTTGTCCTTCTCTTTTCTCCGGAAGGAGGGCGGCCGATGACGACGCGCGGAGGATGGCCCTGAAGTTAGCCGATTACCTGATCGGTCACATGGCGTGGTGCTGCCACGGTCATCTTTTCCGTCTGGAACGCTCGAAACGCCAGTTCATGGTCGCTCATCGACCTGTGGTCAACGATACCATCTGGCTGCCGAACGTCACGATGGCAAGCCCCGAGCCTGAAAGGCACCTGAACGCCCATCAACGATAAGCCCCGACGCATCGGGGCTCAGACGGTATGCACCAAGACTCAATTGAATACTTCAATGGCCCGCTCACCCTGCAGCTTCCGGAAGCGGCTTACCACCTCAGCGTAGCTCGTCGGGAGATTCAGGTCCTTGAAAGGACAGAACTCCACCGCCCCGCTGTTGCTGTACTCACTGTAACAGCGGGCGGTCTTGGACTCCGCTGTTTCCTTCTCGGTATTCTCCATCTGCATCTCCATCCAACGTCGTTCTCTACGGTTCCGACGCGGGGCGAATATAGAGGGTCACTTAACCCTGGCTCAAGACCCACTTCATTCTTTTCACAGCGGCTTTCCACGAAAAGGGGGATGTGGAGAATCGATCGCCTGGACCTGCGGGTCCCGGACCAGCGACGGTAATTTGGCCGGAGCAAACGCAGACCCATGAAACATGTGATCGTCCTTCTGGCCTCATTGGGCGTGGCTTCCGTGAGTTTCGGACAGGTGAATGCCAAGGGACGATTCCAGGCCGGTCTTGGTACGAGCTTGGGCCTCTTCAATACCGAATTCAACTTCAGCGCCACCTATCCGATCCTCGGTCGGGTTTCCAAGTCTTCGGAGGATGGTGCCGCGACGGTCTCGTTCCCGCTCGACCTGCAGGTGGGAGTGTCGAACAAGTTCAGTGTGGGCGTGTGCATCGAACCGGGACGCTATATCGACTCGGCCGGCACGCACCCGAACGCGTTCTTCATCTTCAGCCTGGAGCCACGGTACTACATTCTCAACGGGGAGCGCTTCGCCATACACATAAACGCCGACCTGGGCTTGAGTGCGCTGCGCATAAGCGACGTGGAGAGCGGCACGAAGAAGTTCGATGACACGTATGCAGGCGGCCACTTCCGGTTCGGTGCCCAAGCCCAGTACTACTTCGGCAACACGTTCGGCCTGAATTTCGGGTTCAAGTTCGCATCGCATTCGCTGAAATGGAAGGACCGGGATCCGGAGGACACGACGCTGAGCGCCTTGGACTATGCGGCCACGCTCAAGACCAGCGGGGTGCAATTCCAGTTGGGAGCGCAGGTGAAATTCTGACCCTCAGAGAATGTCGAAGTCCATCGCGTGGAAGCGCACGCGGTCGGCTGCGAGCGTGCGGTTCCTTCCGGTGAGGTCTTTGAAGATGAGGTTCAAGGGTGATGGACGGAAACGCATGGGCACATTGAGATAAAGCCTGCCGGACCAGTTCATCGCCGGGTCCAGGCCGATCCACGTCTTGAGGGCGACGGACTTCAGCTCTTCAGGAGCACAGGCCTCCCACTGCTTTCCGCAGTAGGCGCCCAACACGTAGCGCGCACCGAATTGTGACCGCTCACTGAGCACCATATGCAGGTCCCCACTCCGCTTCCATGCGTAACGATAGGCCGGATGGCCCAAACGCCAGCGCACCGAGGCTTCGTTCCAGACCCGCTCATAGGCGACAGGGTGATCGGTGGCCCGGAAGGGAAGTGGCCCAACGCCGATCATCGCCCGAAGCGGAGACACCAGTTGGAAGCCCAGTTTCTTGGTGAACCCATGCGTGCTGCTCGCGTTCGCCACGCCGACGACGAAGCCGAACCCCATCTCCTTCGCGTGTGCATAAGTGGCATTGGCCAGACGGGTGAAGAGGCCCTTGCCCTGATGTGCCGGATGCGTCGCGGTGTTCAGCGATAGCAGCCCACGTTCCACGGCGCCCTGCACGCGCGCCGTGAGCGGAATGGTGACATAGTGTGCCGCCAGCACCGCGTTCTCCCAAGCGTTGAAACCGACCACCTGAC
This sequence comes from uncultured Chryseobacterium sp., assembly GCA_964649165.1. GTDB lineage: Bacteria > Bacteroidota > Bacteroidia > Flavobacteriales_F > PHOS-HE28 > PHOS-HE28. The sequence continues at coordinate 9,068 of CAZYPC010000071.1, forward strand.
CATCCGGGTTGTCGCGGTATTGCCAGCCGACCGCCTCGTCCGTGAAATGCTCCGCATCCGGGAACACCGTGCGCAATAAGCCGGCTATCTCGATGATGTCCGCATCGGAGATGGTCACGGGTTTCAGTGTGTATTCGCTCATGCGGCTTGCGGCCAAGATACCCCGTAACACCCAACGAGGTATGGAGGACCGGATGTCGTCCTGGGTCGCGCATTCAGTGCTTCCGGCATCCTTACGGTCGTAGCTGACCGCCATCTACATTCGCCGCGCGTTCGGCCAAGGGAATCCCGTGTGATCCGGGAGCTGTTCCCGCAGCTGTGAACCATCGTAAAGCCGCTTGCACGAAGCCACTGATCATCGCAAGGCGATCGGGAAGGCGCAAGGGGAAAGGATGGTGAGCCAGAAGACCTGAACCGGCGCAGCCAAAGCCCGGATCGACCAGGTACGCTTGCGGTACAGGCGAGCCTGCCGATGAGGGCCATACACTAACCGCCTTCCGGTGAAGAAGGCACAACACCCCATCCATGTACCGTTCATTCCTCCTGGCCTCCGCAATGGCCGCAACGGCGTTCGCGAACGCCCAACAATACGTGCATCAGGTCCTGGTGCTCAATGAAGGCTACTTCAACTTCAATACACAGACCCAGGACGTGCCGGTGACGCTAGGTACGTACGATCCTGTGGCCGGCACGTACGCAACGGTAGCTACGATCGCGGATGCCCGCTTCGGCAATCACGTCGCCGTTGACGGTGAGGCGGTCTACGTGGCGGCCGATCACCGCTTGCTGAAGTATGATGCGAACACGTTCGCTCTTCTGGACGAAGCGGAGGTTACCGGGATCCGTCGTTTCGCCTTCTGGAACGAGGCGCTGGTGATCACGCGCGGTGAGGTAGGCGGTCTACCGACCTACTGCGAAGTGCGCGACAAGAACACGCTCGACGTGCTCTACGCCATCGATACCGCCACCCTGCCTTATAGCTGCGAAGGCGTTCAGGTGGAAGGGGACAAGGCGTATATCGCCGTGAACAACGGGTTCGAATGGGGCAATTCCGTGGGCAAGCTCGGCGTACTCGATCTGAGCACCAGCGCTTGGGAGGCATCGATCGATCTGGGAGAGAACGGACTGAACCCGGAGCATGTGATGGTGACCAACGGCTACGTGTACACCTTCAACAACAAGGACTTTACGGGGAGCAGCATCAGCAAATACGCCATCGGAGGTACGGCCATCGACCACACCAACGATGTGGCCTTGAGTTCCGGCTGTGGTTCTTCCGCGCTTGTGGACGAAAGGGTCTATTTCATGGAATACGCACAGAACAAACTGAACCGGTACGACCTGGCCACGGATGCCGTGCTGGACACCCTGGATCCTTCCCCGGCTACATACGGACTGATCGACGATCCCATCAACCACGTCATGTACGGCACCACCACGGACTTCCTCACCACCGGAGACCTGCATGTGATCAGTTATGATGGAACGATCCTCAGCAGCGTTCCTGTCGGCGTAAGCGCCGGCCGCCTGGCCCTCGACTTGCGCACCAGCACGGGCGTGGGAAGCATGGCCGACGAACCGATGGGTCTTTTCCCCAACCCGGCGGAGAACACGCTGATGGTACGTCTGCCCGCCTCGAAAGCGAATGCGGCCTTCCAGGTGCTGGACGCAGCTGGCCGTGTGGTACTGCGCGAGCGCACCAATGCCGTGGGGTTGAGCGCGGTGAACGTTTCCGCCCTTGCGGAGGGCGTTTACACGTTACGTTCGGTGGATGGCGCGACGGCGCGGTTCGTCAAGCGTTGATCCCGGTCCTTTGACGAGCGGGGCGGTCTTCTACATTTGCCGCCCCGCTCGTCAGCGGGACCTTACTTCAGCCTCCCTAGCTCAGCGGTAGAGCAGCTCATTCGTAATGAGCAGGTCGCCGGTTCAAATCCGGCGGGAGGCTCCGACACAAGGGTCGTCTTCGGACGGCCCTTTTTTTTCTGAACAACGTCGGCAAGGGATGATCACGCGCTGATCTTTCGGTCTGAAGAACCCCAAACGAAAACCCATGCTCGACCAGATCCTTTCCTCGCTCAAGCAACAAGCACTTCCGCAGCTCACCGGACAGCTAGGCCTGAATGAACAGCAAGCTCATGGCTCCATCCAAGCGACCGCCAACAGCCTTCAGGAGGTGGTGGGTGGAGGGGGCGGCTTCGGCATGGATGACATGCTGAACCTGTTCAGCCAGGCACAGAACACGAGCGGTGCGGATGGCATTCTCAGCAACATCGGCAGAGTACTTCAAGGCAAGCTCACCAGCGATGTTGGTCTGAGCAGCGACAAGGCCAGTGGTGTTCAGGCGCTCTTGCTGCCGCTGATCACCAACCTCATTACCCAGAAAGTAGGCGGTGATCACGGCAATCTCCAAAGCTTGATCGGCAGCTTCATGGGCAACCAGGGAGGCATGGCCGGCGCGGCCCAAGGCCTTGTTGGAAAGCTCTTCAATTGACCCCTGACACACGACCCCGAATGTCCTTGGGGAATGTGCGCTGAGACCGCTTGCCTTCGATCGAATGCTGACCGCGACTGAGAACCGGGGCTCACGCCCCTTTTCTCGTTTGCTTCGCACCGTAAACGTTTGCCCATGCCTGTCCCGGACGACTTCTTGAAGCAGATGACCGATGGCTACACCTTCAACGGTGGAAGCTTGGTACTCGGAGCCCCCCTGCTGAACGGCGAATGTGCTTCTGCCGCACCGGTGAAAGTTCTCCTGCGCACCATGAACCGCCACGGCCTCATTGCTGGCGCAACGGGTACCGGGAAAACGAAGACGTTGCAGACACTGGCCGAGCAATTGAGCTTGAACGGCGTGCCGACGTTGTTGATGGACATCAAGGGCGACCTGAGCGGTATCGCCGCGCCGGGAACGGTGAATGACAAGATCACTGCTCGCCACCAGAAGCTGGGCTTCGCCTATGAGCCTGCTGCCATTCCCGTGGAACTGCTCACGCTCAGTGATGAACCCGGAGCTCGCCTGCGTGCCACGGTGAGCGAGTTCGGCCCCGTGTTGTTGAGCCGGATCCTTGATCTGAACGAGACACAACAGAGCGTTCTCGCACTTGTCTTCAAGTATTGCGACGACAAGGGCATGCCGTTGCTGGACATCAAGGACCTGCGGCGCGTGCTGCAATTCGTGACACAGGAAGGCAAGGCGGATATCCAGAAGGCCTACGGTTCGGTGAGCCCGGCCACGGTGAACATCATCCTCCGCAAGCTGATCGAACTTGAGCAACAAGGCGCCGAGAAGTTCTTTGGCGAGCGGAGCTTCGACCCGCAGGACATGCTCGTCACGCGGGATGGCAAAGGCGTCGTGCATATCGTTCGCCTTACGGACCTGCAGAGCAAACCGCACCTGTTCAGTACGTTCATGCTCTGCCTGCTGGCGGAGATCTATCAGACCTTCCCGGAGGTCGGGGACCCGGAAAAGCCCAAGCTCTGCCTCTTCATCGACGAGGCGCACCTGATCTTCAACACCGCCACGCCCGCGCTGTTGCAGCAGATCGAAACGATCATCAAGTTGATCCGCTCAAAGGGTGTAGGCGTGTACTTCTGCACGCAGAACCCGATGGACGTGCCGGACAGCGTGCTCGGTCAACTAGGTCTGAAGGTCCAGCACGCGTTACGCGCCTTCACCGCCAAGGACCGGACCGCGATCAAGAAGACGGCCGAGAACTATCCGCTGACGGACTTCTACAAGACCGAGGAACTGCTCACCTCACTGGGCATCGGGGAGGCCATCGTCACCGTGCTCAGCGAAAAGGGCACGCCGACACCCCTGGCCCACGCGCTGATGCGGGCCCCGGCCACGCGCATGGATGTGCTCACACCGGCCGAGATCCAGGCGCTCGTCAGCAACAGTGCGATCGCCAGGAAGTACAACGAGGTGATCGATCGCGAGAGCGCCTTCGAGATCCTGGAGAAGCGGATGAAGAACGAGGAGGGCGATGATGCCGAGGAGCCGAAAGAAGAGAAGAAGGTGAAGCCCGGTAAGGAGGAGAAGAGCACGCTGGAGAAGATCAGTGAGAATACGATGGTGCGCCAGGTCGGCCGCACGCTGGCCAGCACACTTACCCGTGGCCTGTTGGGCGTACTCGGGCTGAAGACAACCACGCGCCGACGCAGGAGCGGCGGCCTCTTCGGATAGCCATGACAAGGTTCAACCTCCTCGCCGTGCTCATGTTGCTGTGGTCGTGCGGCGAGCCGATCGACCCTGCGCAACGCGAATGGCTGCCGGACCAGGACGCGCTCCCTGGTCAGGTTGTCAATTCGGGCGGCGGGGCGGACACGATTTTCAACGTGGTGTTCTACAACGTGGAGAACCTCTTCGACACGAAGGATGATCCCGGCTCCGGGGACGACGACTTCACACCGGACGGTAAGCTGCAGTGGACCACGGAACGTTACGACCGCAAACTCCATCAACTGGCCGAGGCGATCGGTTTGGCAGGAGAAGAACTACCTGTAATGATCGGCCTGTGCGAGGTGGAGAACCGGAACGTCGTGGAAGACCTAGCGAAGACACCGCCGCTTGACCGGGGTAACTACTCCACGGTGCACCAGGATTCACCGGATGAGCGCGGGATCGATGTGGCCTTGCTGGTCGACCGCAAGCGCGCGACGGTGGGGGAGACCGTCTGGCTGAATGTGGACCTGGGTTCGGACAAGACAAGGGATATCCTGCATGCGACGGTCAGCGTCAAGGACGTCGGCCCGATCGAGGTATTCGTGAACCATTGGCCCAGCAGGAGAGAAGGGGAGGAGGAAAGCGCCCCGAAACGGATGGCCGCAGCGAAAACTGTACGCGGCGAAGTGGACCGGCTGTTGGCCGCGAACGCGGAGGCCCGGATCGTCATCATGGGCGACCTGAACGACGGATCGTTGGACGCCAGCTTGAAAAAGGGCCTGTTGACCGATGAACTGATCAGCGACGATCATGGTGCTGATATGTACGACCTTGTGGGTATGGACAAGGAGGAGCCTCGGGGCAGCATCAGTCACAACAGTGCGTGGCAATACTTCGATCATCTGATCGTCAGTCATTCTCTCGCATACCCTGGGAAAAACGGCCTTCACGCCGTTTCAGCCGCAGCGGTGAAGGATCGCCGCCTGATCTTCCATCACCCCAAATACGGCGACCAGCCCAACCGCACGTTCAGCGGAACGAAGTACCACCGGGATGGCTACAGCGATCACCTGCCGGTGGTTCTTCGCTTGGAGTGATCCAAAGACCGGCATGTGGCCGCCGTTGGAGAGGATGGACGGGATGAACGCCGATAGACTCCTTTCGTTAGTGGTCATGCGCGTCCACCCCGTCCATCGCCATTCAGCTGCGGTTGTAGAGCAAACGAGAAAGCCCGGCGTTCGCCGGGCTTTCCAGTGTCAGTGGGACATCGCTCAATCGCGGCGACCCATGTAGATCGATATGTAGTAGAGCAGCGTCGCCAACGATCCGATGGCGGAGACCACGTACGTTCGGGCGGCCCACTTCAAAGCGTCTTCGCTCATGGCGTACTCGCTGGTGGTCACCACACCGTTGCGTTTGATCCACGCCAGCGCGCGGTTGCTCGCGTCATATTCCACAGGCAGCGTGATGAAGCTGAACAGCGTCGTCATCGCGAACAACCCGATACCGGCCAGCAAGAGCGCGGGGAATTTGTTGATCAGCAGAACGCCGCCGAGGATCACCCAAGGCATCACCGTGCTGCTCACTTGCACGGCGGGCACGAGCTTGCTCCGCATGGTCAGCCACGCGTAGCCCTTGGCGTGCTGCACGGCATGCCCGCATTCGTGCGCAGCCACAGCCGCTGCGGCGGCATTGCGGCCATGGTAGACCAGGTCGCTCAGGTTAACTGTCTTCGTCGCCGGGTTGTAGTGGTCCGTCAACTGACCGGCAACACTCACCACGCGCACGTCACGGATGCCGTGGTCATGCAGCATCGCCTGCGCGATCTCCGCCCCGCTCATGCCGTTGGCCAGCGGGGTTTTCGAGTACTTCTGGAAGCGGCTTTTCAGTTGCCAGCTTACCAACATGCTCACCAGCATCACCACGATGCCGATGGCGTATGCGCCCATCATTGCTTTTCAGGTCTTTTGGTTCGAAGCGTACTCATCAAACCTGACGCCGTCTACCACGGGGCGCCATCCTGTCAGACCATCCTACCGATGACCGAACTCAGTCGTGATCTTCGAGGTCGGCCTTCTTGATCTCCTCGTCCAGGATCTCCTCGATACGCTTGCGGGCGGTCTCGTCCAGCTTTTCGTTCACCTGCGCCTGCTTCTTCATGAAGCGGAACATGGCGTTCTTCTTGATCTCATAGGCCGTGTACACCGTGAATTCCTGCGTGGTCTCGTTCAGGCGGACCTCTTCGCCGATCTTCCGGAGATCGCCGATCTGGGTGTTCATTACCTCGCGCACGAGGGTCTGGAACTTGTCGGCGACATCAGCGGCCTGGGCGTTCTCCGTTTGCCCGAGGTACTGATCGGTGACCGCCCGGATGTTCGTGCCGACCTGGCCGGCGAGCTGGTTCTTGGCTTCCAGGTCGCTCTTGCTACGGGCGATGTTCTGCTTCACGCTCACCCCGGTGCCCGTACCTCGGAAGAAGCGGTTGTTGCTCTCGTACTTGTTGCCGGTGAAGGGCATTTCAACCTTGGTGCCCGCAGCGGTGGTCTTCTTGCTGCCTTTGCAGCCGGTAAGTGCAGGGAGCAGCGCTATCGCGAAAAGCAGAACTAGGGCGGGGCGAAGTGTCATGTGTGGGTATGTGGCCGGGGTGGTGGGCCGGCCCGGCCACAAAGAAAACACCATGCCAGCGACCATCGTCAGGCGGGGATGCAGCGCTGTGCTTGACGGCCGAAATGCCATCTTTCGGGACTTTCCACGAAACCAACCCGGCGCCTGCTCGACGGCGCACCGCACATGAGAGCTTTGAAGACCATTCTGATCATCGTAGCCGCACTGGCCGGCCTCTGGCTGATCATTTCCCTCTTCTCCCCATCGGGAACGAACGTAGCGCGCACCACTACGATCAAAGCCCAGCCGGCAACGATCTACGCGTACATCAGCAAGCTGAAGAACATGGATGAGTGGGGCGTCTGGCATAACATGGACAAGAACGCCGTCTATACCAGTGAAGGCGAGGACGGCACGGTGGGCTTCAAGACGAGTTGGAATGGAGATACCGTGATGCAGGGCTCTCAAACGATCACCGCGCTGGAGCCGGACAAGAGCGTCAAGACCGATCTGGCCTTCGGGGACTTCCTGGTGAGCAAAGTGTCACTTGACCTTGCGCCCAAGAACGACAGCACGGAAGTGACGTGGTCCTTGACCAATGAGATCCCGTTCCAGTGGCGGGCGATCATGATGTTCATGGGCATGGGCAGCGGTATCGAGAAGGATTTCGACACCGGCCTGGCGAACCTGAGAACGATCTGCGAGAGCAAGCAGGCCGAAGCCGACAAGGCCAAGGCGGCCGAGCCGAGCTATGCGGTAGCGGTTTCCGAATGGCCGGCCAAGCTCTGGGTGGGCAAGCGCGAGGTGGTGAAATGGTCCGACATGAAGGACTTCTACACCAAGCACTTCGGCGAGGGCATGGCCGCCGTAGGCAAGGCCGGGGTACCACCTGCCGGCGCTCCGAGCGGTATTTACTTTGAATGGAACGAGAAGGAGATGACAGCCGACATGATCGCCGCCATTCCCGTGGCGATGGATGCGAAGGCCAAGCTCAAAGGGCTCGACCTGTACGAGTCACCGGCTAGCAAAGCCCTGACGATCGATTACTACGGGGGATATAGCAACATGATGGCGCCTCATACCGCCATGGACGCCTACATCAAGGCGAACAATTACACGCATCACTCCAATGTGATCGAAGAGTACCTGACCGATCCCGGTTCGGAACCTGACAGCACGAAATGGCTCACACGGATCACCTACCTCGTGAAGTAAACGACCGTTGCCGTTGGTCCTGGGAGCCCGGCGACCAAGCCGGGCTCCTTCCTTTTATTTCCGGACGAGAATTCACGCCGTCTTCATCCGCGGTATCGCTCGAACGATCATCTTAGACGCTGGGATGGGGTTCACGCTCAGTTATTGCACCTACAGATTGCTTTTCAAGCACCCGTTCGGCACGGCACACGGCCTGCGCGACGGTACGGATGCGCTGTTCGTGCGAGCCGAAGAGAACGGGGCTGTGGGCTACGGGGAGGTGACCCTTCCGCCTTACGTGAGCGAGACCATCCAAGGCACCATTGAGCGGCTGACCTCGGTGGCGGGCAAGTTGCCGGGGCATCCGGGCCAAATGCTGATGCAACTCAATTCGCTGCCCGAGACCCAAGGGGCGCCTGCCTTTCGCGCCGGGCTATCGACTGCTTTGATCGATCTGATAAGCAAGAATCGTCAATGGCCTGTGCGTAAGCTGCTTGAAATTGACGGTATTGAGCAGCCGGTGACGCTGATGACCATCGGAATGTGCAGCGCAGATGAGGCCGAAATGCGGTTGGCCGAGTTGCCCAGAAGCACCGGGTTGAAGTTGAAGGTCGGAGACCAGCACGCAGCCGAGCGTGTGGCGCGCATCATCGGCCGGGATGATCGCCGGTTGCTGCTGGATGGCAACCAGGGGTTCAAGAACATGTTGGACGCGGCGGATCTTGCCCGCAGCGTCGGAACCGATCGGCTCATCGGATTCGAGCAGCCGTTCGAGGTGGCTACGGACGACATGAACGATTGGCTGGCGGACGAAACGGAGGTGGCCGTGTTCGCCGACGAATCGATCCAGGATCGTGCGGACTTGGGCGCGAAGTACGCGCACTTCGCCGGGGTGAACCTGAAGCTCATGAAATGCGGCGGGCTCGATCTGGCGAAGGCCATGGCCGACAAAGCGCGGCAACTCGGCATGCAGGTGATGCTCGGGAGCATGAGTGAAAGCTCCTTGGGCTGCTCGGCCATGGCGCAATTGGCGCCGGAGGCGGATATCGTGGACCTGGACGGGCCGTGGCTGCTGAAGAACGATCCGTTCAAGGGGATGACCATGGTCGGCGGACAGATCCAGTTGCCAGAAGGTTCAGGCATGGGCGCAACGTTGGTAGCTGACCTATCCTTTAGCCCCGTTGGCGCATAATTTATATTATGTTAAGTTCTGTTCGGGGGCGGATATCCCCGTCCCGCGCGGCCTTGCTGAATTCCAAGCTGATCCAACCTCCTCTTGTCAGCGTTATGCTCCGAAGCCGCCGGAGCAGGACTATCGCTCACCTACCTTTGGCCCGCCCTGAGCGCCCAGCCTTCCACTCCCGATCCTGATCAGGAGTCATTGTCCGAGCGCCATCCCCAGCGGATCATTGTGCGCCGGACCGATCGAAGGGTTTTTTTCTGATACACCTAACACGTGTGCAGGCCCAATGAACCTGCGACCGCATTTTGAAGCACATCGATGCATCAACCCTCTTTTGACCAGCTCGGTCTGATCGAGCCCATTCGAAAAGCCCTTCAGACCGAAGGCTACACCACGCCAACGCCGATCCAGGCGCAGGCCATCCCGTATCTCTTGGAAGGCCGCGATCTCTTGGGCTGCGCCCAGACCGGTACGGGCAAAACGGCCGCCTTCGCCATTCCGCTCATCCAGCGCATGGTGAACGCCGGGACGACCAAGAACCCTGGAAACGATCCCCGTGGCAATCGCCGCCCCATCAAGGCGCTGGTCCTCACGCCCACACGCGAGCTCGCCATCCAGATCGAAGAGAGCTTCCGTGCCTATGGCCGCCATACCGCCCTGAAGTACACTGTGATCTTCGGTGGTGTTGGCCAGAAGCCTCAGACCGATGCCCTGCGCGCCGGCGTGGATATCCTGATCGCCACCCCGGGTCGTCTCCTCGACCTGATGGGCCAGGGCTATGTCCACCTGAAGGATCTCGAGTATTTCATCCTGGACGAAGCCGACCGCATGTTGGACATGGGCTTCATCCACGATGTGCGCAAGGTGATCGCGGCCATTCCTCCCAAGCGCCAGACACTTTTCTTCAGCGCCACCATGCCGCCGGAGATCCAACGGCTCTCCGCTTCCATCCTCACCAACCCCGTGAAAGTGGAGGTCACACCGGAATCCTCCACGGCCGAAACGGTGCAGCAGCAGGTCTACTTTGTGGACAAGCCCAGGAAGACCGACCTGCTCGTCCATCTGATGAAGCAGATGGACATCCGTCAGGTGCTCGTGTTCACGCGGACCAAGCATGGCGCGGACAAGCTCGCCCGGGCGCTCGTGAAGGCCGGCATCACTGCCGACGCGATCCACGGCAACAAAGCGCAGAACTACCGGCAAAGGGCGCTGTCCCACTTCAAGGACAAGAAGATCCGGGCTCTGGTGGCAACGGACATCGCGGCGCGCGGGATCGACATCGACATGCTCGGTTTCGTGATCAACCACGACATCCCGAACATACCGGAGACCTATGTGCATCGCATCGGTCGCACCGGTCGCGCAGGAGCCAGTGGCCTGGCCATTTCCCTGTGCGATCAGGAGGAGGTCGAATTCCTCCGCGATATCCAGAAGCTCATCAAGCGTGATGTGCCCGTTGTTGAGGAACATCCCTTCCCGATGCAGGGTGGTACGCCTGTGGTCGACCCGGGTCGTCGGCAGCAGTCGCAACAACGCCAAGGATCATCCCGCGCACAGCAGTCGCGCCATGGTCAGCAGCAGCAACGTGGCCAAGACCGCCGACCGCAACAGCGCAACGAGAGCCGCTCTCAGGGGCGTCCGCAACGCCAACCCGATGGCCGACGTGAGCGCGATGCGGAGCCACAAAAGCAGTCAGGCGGCAACAGCTCCTCCAAGGACTACGCCGCCCTCACCCGCGAATTGATCGCGGACGTGGACGCCTTCCTGGGAAGTACCGATAAGGCTGGGAATGCCGGCAAGGGCGAGGCGAAACCGCAGCAACAGCAACGTCCGGAGGGGCAACGCAACCGCCGCCGCTGGCGGGGGCCTCGCAGGTAGTCCTGGATGTAGCGCTGGTTTCCTTCGTTGGTCGCATTCACGGACGTTGTTCAGTGGGGCCAGCGCCTACCTTGGTGCGGAACTTCCCTGCCATGTTGCGATACCTGCTCCTGCCCTTGTCCTTGCTCGCTTTCGTGAATGCGAACGCCCAAGGGCCACCGACCTATTCCCGTGTTCTACTGGTGCTTGATGACCATGGGCATAGCATGCGGGAACTTGGCGCGTTGGGCCTGCCCATTGACCATGGTGCATGGGCCGATGGAGGCTACATCGTGGAACTCAGCGAGCACGACATCGATCGCGCTCGAACGCACGGCTTCGATGTCGATGTACTGATCCCGAACGTGCAGGCTTTCTACCGCGAACAGAACGCAACCCCTGCGCCTGCGGACGAACGGGCGCTGGGCTGGCTGTGTGATGGGCCTACGACCTTCACCGTGCCGGAACACTTCGCCACAGGCTCGTTCGCCGGCTACTTCACCTGGGACGAGATGCTTGCGCAACTGGATGAGATGGTGGCGCTCTACCCGGATCTGATCTCGGCCAAGGAGCCCATCGGCTATTCCGTGGAGAACCGACCGATCCACTTCGTACGCATCAGTAATGCACCGAACACGGACCAGGACAAGCCTGAAGTGCTCTACAACGCGGTCCACCACGCACGCGAGCCGGCCAGCATGTCGCAGCTCATCTTCTACATGTGGTATTTGTTGGAGAACTACGGCACGGATCCCGAGGCCACCTACCTGGTGGACAACCGTGAGCTGTATTTCGTGCCGTGTTTGAACCCGGATGGCTACGTGTACAACCAAAACTCCGATCCGGACGGCGGCGGCATGTGGCGCAAGAACCGCCGGGATAACGGTGATGGGACCTTCGGTGTGGACCTGAACCGAAACTACGGCTGGCTTTGGGGGCTCGATGACCTCGGCTCCTCTCCCGATGGCGACAGTGAGACCTACCGGGGATCAGGCCCCTTCTCCGAACCGGAAACACAGGCCATGCGCGACTTCTGCATCGCTCATGAGTTCAGGGCGGCGCTGAACTACCATGCGTACGGCGATATGGTGATCCATCCGTGGGCGACCGAGGAGAACCTGCTGACCCCGGATTCGGTGCTGTTCACCGCGCACGCGGCCCGAATGACGAGGAACAACGGTTATTCGAACGGAACCTGCCACCAGGTATTGAACTACCTGACGAACGGCTCCTCGGACGATTGGATGTACGGCGAGCAGGGTGAGAAGCCGAAGATCATTTCGATGACACCGGAAACGGGGCAAGCGGACGAGGGTTTCTGGCCACCGAGCTGGCGTATCGTACCCATCTGCCAGGAGAATATGGACCAGAACCTCCTGCAGGCCCATCTGGTGGGAGCCTATGCCGCGGCCACGGACCGTTCCGACCCCATCTACAGCCAGATGAGCGTCTACGCGCCGTTCGATGTGCAACGCCTCGGCCTTGACCCGGCGACATTCACCGTCACCATCGAGCCCTTGGAGAACGTGGCCTCGGCCGGTGCGCCGCATTCCTATGCTGATCTGGACGCGCTGGAGATCCGACGCGACTCGATCCTTCTGGACCTGTCACCGCTGATCACCGATGGGGACCGCGTGCGCTTCATTCTCGCGGTCAGCAATGGGCTATACACCCACCGAGACACGGTGGAGCGCTTCTACGGCGCATCCGCCACGGCCTTCGCGGAAAACGCTGATGATCTGAGCGCATGGCAACCCGGATCGTGGGGACTGACCACGGAACAGTGGCACTCACCTCCAAGCTCCATCACCGACTCACCGGTCGGCGATTACATCCCGTACGAAGAGAATATCCTGGAGCTTGCGGAACCCATTGACCTGGAGGATGCCACTTCCGCCACACTGCGATATTGGGCGAAGTGGAACGTGAACCGGATCCGTGATCTGGTGCAGGTGAGCGCCTCTGCGAACGGCCTGACCTGGACGCCGCTCTGCGGGATCTGGACCCGTCCCGGCTCCTACTTCCAAGGCAACGACGAACCCGTCATCGAAGGGCGACAGCTGGATTGGGTGCAGGAAGAGATGAGCCTGGACGCGTTCATCGGTGCTGATGCCTATCTGCGTTTCCGCATCGCCTCCAACATCGACTATGCGCGGGACGGATTCTATTTCGATGATCTGGAGGTGATCACCACGAACGACGCGACCAGTGGTGTCGAAGCGTTGAGCGGTGCGACCGGCCAACTCTGGAACCACCCCAACCCGGCCACCGACCGGACAACCGTTCGCTACAATGGTCCTGCTCTTCCGACCAACAGTCGGTTGGTGGTCACTGATGCGGTCGGAGCAACGGTACTTGACGTGCTGTTCACCGGCAGGACAGCGGAACTCGACCTGCGGAGCGTTGCTCCCGGGCTTTATAGCTGCACCTTGCGCAGCATCCGCGGTAGAACGGACAGTGCCCGACTGCTTGTTGTGCGGCCCTAGAAGTGGCGTCTCAGTTCGACCGGATGAACTCGTGCTTGGGAACCTCCTTCCCTTGGGCCTTGGCCAATGCCAATTCTGCTTGAAGCTGCTTGCTGGTCATGCTACTGCCATCGTGGCTCCAACCCGGAGGGCCGAAGATGTACATCAACTTGTTCCTCAGGCCGGGCGCTTTCTTCACGTCCCGCCAGATCTCCTGGAATTCGAAGATGTTGTGGGTGATCGGGTTGTTCGTGTTCGGATCGTGGCTGATGCCGAACTTGGGTACCACTCCCTTGATCGGGGCCTGCCAGGTCTTGTAGAGGCGATCCCAAAAGGTGAAGATCCCGCCGTGATTGCGGTCCAAGTATTCCGTGTTGCTGCTGTGGTGTACCACGTGGACGTAGGACGAATTGAAGATGTTCTCGATCCAGCCGTAGGACGGCATGAGCTGTGAGTGCAGGGTGAACTGGTAGAAGGCGTTCACGATGAGACAGGTCGCGATCATGATCGGTTCGAAGCCCAGGATGGGCATCCACAGCCAGTAGATGGGCTTCACCAAGGTGATGAACCAGCCGTTGCGGATGCTGATGGTGAGGTTGTACTTGCGGCCGCTGTGGTGCGGCAGATGCGCGGCCCAGAGCAGGCGTACGTTGTGGGCCAGCCGGTGGTGCCAGTAGAAGTTGTGATCGTCCAGTATCGCGCAGATGATCCAGGT
>CAZYPC010000072.1:0-20369 GCA_964649165.1 uncultured Chryseobacterium sp.
GCCAGGACTTCGCCGCCAGCGCCGCGCTCAAAGACAAGGACGCCATCTTCGTGCGGAAGAACTACTGCGAGACCGACCTGGAGAAGATCCCGAAGAAGCCGGTGAAGAAGAAGCGGAAGACGATGATCGAGTTCTAGGGGACCTTAACCGCCATTCGCCAATACGGGCATCCCGAGCGAGCTTAGGAACTCGGTGGATTTCGCAGACGCTCTCTTAGTAACGCTTTAGCCATTTGAACCATTTCTGGAGAGCCCTTGAGCAGCACGTTTACGAACCAGTCTGGAGCTCGTGCAAAGGGGTAGCTCCATGTGGCCCCTCCGTTCATCGAAATGCGCTTGCGCTCCGCGAACATGTTGCGCTCCTCTGCTGATCCGGAATTATCGAAGACGTACGCATGATAGGACAAGGCCAATGCTTCCAATAGGAGGTCGAGAGAGCGATGGTATCTTGATTCGATCCGCTCCGGTGGCACATCGTGGCCACCTTGCTCAACCCTGGTCCGTACGCGGTCCTTGTTGATCTCAGGATCATTGGTAGCGATGAAATACAAGTAGACCTTGTATCCGAGTTTCGCCGCTCTCTCCATTACCTCCAACTTGGACCGATGGCTGAAGACCGTCTCGAATGAGAGCTTCTTCTTCGCCACCAAAAGAAGGTCGACAATGTGTTGGGCGAGGATCTGTGCGAACCGCTCAGCGTCAGATGCCCTGGACAACTTCAACAGATTCGTCCCCCACTGTTGACTCGTTTGAAACCAGAGTTGGTCTGCCTCTGAGGGGATCAACCCGGAGGATCGAGCAAATCTGCCGAACTTGTTCTCATCGGAAACGACTGCATATCTCCCGAAATTGAACCGCTTGGTCTTTCGGAGCTCGGCAGCGATATCGTCCGGATTGACATAAACACCTAAGTCAACCGGTCGACCATTCACCATCGTCGACCGGACTTGCCGATACATGGTACTCTTGCCGGACCCATTGGGACCTGCGAAGACACGCAAGCGCAACACACCGGACATGCTCAGGTCGCAGGTAATTGAAGTTCGGGGAGCTTTTTCACTCGCCTCACCACCTTACCAGCTTTGTTCACCATGACCAGCCAGCCATCCTTCTGGATCATGATTGTCTTCCGGACTTTGAAGGCCTCCACCATCGCGCGCTTGGTGGCTTTCTTGAAGGCCTCGTTCATTGCTTGTCCTTCAGCAGAGGGCTTTGTCTTTCTGTTGGTCGTTGGTGCTTTACCTGCCATGTTCCAAATGTAATCCGCCGCTGGCGCGATCGCTCGTTCCGTTGTGGATACCGTTCCTCGCGCACCCTCTTGGCCGCTAAGCCACGCTCTTACCTTGGCCGCCTCCACGCATGCGCGCGCTCATCCGCAAAGAGGTCCGGGGCTTCCTCGGCTCACTCATCGGCCACATCGTGATCGTGGTCTTCCTGCTGATCACAGGGCTCTTCCTATGGGTTTTCCCGGACAACATCCTTGACCTGGGCTATGCGGACCTCGGCCCGTTGTTCTTCCTGGCGCCTTGGGTCTTCCTTTTCCTGGTCCCCGCTGTCACCATGCGCAGCTTCAGCGAGGAGCGCCGCGCGGGAACGCTTGAGCTTCTGTTGACCAAACCGATCAGCGAGTTCACGCTGGTGTTCGGCAAATACGCTGCGGCCGTGCTGCTGGTGCTGATGGCGCTCATCCCAACGCTGGTCTACTACTGGAGCGTTGGCCAGCTGTCCGTTCCAGCATGGAACATCGACACCGGAGGGACGTGGGGCAGTTACCTCGGTCTGTTCTTCCTGGCAGCATGCTTCACGGCCATCGGCGTGTTCGCGTCGTCCCTCACGGACAATCAGATCATCGCCTTCCTCATCGCGGTGTTCCTCTGCTTCGCACTGTTCATGGGTTTTGAACTGCTCGCTTCCTTCGACGCTGTCGGCGGACTGGAGGGTCCGCTGAAGAACATCGGCATCCAGGCGCACTACGCCAGCATGAGCCGTGGCGTGATCGACCTCCGCGATGTGCTCTACTTCGGTGGCGTGGTGCTCATCTTCCTGCTGCTGACCAAAACCGTGATCCAAAGCCGGAAATGGTGATGGAGAAACGAATTGGACGGAGCCCGGTCACGTGGTTCGTAGGTGCAGCTTTGTTGCTTGTGACCTCGGGCTTTGTGGCCTCCGCGCTCTTGGGCATGGGCGACTCTGCATTGGACATCGCGATCCACGATTCCTACATCGTCGTCGCACGCTGGCATCTTGTCTTGATCACAGGTCTCTTCTGCCTTGGTTGCGCCATCGTCTATTGGGCATTCCCCCACTTGTTCCATCGGCGATTGGACGGCACTCTTGGACTGCTCCACTCGGTACTCACGTTCATCGGCCTCCTCGGCATCTTTTTTCCCTTGCACTTGATAGGCGCGGTCGGAGCACCACGTCGGTACTACGACTATACCGAATTCGAACCGATGGAAGGCGCTGGTGGAACCGTCGACCTCAACATGGTGGTGACCGGTTTTGCCCTCCTCTTTCTTATCGGTCAGTCGATCCTGATCGTGAATGTGATCCGCACCCTTCTTCGCCCACCTGGCGCATGAGCACAAGACCCCGCAGTCCCCGCTCCCGAGACGTGATGACCTTGCTCATCGGCATGGCTTGCGTGCTGCTGGTGCTCTTCATCAGTTCATTCGCCCGCCTGCGCGTGGACCTCACGAGTGAAAAGCGCTACACCCTCACCCCGGCCACCGCGGAGTTGATGGACAGCCTGAAAGATGTCGTCTTCCTGAAGGTCTATCTCGCCGGTGAACTGCCGGCCGATCTGCGCCGCCTGAGCGAGTCCACACGCGAGCTGCTCGATGAGATGCGCGTGCATAACCCCGACCTCCTGCAGTACGAGTTCGTGGATCCCAGCGCCGCGCCCGATGAGAAGTCGCGTATGCAGAACTACGCCAAGCTGCAGGAGGAGAAACTGGAGTACACGAGCATCCGCACGAAGGAAAAGGGCGCAGAGAGCGAGCGCATCGTCTGGCCCTGCGCCATGTTGAACTACCGCGGAAAGTCGCAACCGCTGCAACTCCTGCGCACCCAGTTCCGCACACCCGATGCGGACATGGTGAACCGCAGCATCAACAACCTGGAGTTCGAGGTGGCCAGCGCCATCCGTAAGATCATCTCGGAATTCCGCCCGCGTGTGGCGTTCCTGGAAGGCCATGGCGAACTGGACGAATTGAGCACGAAGGACCTGGAGAACGCGTTGCGCGAGCAATACGATGTGTCGCACGTTCGCATCGATGGCCGGATCGGGGCATTGAGCGACAAGGTGGAAGGCGGCCGATACCGGGCCAACAAATTCGAAGCGCTCATCATCGCCAAACCCGACAGTGCCTTTTCGGAGAAAGACGCTTACATCCTGGACCAGTTCATCATGAACGGTGGGCGTGTGTTGTGGGCTGTTGACGCCATGAACGCGAATCTCGACAGCCTGCGCGCGAAGCAGTACTCCATCGCGACGCCTCTTGAGCTCGGGATCGACAAGCTCCTCTTCGCCTATGGCACCCGATTGAACAAGGACCTGTTGCTTGATGCGCAGTGCGCGCCGATCCAGTACTACGGCGCACCCTACGGCAATCAGCGCAAGCTCGAGACGCGGCCCTTCCCGTTCGAGCCGATCGTGGTGCCGCGCAGCACGCACCCCATCGTCAACAACATCGATCCGGTGCACCTGAAGTTCGTCGGCAGCATCGATACCATCGGGCTGGACAGCGCACGCAGCACCGTGCTGCTCACCTCTTCCCCGTACACGAGGGTCCAACGCAATCCCGTGCGGATCAGCCTGGCCGTGGTGGACATGGATCTCCACCTGGACAAGAGCAATACCCCGGACCGACCGGTGGCCGTGCTGACCGAGGGCGTTTTCCACAGCGCCTTCACCGACCGTCTGGTCATGGCGGACAGCCTGAAGAAGTCGATGGGACATCGCGAAACCGGCCGTCGCAACGCGATGATCGTCATCAGCGATGGCGATGCGATCGCCAACCCGGTGGATCGGGAGAAGGGCAACTACTACATGCTGGGCTACGACCGCATGGCGCGCACCAAGGTGTATGGCAACCGCGAGTTCTTCGTGAACGCCATGAACTACCTGCTGAACGACAAGAGCCTGATCAGTCTGCGGTCGCGCACCATCACCCTGCGCCAGCTTGATCCGGAACGCACCGCCCAGGAGCGCGGCTTCTGGCAGACCCTGAACGTGGGCGCCCCCGTGGTGCTCAGCATCCTGGGCGGCGTCGTGTTCTTCGCTCTGCGCCGCCGCCGATACGCCGCCACAGCCTGATGAAGAAGCTGCTCCTCCCCTTCACCCTCCTGGTCCTGGCCGGCATCGCGTTCTGGCTGTGGCGTTCGAACACCGGCAGCACCCTCAGCGGTCCCCTGTCCGACTTCGCCGTTCCTGACACCGCCAGGGTGGACCGCATCTTCATCGCCGACAAGCAGGGCCTCACTGCGGATCTGCGGAGGACGCACCTCCCGAACGGTGTTGAAACATGGACCGTGAACGGCCTGCCTGCGAACCAATTCCCCGTACGGACGCTCCTGAAAACCTTCCTCAAAGTGGAGGTGCGCACGCCCGTGGCCAAGAGCATGGAGGCGATGACACTCAAACTCATGGCCAGCAATGCCGTCAAAGTGGAGATCTACACCGGCGCGGATCAGCCGGAGAAGATCTGGTGGTTGGGCCATGGCACGCCCGATCACTTCGGGGTGTACGCGGTCCTTGAAAAACCCGGGGTCGGTCGAAGCGAAAGCCCCTTCGTTCTGGGTATGAGCGGCTTCACCGGGCTCATCAACACCCGCTTCCACGCCCGGCTGGATGAATGGCGCAGCACGGAACTGGCCATCCACCCCGACCTGGATCAGATCTCTCGCGTGAAGGTGGAGCACCCCATGTTGGACAGCGCCGGCTATACGATCACCTACGGCGGGGGGCGAGAGATGGGACTTTTGGATGAACAGGACAAGTCGTTGGCGTTCGATAGCGTGATCGTGATGGATGTGCTGATGCACCTGAGAGATGCGCACTTCGAGTACTTCGAGCGCACACTTCAGAAAGCGCAGGTCGACAGCATCAAGGCTACGATCCCCTGGCACGTGATCACCATCACCTCGCGTGACGGCCGATCCCAGCGCATCCCTTTCTGGAAAAAGAAACCGTACGCCGGCGAACGCAACGTCGAGTTCGACCTTCTCGTGGAGGACGTGGACCGAATGCATTCTCTGCTGCAGGACACTGCACTGGTCGTTGTGCAGCGCTACTGGTTCGACCGGATGGTCCCGTATTTGGGGCAGGTGAAGGCGCGGTAGCGGTTGTCGGTTGTCAGGCTGCCAATGGAGGTTGAGAGGGTTCGGGGGGTAGCATACGCTTGCCATCCCACCTGACAACCGACAACGGACAAGCGTCAACTGATCGTGGATAAAGCCGCGTCCTTGTTCATAAAACCGCCTGAACAGGGGTAGCCCACCGGGTATATTCGCGCCGCCTGAATCCGGCCTTGTGCCGAGGGCGCAAACTCTTTCCAGAACAGATGAAATTCATCGTTTCCAGTTCCGCACTCCTCAAGCAATTGCAAACGCTGCAAGGCGTGCTGGCCAGCAGCAACACGCTCCCGATCCTGGACAATTTCCTTTTCGAGATCGATGGAAAGCAGTTGACGGTGACGGCCAGTGATCTGGAGACCACGATCACGGCCACCATGCCGGTTGAAGCGAAAGACAAGGGCATTGTGGCCATCCCGGCCCGCCTGCTCCTGGACACCTTGAAGGCCTTTCCTGAGCAGCCGCTCACCTTCACTGTGGATCCCAAGCACTATGGGATCGAGATCAGCAGCGACCAGGGCAAGTACAAGATGACCGGCCACAACGGCACGGAGTTCCCCAAGAGCCCGGTGCTCGACTCCCCCAGCAAGTTCACCCTGCCCGCCGGAACGCTGGCCACGGCCATCAACAAAACCATTTTCGCTACCGGCAACGATGACCTGCGCCCAGTGATGAGCGGGATCTTCTTCGAACTCGCCGACGACGGCGTGCGCTTCGTGGCCACCGATGCCCACAAGCTCGTGCGCTACACCCGCACGGACATCAAGGCACCCGGCACGGCCAGCTTCATCGTTCCCAAGAAACCGTTGAACCTGCTGAAGAGCTCGCTCACGAGCACGAACGCGGAGGTCACCGTGGCCTACAACGAGAACAACGCTTCGTTCACCTTCGACAACATCGTGCTGGTCTGTCGCCTGATCGACGGGAAGTATCCGAACTACGAGGCGGTGATCCCGAAGAAGAACCCGAACAAGCTCACCATCGATCGCCAGACCTTCCTGAACAGCGTGCGGCGCGTGGCCATTTTCAGCAACAAGACCACGCACCAGGTGCGCATGAACATCGCGGGCAGCCAGCTCGCCGTGAGCGCCGAGGACCTCGATTTCGCCAACGAGGCGAACGAGAAGCTTACCTGTGGCTACGAGGGCGAGGACATGACCATCGGCTTCAACAGCCGCTTCCTGATGGACATGCTGAACAACCTGAACAGTGAGCACATCGTGATGGAGATGAGCGCCCCGAACCGCGCTGGCATCCTGCTGCCCGGCGAGGGCGGTGAGCATGGCGAAGACGTGCTCATGCTCGTGATGCCGGTGATGCTGAACAATTGACCCGGATCCCTGAACTGATCGGAAGACCTGCCAGGCGGCAGGTCTTCCGATTTTCAGGGCATTACATTCGTACCCCCAATTCATCCGCCGGGTTCCCGGCTTGTTCCGCATGAAACGCACCACGCTGTCCCTGCTCGCCACGGCACTGTTCTTCACCTTGACCTCGGAAAAATGCGACAAGGCCAAAGCCGAGGCTGAAGCTGCGGCGGCCAGCGGCACGGGTAACCCCAAGCCAGTAGGCGAAACGCTGATCGGTCCGCGCTGGAATCTGAGCACCCTGGCTGGTGCGGCCATCCAACTGCCCGAGGGCGTGGAGAACCCGTTCCTTTCGCTGAGCGCCGACAATGGCGTTCACGGCTATACCGGCTGCAACAAGCTCATGGGAACAGCGAAGATCGACGGGACGTCTCTCTCCTTCCCAAGCGTTGGCGGAACCAAGATGTTCTGCGAGAGAACGAAGGACCTCGAGAGCGCGTTCATGACGGCGCTCAGCGGTACGAACTCTTACAAGATCAAGGATGGCAAGCTGATCCTGCTGGACAAGTCCAAGGAGCTGGCCACCTTCGTGAAGGTCGACTGACAGAGACGCCTTCAGTCCAGGAGCCGGTCATGGTCGGTGCGGTGTTCGGACCGCATAGACCGCACATCGTCGCTGATGTCCGGTGGCAATGAAGGGAAGGGCGCGTCGATCATCGCATCGCCACGGATCGGCGCGTCCACTTCCGGCTCGTCTTCCAGAACGATCGGCGGGGGAACGTGCGCCGGCGGCACTTTGCGGTAGAACCACGCCATGAGCGCACCGGCGATCGCACCGAACAGGTGGCTCTCCCAGCTCACCTTCGCCTGCAGCGGTAGCACGCCCCACACCATGCTTCCGTATAGGAACACCACGATCAGTGAAACGGCCATCAACGCGACGCGACGGCGGAAGAGGCCACTGAAGAACAGGAAAGCCGCCAACCCGTAGATGATGCCGCTGGCCCCGATGTGGTAGTTGTCACGCGCCGTGGTCCATACCCAAAGCCCACCCATCGCCCAGCAGGCCACCACCACACGCCAGGCCGCCATGGGATAGAAGTACACGAGCAACCAGCCAAGAACGAGGATCGGCGCACTGTTGCTCATCAGGTGATCAAGATCGGCGTGCACGAACGGGGAGATGAGAATGCCCCACAATCCTTTCACCTGCCTGGGTAGAACACCGTAGCGGAACAGCTCCAGATCGAACACTCGATCAAAGGCGAATACGATCCAGATGCATGCCACCATGAGGGCCGGTGGTATCAAGGCGGTGATGAGCCTTCGGCGGCCGTGATCGGGTTCAGTGGTGGCTTTCACGTGCTTACGGCCAAGCGATCATCGCGCCGACGGCTCGTGCCGGTCACCTTGGCAGGGATCCACTTTCGCATGAGGGCTAAGTTTGCCCTCATACGTCTTCCCAACACCAAGCGAATGAAGAAGCCGCTGCTTCCTTTGTCCTTCCTGGCATCCATCGCACTACTCGCCATCTCCTGTGCGGGGACCAACCACGGTGCGGCGGAGGCCGTATCGGGCGGGGACACGACGAAAAGCACCGCCCACCTCCCGGTCGCAGGCCAGGACGAGCACTACGTGAGCCCCCTGGCACAGCTCATGCGCGACATGACCGTTTTCGCCGACAGTACCAAGCAGCACCTGCTTCGGGGGCAGGACCTGCTGCCCTACCCGGCAAGTTTCAAGGAGATGCTCACAGCGGAACCCACGCCAGGCATGGTCGACCACCGGACCTACGACCCTTTCGCCTTCGCTTACCTGCACCAACTGGATTCATTGTACAAGGTGGTTCCCGAGCAACGACAGACCGCTTTCGACGAACTTGTCCAATACTGCGCGGCCTGCCACGGCCAGGTCTGCCCAGGTCCTTTGGTGCGGATCAAGAAACTTCGCATGCCCGTACAAGCCAAGTAAACCCAGGTGCGTTCGGACATTCCAAGCCGCATGCGCTGCTCCGCTTCCGTTTCATCGATGGTCGTGTCCCTGCTTTGCGGGGCTCAATCGCTCTATTTCCCTCCGAACAACAGCGATGTGTGGGAGACCACCGCACCGGAGACGCTCGGATGGTGTCCCGATCGCATCGACTCGTTGTACGACTTCCTCGACTCGCGGCACACCAAGGCCTTCCTGATCCTGAAGGACGGCCGTATCGTGCTGGAACACTATTTCGGCACGTTCACGCAGGACAGCCTGTGGTACTGGGCCAGTGCGGGAAAGACCCTGACCAGCACGCTTATCGGCATCGCGCAAGAGGAGGGCTACCTGGACATCAACCAACCCAGCGCTGCCTACCTCGGCACAGGCTGGACCACCGCACCTGCCGACAAGGAAGCGCTCATCACTGTGCGCAACCAGTTGACGATGACCTCCGGGTTGGACGATGGTGTGGCCGACAATGACTGCACCGATCCCGCCTGTCTGAGCTATCTCGCCGACGCCGGAACGCGATGGGCATACCACAACGCCCCCTACACGATCCTTGACCAGGTGATCGCCAACAGCACCGGGCAAGGCTTCAGCACCTACTTCAACACACGGATCCGCAACCCCATCGGCATGGATGGGTTCTGGTTCCCGGTCGGATACAACAACGTCTATTTCAGCAAGGCCCGGAGCATGGCCCGGTTCGGCCTGCTCGCGCTGAACAACATGGTCTGGGCCTCCGACACCGTGCTGCACGATGCCGACTATTTCGCCGACGCCACTTCACCCTCACAGGCGTTGAACGACAGCTATGGCTACCTCTGGTGGCTCAATGGGCAATCGAGCTTCATGGTGCCGGGCCTGCAGTTCGTCTTTCCGGGGTCGCTGATGCCGAACGCTCCGTCCGACATGTTCAGCGCCTTGGGCAAGAACGACCAGAACCTGAACGTGGTACCGAGCCGGGGCATGGTCGTTGTGCGCATGGGCGACCCGGCCTATGCGGACGACCTGGTGCCCATCGGCTTCAACGATGAGATCTGGCAGCACATCGAATGGCTGGATTGCGGGACCGGCCAGGATGAACGATCCAGGCCGACCGGGCCCACGATATGGCCGAATCCCTGCGCGGCAGCGGCCCGCTTGCACCTTCCCCAAGGTATGGTTCCCAGTTCCATGCACGTCTTCGACGTACTTGGGGCCCAAGTCGGCTCCGTGGGGGCCGATGGCCGGATGGACTCGTCCCTCCTGGCTCCTGGCGCTTATACCGTGAAAGTGGTCACGCGCAACGGGACCTTCCTCGTGCGGTTCATCAAGGCCTGACGATCACCCCTAAGTGGGTATTGTCGTGGCTTCAATACCACGGTACGTTCGCCTCATCGCCCACCACTCACCGGGCCAACCGCCATGGAAAAGCACGCCAGTGAACTCACAGGAACGGACCGCGAGGCCCCCCAGCGTGAAAAGCCGGATCGTTACGACAACGACCATGGAGATGAGCCAACCGCGACCGGAGCAGCAAAGGACGAGTATGAGGCCCGCTTGGAGCGCGGTTGGAAACACGCTGCGTGGCGAACGGAGATGGCCATGCGCCTGCGGGCAACAGGGCATTCACCTTCAAGGCCGGATGGCGCCTTCTGACCTTTCACCCGCGCGTCTATATTTGCCGCCCCTTGACCGCCAGATGGCGGCCCAATGCCCAGGTGGTGAAATTGGTAGACACGCTACTTTGAGGGGGTAGTGGCCGAAAGGCTGTGCTGGTTCGAGTCCAGTCCTGGGCACCCTGAACGGAGACCGCTTGGTCTCCGTTCCCGCTTCCAGCCCTACGGTACCAAGGGGTTCAGGCGGTTCAGCGGTTCTGAGGTTCCACCCTTCCCAAGTGTCCGAGGGGAGAAAAAGGGGAGAATCGTAGCGACAGGCAACACCCTATCAGACAGGTGGTCAACCGTGTCAGGATCTCGTATTGATCGTGGCTTGGGCATTGGTCTTGGAGTCCTACCGCGAATTTGGCCATCCAGATTTATTTCAACCACCCCAACTCGTGAAGAAGCTCCTTCTCGCCGCTCGGAACGTCAGACGCGCGTTGAACCTGCTCTTGGGTCTTGCTTTGCGGTTTACCTGATCACTCAGCGAGAAGGTCGAAAGCGAGCGGACAGGCGGACAGGCGGACAGAACGAGCGCATGGGCGTCCTGCTCGACCACATGAACGACTTCTCTGGGTGGTGTCGCCAGATGGAAGCTCAGGACCCTGGGCATCCCGGCGACGCTGTTCCCGCGTAATGAGAGCACAAAGGACCATCCTACTTTCACGGGCCAAGAGCCTCAGACATGGATGCCACGCTGACCACCGCCATACTTTCTTCCTTGATCACTGCTGTAGTGACCTCCCCTCTTACCATCTGGCTCTTCAAACGTTGGCTGAAGAACAAGGACGCACGGGATCTGGCTCGCTACCAGACCCAACTAGCGGTCGAACAGGATCAACGACAAGCACAGTTCATTGCTCTTCATTCGCAACGAATAGAGATCATGAACAGGCTGAGCGGTGACTGCTGGGACTTTCGGATCTTCCTGATCAAGCTCAACGGCGCAGTCTGGGGCGCGCACCCCAAGAGCTATAAGATGGAAGTAGCAGAAACCGCTATGCCAAGGGTGAACGAGATGTTCATCTACTACGCCAAGAACAGGATCCACTTCACGGAGGAGGTCTGCGACACGATCGAGGCCCTGATCAATGTCTATCGCGGCCTGATCGACCGCTGCATGCTGTTCGCCTATGACGACAACCGCCGCCCGACGCAGGAGGAAATCGAAGGCTTCTCGTTGACCTTGCATCGTGAAGCTATGCAGGCTTACCTCGACCTTCAGAATGAGTTCAGAAGGATGAACGGCATCGCGGTCGCTGCCTGAACTAAGGTCCGACTCGACGCATGACCCGAACCTTTCCAGCATTGACGGTGCCTGCACGACGTTTTGGCCATCCGAGGGGAGAATTCGGGCTGAATTCGGGGCCTAATAGTGGGGGCCTCTCATTCGTTCCCTACCCAACGCATGAACCTGTCCGACTTCCGTCCTCGACTTTCCGACGCAACGTTGCTCTTCACCATAGAAGGCAGAGGCCAGATCCACGACCTGCGAAGCGGCCTGAGGCTCTTTCTCAGCCGTTACCACCCCGCCGCTACGGCACTTTTCATGATCGAAAGCTGCAATTTCAACTACCACATCGCACGTGACCGCTCGGCGCGGGTCATCCTCATGACAACGGACGGGCTGCCTCTGGCAGAAGCCATCATCATCGACCTGTACACGAAGCTCGCTCAGCACAAGAGCATGATCACGACCCAACGAGCCGCCTACACCTGTTCATTGGAAGGCTCGGTGGACACGCAGAGGGTCAGTATCCTCTCCATGCACAACCTGTGGTTGTCGCAGGCATTCGACCAACAACCTGATGGCAAGGGCGAGCGATTTCTGCTGAACTAAGCGCTTCGGTCCTCGGGCTTCTCAACCGTAGAGGATGAAGGTGAGATCCTCTCAGGTTGTGATGCTCTTCCGCGCCTTGAACTCCAGCCGTCGTTGAACGAACTCCTCGTCGGACACGGTTTGCTCGAACTCCTCATCCTCGTGTATGCGCTTCGGGGGCCAACCATCCAGTCGATGGTAAGGTGACAGGAGCATCGTGTTGTGCGTGTACACCTCAAGGATGAAGGGATGTGTGGTCCATTCTCCTTTGATGTAGATCTCTCCCGGTATACCGGTCAGGAACCAAGGCTGAGGCCCGAACGCGCTGAACTGATGACCTATTACGGTCTGAATGAGCTTCAGTGCTTCCAATGCCAATGTGCGATCTGACTTCTCCGGTGTGGGATTGAAGTGCAGGGACCGTTGGCGGACCTTGGCCAGATCCTTGAATGCCTGCCAGACCTCTTCCAACAACACACCCCACGCTCTGAGCGTATTGTTCAGCACCCTCCAGTTCGATGAAGACTTGATCATCGCTACCTCGGCGTATTCGGGTGTCGCCTTGTAATGCTTGCGCAAGTCAATGACAAGCTCGTTCAGGATGCGTTCGCCCATGGCGCACGCACCAGTGAGCGCTGGATAGTAGGATCCGATAACGAAGGCGTTCCTACATCCATCCAGATGGATGTTGTGATAGGCCAGCACGGACATCGGTTTGGGGCCGAGATCCATGTAGTTCTTCAGCTTGGCGTCGAAATGGTCATTGCCATACTGCGACAATAGGCTTTCACGCATCCGCGCGTGCGTCTCGTTAAGGGCACCTGGGGGATCGGACTTCGTGTTCAATGCAGCCCACCGACCATCGAAGTCGAAGCTCAGCAAACGCAGCCTTCGTGCAAGGCCGTTCTTGAATTTCGGAGTATGGACCACGGATCGCTAGTTCGGAGAGGATGGCGAGATAGACCGGCACGGCAACGGGCGACGGACTCCACGCATGCGTGTAGTGCTTATCCGACAGAGAATGTCCCCAGCGCTGTTCATGAGATCAGACGTGGAAATCCAAATCCTGTGCTGTCTCATGCCGCTCTACCTCCCATTGCGCGTCATGCTCCAGACTTCGCGCGATACTTCGCAGCATCGCGGCGGTACGCGGGTATGTCAAGGCAGCCTCCTCTGCAAGTCTCGCATAGTAGGCGGACGAAGCACGATCACCTTCACCCATGTCCACGGCCCGCACGCCCCTGCTGTTCATCACTTCAATGCCAACGCCCTGCTCCAGTGCATCGCTCTTGAGATCCTCAATGAGTTCACGGACGGCAAGACATGGCCACGTACCATCGGCTTCTTTGGGCGCATAGCGCAGCTTCTCACCAAAAAGGTAGTCGCTCCAGAGCCTGTCCTTGGCTTCCACCGCAACCTTTGCATCACGGTACCACTTCTTCAATTCCTCCCCGTCGATGGTGCCATCGGGCCTCATAGCGGGCATGCCTTTCCATCCCTTCAACACCTCGTAGGCGCGCCGCGCCAATCCCGCCTCCTGCTCAGTAGGTCGTCGGTCTGGTTCGCTCACAGGCTTGAACATGAAGACCAAGATCTCCGCAAAGGGCGCAGGATCTTTGGCCATCTCCTCGTAAAGGACCAGCTTCTGCCGCTCCAACAAACTGAAGAACGTCCATTCGATCAACGCGATGCGCTGCGGATCAACGTCCATTCTCTGGGTAAGCACTTTGTGCGCTTGCGTGATCAGGTAGTCGGAATGCCCACCACGGCGTTCTTCGGAATAGGTCTTGACACAGGCTGCCAGTACATCCGCTATCACAGCGGATGACGCCGTACAATTCTCCCCTTTGCCGTGCCTGAAGATGTTGTCGAGTGCGCGAAGGGGCTTCCCGTGTTCCATGAACTTCGCGGCGGCATAGAGCATACTCTCCTCGTCCGGCTTGCCCCACGGATGCACGGCCTTCCAGTAAGCCGCCTCAACATCACGACCGGATCGCTCAGCACTTTCCCATGTCCGCTTGGTAAATGAAAGTGAGGAGAGAAACACTGCTCGCTCCGATGAGTTCCATCGCCCCCAGAAGTCGGTGGTGAAGATCATTTCTGCCCAATCCCATCCCTTCCTGACGAAGAGGGCGCTGATCAGGCTCATACCAAAGCGCTTGGTCTTTTCATCCGAGGCTGGAGCAGCCCAGACGAGCAACTCCGTCTCTGACGTGCCGTCGTCGATCACAGTTCCAACGGAATTCCCAAGCTGCCATGGATCATCAACCTGCTGCGCAAGGAGCTTCACTCCTTCTACCCCAGTACGTGCAAGAATGTGCTGCGCTGCGGAACTTGTCACCTCAGCATGCACCCGCTCATATTCCTCTACGGACTCTCCTGGGAACTGGTGGGCACCGTCGAAAACCCACCGGACCTTGGAGAGGGTCTCACTGGGCTCTACCTGCTTCACAAGCTCAGCCAATGCGTTCAGCATATCTGCGGGCATCGCCCAAACCTGCTCACGGTGGTTCTCATGCTGAATGTGAAGATCCCGCAGTTCATCCCACAGCAGACGTTTCTGGTCATCCGACCATTGTGACCTGTCAGCGAGCCTCAGGACCTCCAAGCCAGCGAAAAACTGATCCCGACCCACATTCCGGAGTGACTTCGCCAGTAGAACACAACGATCCGGCTCGCTGGCCGTGTCCGCCAAGATCCAATCCCATATTTTCTTGAAAGACTCCCGCCCGTCAGCATTGTTGAAACGGTCAGGGCGATCATGAGGCCAGTCGCGCCAGCGCGGTTCATGGGTGAAGTTGAAATGCTGGAAGTCGTCATTCGGAAGGATCGCCATGAGCAGCGGATACGCCTGCCTATGCTTACGGGAACGGAGCGCGCCCAAGACCGTTGTTCTGTCATCCGCGCTGGCTTCGGTGTTCTTCAACACCGGATGAAGGATGGCACAAAGACTGGCCAATGGCCTTGGGGTCTGTTTTGTGATCGGATCAAGCTCCACCATATCCGCCATGGTGCTTGCCACTTGCGCCAAGTGGTCCGGATGCCATGCCAATGTCTCAAGCGCTGAGATCAGGCCCGTATGCTTCGGAACCGAGAACATGGGATCCTCATCGCTCTGAAAGAGCGCTGCGAAGACCGAAGGTGTCTTCTTGAGGCAAGCTCCCACCCCTTTCAGGAACTGCTCCGGGGCAGCTTCTGCCAAGGCACACAACGACTGTCCCAGCGTCGCCCAAATGCGCCAATCCGCACTAGCTCCTTCGAGGACGCGCCATACGATACCCTCCACAAGGTTCGACAATGTTCGGCCTCCAACAACTGGGAGGGAAGAACCATGCGCTCCCATGAACGCCAGATTCTCCGCCACACCATGGCGAAGTGTGTTCGAGTAGGACGGGGCTTTGCCCCTCATGTGAGGGAACCAGCGTTCCCCAGCGGGCAGATCGTACATGGGATGGGCTTCGCACAGAATATCCTTCGCCACGTTCTCGAAGTTCCCGATGACGGCGGAGGTGAGATGTCTCGACAGCAGAGTCCACAGATCATCGGGCGACACGACAAACCAGATCCCGCCAACAAGTTTGATGGGCGGGTCTGGTTTCTGCGCCCATTGCATCAAACGATGTTGCGCCTCAGCATAGTCAACCCCAGCCAGCCGTGCATACGCGCGTTGATCGCCTTCTGAGCTATCCTGCCACGTTCCCAGCAGCAATGCTGGGATCAGATCCGGTGCGGATCCGCTCTTGCTCCACTCAGGGTTCTGCAATGCTTGATCCGTGGCGAGCCTGCGCCTGAGGCTCATCATGCTCCTTCGCGCGGTTCGGGCCAATTCGCGAACGTGAACGGCCTTGCACCCCATTTCCAGTAGGGCCTGCTGTGCTTCACCTCGATCCAAAGAAGCCAGCACGATGCTTCCCTGATCCGGACCGTCGGTGCGATCCATCGGAACGACTACGGTATGTCCTTTTGAGGTGGCAAGACCTACTCCGCCTCGATCATTGAACAACGCCACCAGCACCAGCGGTGTAGTGCTCCGTTCGAGTTTTTCCCACGCTTCACGGCTCCGGACAACGAGCGCACGCGACGCGATCCTTTCACCGCCGCCATCCGGCAGTGTGTTGACCACCGAGATGAAGAATGCCACCGCCTCATCCCGAGTGTCTGCCTTTATGGAGATAGCATGCGGAGATCCGTCCAACCGCTTGGCCACACTCTCCACTTGCGGCTTTCTTCCTGCTTGGATCAGTCGAGCGGATAGCACGGGCTTGGTAACATCCGCCCATGCGCGCCATGTCTGGTCCAAACTGGAGACATCCTCAGGCCATTTCCCCAAGCGCTCGGAGAGCAACTGGTGGACCGAGGGCTCCGTTTCCAACCAAGCCTCCAGATCAGTGGCATCCAAAGCGACGACCTTGCGCCAACTGCGCTCCGCATTGCGCGCCGTGACCCACTTGGACTTTCCCGGCCAACGGCGAAGTGTAACGAAGATGAACGCCGTTTTCCGCCGATCCGTAGCCTTCGTGTTCTTTGTTCGCGTCGTGTACGCCTTGTTCGCCTTTGCCGTCACCCCATCTTGAGCGCTGACCTCCCAGCCGGATAAACCTCGCAGGAAGTATGTGCCACCTTCAGGTGAATCCAGAAAGCCATCCCACCCTCCTGAAAAGATCCCTTCCTCTGACTGGAAGTCGATCATCTTGAACTTGACCCCGCTGGCCTGAAGCAGCCACCTGATCAGCTTCGCCAGAAGCGCCTTTGATTCGTTCCTCTCCGCCCACAGATCGAGATCGGTGGCATTCACCAGTGATTCGTGCTTCATCGGGAGATGTGCTGCTCCCCTGCCAGAAAATCCGTCAAGCAGGGTTCGTGCAAAATACCGTCCCCGGAAGGGGCCTGATTCAGTCAGTTTTCAACACCGTTGCAGGTATCCACCTATCCTGGACGCCAAGTGGGCCACATGTCTCCGGTACGATGGTGATGGTGGAAGCCCGCACCTTCGATCACCCGATCTCCAAGGACCACCTCACCCTCGCCTCCCGAATGAACGCTGATGGATCATGGTTGACGGAGGCGATCTCCCGTCACAACTTTTGGCTACTCAAAGTGTTCGACCAAGAGCAACGCTTCCTTATGAACTGACGTTGAATAGATTTGCCGCCCGATGCGTTTGCTCTGTGCCCTTCTCGCCATCTACGTGTTCGCCCTGAGCGTTCACACTTGCTCGGATGGGCATGGGCAAGAGCATGTCACATGCGCGATGGAGCAGAACGGTACCGAGCACAATGATGTGGACGTGTGCAGTCCTTTCTGCACATGCACATGCTGCGCAGGAATTACCCATGTGAAGGTGGCCCACTTCCAACAGGTGGTCCCCATGCACACGCTGGTTTATAGCGAAGGCACCTCGACGGTGCGTTCCATGCCACGCACTCCCGTGTGGCAGCCTCCCCAAGCCTGAGGTAAGGGTCTCTGCCCTTTCGTGTGGCCTTCTGTGGCCGCGCTGTCGTGCTTTTCTAGCGCGTCCTGTTCTCAGGTTCTCATCCCATTTCCGCATTCCGCATGATCGACCGCGTCATTACATTCTCCGTCCGCAACAAGCTCATCACCGGCTTGCTGCTCCTGGCCCTCGTGGGCTGGGGTGCCTATTCCGTCACGCAGTTGCCCATCGACGCGCTGCCAGACGTGACCAACAATCAGGTGCTGGTGAACACCATAGCGCCCAACCTCGCCACGCAAGAGGTGGAGCAGTTCATCACGTTCCCGCTGGAACAAGCCTTCAAGAACCTGCCTGACGTGGTGGAACTGCGCAGCATAAGCCGCAGCGGCCTCAGCGTGGTTACCGTGGTGTTCAAGGACGAGGTGCCGGTGAACGTCGCGCGGCAACTCATCGGCGAGCGCATCACACAGGTGCAGGACGCCATACCGCCCGGCTATGGGAGGCCGGAACTCGCCCCACCCACCACGGGCACCGGCGAGATCTACCAGTACACGCTGGCGGTGGATAGCGCGCACAAAGACAAGTACGACCTGCTCGAATTGCGCACCATACAGGATTGGATCGTGCGCAAGCAGTTGCTGGGCGTTCAAGGCGTGATCGACGTGAGCAGCTTCGGCGGCCTGCTCAAGCAGTACGAGGTGAGCGTGGATGCGCGGCGGCTTGCAGGTGCGGGGCTCACGCTCATCGATGTGTTCACAGCGCTGGAGAACAACAACGGCAATACGGGCGGTAGCTACATCGAGAAAGGGCCGAACATCTACTTCATCAGGGGTGAAGGCATCGTGACCTCGCTGAAGGACATGGAGAACATCGTCGTGAGCGCACGCGGCGGAAGCCCGGTACGCATCCGCGATGTGGCCGAAGTAAGGTTCGGTCATGCTGTGCGCTATGGTGCCATGACGCGCAACGGCGAAGGCGAGGCCGTGGGCGGCGTGGTGCTGATGCTGCGCGGCGCGAACGCATTGGCCACGGTGAACGCCGTGAAAGCGCGCATGGAAGATGTGCAGCGCAGCCTGCCCGAAGGCGTGCATGTGGACGCCTTCGTGGACCGCACCAAGCTCGTGGGCAAGACGATCGGCACGGTGGAAGAGAACCTCTTGCTCGGCGCGCTGATCGTGATCGGCGTGCTGATCCTGATGCTGGGCAATTGGCGCGCTGGATTGATCGTGGCCAGCGTGATCCCGCTCGCGCTGCTCTTCGCCATCAGTTGCATGGTGGTCGCGGGCCAAAGCGCCAACCTCATGAGCATGGGCGCGCTCGACTTCGGCCTGATCGTGGACGGGGCTGTGATCGTGGTGGAGGGGCTCATGTTCGCCCTGCACCAACGCTTCGCAGGCCAGCGACTTTCCAAGGCGCACATGGACGATGAAACCATCAAGGGCGCAGGCAGCATCATGAAGAGCGCCGTGTTCGGTCAGGTCATCATCCTCATCGTGTACGTGCCCATTTTCGCCTTGATCGGTATCGAGGGCAAGATGTTCCGCCCGATGGCGCTCACCGTCAGCTTCGCCATCATCGGTGCGCTGCTGCTCAGCCTCACCTACGTACCCTGGGCATCGTCGCTCTTCCTCAACCGCTACGTACCGGCGAAGGAAAGTTGGAGTGAACGCATGATCCACCGCTTGCAGAAGTGGTACGCGCCAAAGCTCGGATCGCTCCTGCGCCGTCGCGCACTGGTGGTCGGCAGCGCACTGGTGCTGCTCGTGGCATCGGTCTTCGTCTTCAACCGGCTTGGTGGCGAGTTCATTCCCGAACTGGACGAGGGCGACTTCGCCACCAACGTCACTATCCGTCAGGGCAGCAACCTCTCCGAGAGCATCCATGTGGGCGATGAACTCGCCAAGATCCTGCTGAAGGAATTCCCTGAAGTGACAGAGGTCGTGGGCAAGATCGGGGCGAGCGAGATCCCCACCGACCCCATGCCCATCGAAAGCCAAGACCTGATCATCGTGATGAAGAGCAAGGACGAGTGGACCACCACCAAGGACCGCGAAGTGATGGCCGAACGGATGAACGAGAAGATGAGCGTGATCCCGGGCATGAACCTCAGCTTCGAGCAGCCGATCCAGATGCGCTTCAACGAACTGATCGCAGGCGTGAAGAGCGATATCGCCGTGAAGATCTACGGGGACGATCTGGACCAGTTGTTCAAGAGCGGCAATGAAGTGGCTGCGCTCATCGGCACGGTGGAAGGTGCCACGGATGTGAAAGTGGAACAGGTCGTGGGCATGCCGCAGCTCGTGGTGGACTACGACCGCGAGCGGATCGCACAATACGGCCTCAACATCGCCGACCTGAACCGCGTGCTGAACACGGCCCTCGCAGGAGGCAAAGCAGGCGTGGTGTATGAGGGCGAGCGCCGCTTCGACCTGGTGGTCCGCATGGCCGACATGCGCGATGCCGATGCGGAGAAAGTGAAGAACATCCTGGTACCACTACCCAACGGCGCGCAGATGCCTCTGGGTCAACTCGCCGACATCGGTTTCCGCAGCGCGCCCGCGCAAGTGAGCCGTGAGGGAGGTGCCCGTCGCATCGTGGTAGAGGCGAACACGCGCAGCCGTGATATCCAAAGCGTGGCGTTGGACATCAAGGCGGCGATCGAGAGCAAGTTGAAACTGCCCACGGGCTACTACGTGGAATACGGCGGCACCTTCAAGAATTTGCAGGAGGCCAGCGCTCGCTTGTCGCTCACCGTGCCGCTCGCGCTCGCGTTGATCTTCGTACTGCTCTTCTTCACCTTCGGCAGCATCAAGGAAGCGCTGATCATCTTCAGCGCCG
>CAZYPC010000072.1:20469-22891 GCA_964649165.1 uncultured Chryseobacterium sp.
CTGCTCTTCTTCACCTTCGGCAGCATCAAGGAAGCGCTGATCATCTTCAGCGCCGTGCCCATGGCGGCCGTGGGTGGGGTATTCGCGCTCTCCCTGCGCGGGCTGGACTTCAGCATCAGTGCTGGCGTTGGCTTCATCGCCTTGTTCGGCGTTGCGGTGCTCAACGGCATCGTGCTCATCAGCTACTTCAACCAACTCCAGAAGGAGGGCATGGACCATGTAACGGACCGTGTGGTGAAGGGCACGCTCGCTCGTTTGCGTCCAGTGCTCGCAACGGCGGCGGTGGCCTCGCTCGGCTTCCTGCCCATGGCCCTCAGTAACAGTGAAGGCAGCGAAGTGCAGCGCCCGCTCGCCACGGTAGTGATCGGTGGGTTGCTCAGCAGCACCTTGCTCACTTTGGTGGTGCTGCCTGTCCTGTATCACCTCGTCTTCTCACGTAAGCGGAAGAAGGAGGGCGGTGGGAACGCACCGCTGGTCGTGGCATCGATCGGTCTTTTCCTGTTGATGGGATCGGCCTCGCAAGCACAGGGGCCGGTGTTGTCGCTCGACAGTGCCATGGGCCGTGCCGTGCGCACACACCCCGCCATGACCGCCGCCGAACTGAACGTGCAGCAGCAGGATGCCTTGCGCAAGACGGCCTTCCAATTGAACCCGATCACCGCGCAGTTCCAGCATGGCCAGATCAACAGCGGCTACACTGGCGACTACAACATACAGGCTACCACCGGCATTCCCTTCCCCACCACCATCGCACAGCGCGCCAGCTTCCTGAAGGAGAGCATGCACCTGGCCGAAACGGAGCAAGTGAGCACGCGCGCGGTCGTGAAGGAGAGCGCTGGCGGTGCCTACCTGCAATGGGCCATGGGTGCGGAACAGGTGCGCATCCTGCAACGCCTCGATAGCTCCTACACCGTCCTAGCGGCTTATGCGGCTCGCAAGTTCGACCTCGGTGAGACAGGTCGCTTGGAGAAGGTCTCGGCACAAAGCAGCGCCGATGGCGTGCGTGTGCAACTGCGGCAGGCCGAAGGCAACATCACCGCCTACGCTGCCGAGGTAGAGCGTTGGACCGGAACGCTTAGTGGCGCACAACCCGACCCATCCGCACTGACCTCCACCGCTCGCGCACCCGATCCCGCAGGAGGGAACGATCCGGTGATTGTGCAGGAGCAGCAACGCGCATTGCTCGCTGAACAGGAATGGAAGTTGGAACGCAGCTACTGGGCACCGGCACTTCAAGGTGGCGGCTTCTATCAAACGCTGGATGGTGAGGCTCCCTTTTCGGGGTACCTGATCGGTGCTTCCATCCCCATTCCTGGCACAGGGCAAGGCGCACGCACCAAGGCCGCGCGCCTGCGCAGCGAGATCGCCACGCAACAACTAGAAGACCTGCGCCGCGCGCGTGTGAGCGAAATGACCCGTACCCAAGCCCAACTCGCACAATTGCGTGCGAGCCTCGCCTACTACGAAAGCACCGGTGCATCACTGGCCACCACCTTGCGCAGCGATGCCGAACGCGCATACCGCGCTGGTGACATAGGCTACATCGAATTCACCCAAGGCATCGAGCAGGCTTACCGCATCGATACCGAGCACTTGCGCGTCCGCTTTGAACTCGCGCTCACCGTCCTTCACCTCCGTGCCCTTCAGGGCCTTTAAGACCGAACCCAATGAAACAGCATAGCATTTCCAAGAGCGCGATCCTGCGCACAATGCCCTTCCTCTTCGCCATCGCATTGCTTACTGCCTGCGGCGGTGGCGCAACCGGAGCAGGTGGTGAAGAAGAGCACCACGACGAACACGGCGAGGAGCACGGGCCGGAGGTCGCGCTCAACGCCGATCAGATCAAGGCCATCGGGCTGATCACCGGCGGCATGGAGAAGCGCGGTCTGAAGACCGCCCTCAAGGCCAACGGCCGCCTGATGCTTCCGCCCGGCAACAGCGCGCAAGTGAGCGTGCTCATCGGCGGCATCGTCCGCGACATACCCGTGCAGGAAGGCCAGCGCGTGGAGAAAGGACAGGTGCTCGCCACTTTGGAGAACATCGAGTTCCTTCAACTGCAACAGGATTACTTGGAGACCGAAGCGAACCTTGTTGTCCTGACCGCCGACCTCAAGCGCCAGCAGGATCTGCACACCGACCAGATCAACGCGACCAAGACGCTTGAACGCGCACAGGCCGAAATGACCAGCGCAAAGGCCCGCCTCGCTACCATGGCCGCGAAGCTCCGCATGTTCGGTACCGACCCTGCGCGACTAGCGCCGGAGGCCATCAGCTCCACCTACGCCTTGCGCGCGCCCATCAGCGGCAACCTCACGCACATCGCCATCACCTTGGGCCAATTCGCCGAACCCAACAAGCCGCTCTTCGACGTGGTGGACAATCGCGGCCTGCACATCGACCTGAACGTCTTCGAGCAGGATCT
>CAZYPC010000073.1:0-21738 GCA_964649165.1 uncultured Chryseobacterium sp.
TCCGACCCCTCTCCCGAAGAGAGGGGCGCACCAGAATGGAGCTCTTCTCGATCGACATACACACGCACATCCTTCCGGAGAACATCCCGGATTTCGGGCGGCGCTACGGCTATGGCGGCTTCATCCATCTGGACCATCATCGGCCGGGTTGCGCACGCATGATGATGGACGACAAGTTCTTCCGGGAGGTGGAGGCCAACTGCTGGGACCCGGTGGTCCGGATCGGCGAATGCGATGCCTTCCGGGTGCATGCGCAGGTGATCAGCACGGTACCGGTGATGTTCAGCTATTGGGCGAAGCCGCACGACACGCTGGATCTCTCCATGTTCCTGAACGATCACATCGCCGGGATCGTGCAATCGCATCCGAAGCGGTTCATCGGCTTGGGCACGGTGCCCATGCAGGACCCCGAGCTGGCCATCAAGGAACTGGAGCGCTGCAAGCGCATCGGACTGGTCGGCATCCAGGTCGGCACGCACGTGGAAGGCGTGAACCTCGGCGAGCCGAAGTTGCTGCCGGTTTTCCAGGCCTGCGAGGAGTTGGGCATGTGCGTGTTCGTGCATCCATGGGACATGGTGGGGAAGGAGCGGATGGACAAATACTGGCTGCCGTGGCTCGTGGGCATGCCCGTGGAAACCACGCTGGCGATCACGAGCATGATCTTCAGCGGACTTTTCGAAAAACTACCGAAGCTGCGCGTGGCGTTCGCGCATGGTGGAGGCTCGTTCCCGGCAACGGTGGCACGCATCCAGCACGGGTTCGAGATGCGTCCTGACCTGTGCGCGGTGGACAACAACGTGGCGCCGAAGGAATACCTGGGGCGCTTCTGGCTCGATTCACTGGTGCATGACCCCGTGATGCTCCAATACCTGGTGGACCTGATCGGTGCGGAGAAGGTCGCGCTTGGCACGGATTACCCGTTCCCCTTGGGCGAGTTGGAACCCGGACAGTTGATCAAGAGCATGCCCTGGGACGATGCCCGCAAGGAAATGCTGCTGAGCGGTGCGGCGCTGACGTGGTTGGGACTCGAGCTTAGGCAGTTCATGCGCTGACCCGGTCCGCGGTCGGACAAGTCCAGCGTAGCGTTACCTCACCAGGTTCACATGCCCGTAGACGGTGCGCTTCTTCCCATTGAGCTCTTTCAGGTCGATGCGCCACACATACGTATCGATGGGGGATTCAACGCCGCCGTAGGTGCCATCCCATGGCTGCCCGAGCTGGGTGGACGCGTAGATCTCCTCGCCCCAGCGGTTGAACACGAGGAGCCGGAATTCCGCGATCTCGGTAGCGAAGGCGAAGAAGCCATCGTTCAGGCCATCACCGTCCGGCGTGAACGTATTGGGCACGTACAGCGTCCCGTTCACGAAGACGGTAACCTCGTCCGTGACCTTGCAGCCATGGATGTCCGTCATCTCCACGGTGTAGGTGGTGGAGTGCTCGGGTGAAGCGACCGGTGCGACGCATGAATCACAGGTGAGCGAGATGGCCGGAGACCATACCATGGCTCCACTTCCATAAGCGAACAACTGGGTCGACTCGCCGTAGTCAATGCCGGTATCATGGCCAGCGTTCACATGCGACTGCGGGAAATGATCGATGGTCGCTGTGGCTGTGCCCTCGCACCCGATGGCGTTCGTAGCCGTGACCGTATACGTGATCGGAGAGAGCGGGTCAGCTGTCGTGATGGACGAGTCGGGATCGCTCAGGGCGGTCGTTGGCGACCAGGCAAAGGTCAGCCCCCCGGAGGCGAACAGCGTGACGGGTTCGCCCGGGCACACAAGCGTGTCCGGCCAGGCGTCGGCGATCACCTGTTGCACATCCACGAACGCGCTGTCCGCGACACTTCCACACACGTTCGTAACGAGCACGAGATAATACTGGTCGCTGGTCGGCGAAACGGACGGATCCGGGGTGAACAGGTCGGTGATCCCGGGTGCGGCCTGCCATTCGAAACTGGAACCACCTTCGGCGTGCAGCGTGACGGACGAACCGAGGCAGACGGTGGCATCGGACGTCTCGGGGTCCGGGAGGTCGAAGATGACGTTCACCGTCAACGTATCGAGGAGCGTACAGCCTTCCGGAGTGGTGATGAGCACGACGTACTCCGTGGTGTCGAGCGGCGATGCGTTCGGCGATTGCGCGGTCGGGTCATCGAGGGAGGCCGCCGGGCTCCATAGGTAGGTGTCACCACCAGAGGCCGTGATGGGTACCGCGACCCCGGTACAGGTGAGCGTATCAGCACCGGCCTCGCCTGTGGGAACGCCGATGATGAGATCGATGCTGGCCGTATCGGACCCGCACGCGCCCGAAACGGAGACGGAATACGTGATGGGATCATCCAACGTGGCGACGGGATCGCTGATGAACGGATCGCTCAGGCCAGCAGCGGGGAACCACTCGAACGTGTCACCGCCGTGCGCATGCAATTGCACCGTGCCCCCGTCACATACCGGCCCTACGGAGTCGATGGAAGCGACACCCGGTTCGAGCACGTCCACCGTGATGGTCGCCGTGTCGTTGGGGACGCATCCGGAACTGTCGCTCAGGATCATGGTCACCGTGTAGCTGCCCGCTTCGGTCCAGACATGGTCCGGTTCGAACTCGGTGGAAGTGAAGGTGTCGTCGAAGTCCCAGAAGTAGTTCGTGCCGCCCGTGCTGGAGTTGATGAGATCCGCGCCGTTGGGCAGGCAGATGAACGACGGGCCGTCGATGGAGATCTCGGCTACCGGCTGGCTCAGGTTGAACTTGAAGACACCGAGGTTGCAGTTGAAGCTGTTGTTCGTGGTGCTCCAGGCATCCGGGGTGGTGGGGAAATCATCGTTGCCTCCGCAGCCTGCGCACACCGCCTGATAGACATTGCCGTTCTTGTCGAAGCGGCTCGTGCCTCCATCCACATGCTCCGCGCTGCTGCCCCCGAAGAAGGTGGCGTACTCGAGCTCCACGGCCTCGGGCGAAAGGACCATCAGGTAGAAATCACTGCCATCGGTATTGGCCTGGTACGCGTCCGCTGTCACGGGCAACCCGAACGTGCTGCTCTGGAAGGCGAGCACATTGGAGTTCACCGTCCCGCCCCAGCCGCTGAAATAGATCTGCCCGCAGTTGCTGACGAGGAAGGCGCTGGGCGAAATGTCCTCGACGCCGCTCCCGCTGCCGATGCGCGTGCTCCAGAGCGAGGTGGACAGGTCCTGCGAGAACTTGTGGATGAACTGCGAGCTTCCGCTATTGCTGTATTTACCGGGGGTCACGGGATAGGCGCCGTGGGTCTGGCCGACGACGTACACTTCATCCGATGTGTTCAGCTGGACGAAGAAGCTCTGGTCATAGGACGAGGTACCGACGAACGTGGAGGACAGCAACTGCCCGTTCTCCGCGTACCGCATGATGTAGCCGTCCACCGAGCCGCCGTACGTGCTCGTCGCAGGAGAGCCGGCCATGGGAAGCGAACTGCTGGACGTTCCCCCTGTCAGGTAGATGTCCCCGGTACTGCTGAACTGGACGCCGAATCCACTATCACCACCGCTGCTACCGCAGTAGGTGGACATTTCGAGCGAGGTCAGCGCGGGGTTCAGGCGGAAGAGGAAGGCGTCCAGGTCGCCACCGCCATGAGCAGACTGGGCCGCATCAGCGGACATTGGCGCATCCGTGCTTTGCGTGCTCGAAGCGATCACGGGATGCTGCTGGCCGTCAAGCGCGATCTCCCCGCGGAAATGATCACCGTAGTTGTAGGCCAGGTCGAAGCTTTGGTTCAATCCGTCATTGCCCGAGCCACCTACGAACGTGCTCCCGATCAACGAGGTCGCGTCCGCGGAAAAATGCGCGATGGCGATGTCGGTACCGAAGTCGAACCCGTAGCCTTCTCCACCCGCGAGGTTCACGAATCCGCCGAAGAGGGGGATGGTGACCCCGCCATTGAACGTCGCATCGAAGCAGCCAGCGGTCGTGGGAAAGTCCGAGGAGCCCGTGACACAGAGCACGAAGAGCTCATCGCTATCGTTCACCACAAGACTGTTGGGCGTTTCATTATCCGAGCCGCCGAGGTAGGTGCTCCATTCGAGGTTCGTGCCGTCGGGCGTCCACTTCGAAATGCCGATGTCGATGATCCCGCCCGAGAAACCGCCGATCACGCCGAGCGTGGTGGGGTATCCGATATCGAAAACGATGCCCCCGCCATACAAGGCGCCATCGCCATCGTAGGTGGCCGTAAAGCCGAAGTTGTCGGCGGTACTACCGGTGTAACTGCCGAAGGTGAGCTCGGGATCGATGACCAATTGGCGCTCCTGGCGTTCAACACGGAACGAGAGTTCGTTCCGGTCGAGAGCGAAATCACAATCCACCTCTTCGTGCCAGGCACGCATGGAGCAGGGACTGCCTTCGCTTCGAACAGTGTAGGCGAAGGGCCGTTCTTCGGAAACCGTTCCTGCCGAGGTGTTGACCACCACCCGGCCGTCATGCACCGCCACACGATCCTGGCCATCGAACCGCATGCGGATGAGGCTGGGGTCCACGCCGGGCTCAACAATGAACTCATACTTGAGCCCCTTGCTCCCGTCGATGCGCAGATCGATCCCGGGATAGAGGTCATGCAAGGTGACTTCGCCGAAAACCGCGCAATGGGTTCCCCAGTGGCTCTCGTCGCTGCCGAGGAAGAAGTTCTCGTAGTGTCGCTGGGTCTTGTCACCATCGGACCAGGCATCGCCTTCACCGGCTCCCCACGAATTCGCTCCTTCAAAGGTCACGCGGTAGGCATGGGCCCTCAGGGGATCGGTCGGTCCCTCGTGCTCATGCCCGTGATGGGCCATGGGCCCACCCTCGTGCAGGACGTAGGTGAAACAGTTCTTTTCGATGAAGAGTTCACCGCCGGGGAAACGCGTGCGGTAAAGAACGTTCTCCGGCCATTGCCCCTCGTTCTCTGTAAAGGTGGCCACGGGCCTGCTCGCCGAAGACATCGGATTTTCCACCGCATGGAGCATGGTGGTGCTCAGCAAGGCTGGGATGAACAGGGAGGGACGCACGGGTGGGGACGGTCCGAGGGGGTGAACGCAAGGTAAGACCGAGGGATGTGCCCCTGAGTTGCCTTGTTACGCCGGAACGGGCAGCGGGGGCGCTGGAACGGGAGACGGCACCAGGTGGCAGACCCTTGGAAGGGGCTGGCCCTTTCGGGTTCCCGTGGAAGCCGCAACCTTCTTTTCGTCCCGTCCTACCTTCGCGGCCCCCATGAGCGATGCCATCAAACACGAGTGCGGATTGGCCTTCATCCGCTTGCGGAAACCCCTCCACCATTATCAGCAGAAGTACGGAAGCGCCCATTTGGGGATCAACAAGCTCTTTCTCCTCATGGAGAAGCAGCACAACCGGGGGCAGGATGGCGCCGGGGTGGGGGTGATCAAGCTCGATCCGAAGCCGGGGCAGAACTACATCGACCGCGTCCGGAGCACGGACAAGCAGGCCATCCAGAAGATCTTCGGGGGCATCCACAAGGGCATCCAGAGCGCCGTTGACAAGGATGCCGCGATCGCCACGGATGCCGAGCGGCTGAAGGCCGAAGTGCCCTTCCTGGGCGAGGTCCTGTTGGGGCATCTGCGCTACGCGACCTACGGTGCCGATGGCTTGGAGAATTGCCACCCGCGCCGTCGGTTGAGCAACTGGATCACGCGCAACCTGGTGCTGGCCGGCAACTTCAACATGACGAACGTCGACGAGCTCTTCGCCCTGCTCGTGAACATCGGCCAGCACCCCAAGGAAAAGAGCGACACGATGACGGTGCTCGAGAAGATCGGGCACTACCTGGACGTCGAGAACGACCGCTTGCGGCAGATCCATGCGCCCTTGGGCGAGACGGATCCCTCACTCACCCGGAAGATCGGCGAGGAGTTGGACGTGCGCGAGATCCTCCGCATGAGCGCGCAGGATTTCGACGGGGGCTATGCCTTCGCGGGGTTGATCGGCCACGGCGACGCGTTCGTCCTGCGTGATCCGGCGGGCATCCGTCCATGTTTCTGGTATGCGGATGATGAGTTCGTGGTGGCCGCCAGCGAACGACCGGCGATCCAGACCGCCTTCGCCCTCAAGGCCGATCAGGTGCAGGAGCTGCGACCGGGCCATGCCCTTATCGTGCGCAAGAACGGTTCCTTCAGCGAGGAGCAGGTGCGCGAGCCGGTAGAGAAGCGCGCGTGCAGTTTCGAACGCATCTATTTCAGCCGTGGAAGCGATCGGGACGTCTATCGCGAGCGCATCGCACTTGGCCGCAACGTGGTCCCCGCGATCCTGGACGCCGTTGACCATGACCTGCAGAACACCGTGTTCAGTTTCATCCCGAACACGGCGGAGGTCGCCTGCTATGGCATGCTGAAAGGCCTGGAGGATGAGCTGAACAAGACCAAGGAGCGCTTGATCGGCGAACTCGGTCCGACCCCCGCGCCGGGAAAGTTGCGGGAGATACTGGCGATGCGGCCCCGCTTGGAGAAGGTGGCGATCAAGGATGCCAAGCTGCGCACCTTCATCACCGCCGACAACGCGCGCGACGAGCTGGTGGCGCATGTGTATGACATCACCTATGGTAGTGTGCGCCCCGGCGTGGACAATCTGGTGGTGATCGACGACAGCATCGTGCGTGGCACCACCTTGAAGCAGAGCATCCTGAAGATGCTGGACCGCCTGGAGCCGAAGCGCATCGTTGTGGTGAGCAGCGCCCCGCAGATCCGCTACCCGGATTGCTACGGCATCGACATGGCGAAGCTGGGCGACCTCGTGGCGTTCCAAGCGGCCATCTCCCTGCTGCGCGAGACCAAGCAGGAGAACATCATCGACGACGTGTATGACCGTTGCCTGGCCAACATGGGCAAGCCGTTGCCGGTGCCCGGTGATCCGCACGGCAAGGGTGCGCCATCCGCATGGGTCGACAACGCGGTGAAGGATATCTACGCGCCGTTCACGGCCGAGCAGATCAGTGCCAGGATCACGGAGTTGCTCACGCCGCCGGGTATCAATGCCGAGGTGCGCATCGTGTATCAGGGCATCGACGGATTGCGGGCAGCCTGCCCGCAACACACGGGTGATTGGTACTTTACCGGGAACTACCCCACACCGGGCGGTAATCGCGTGGTGAACCGCGCATTCGTGTATTGGAAGGAGGGGAAGAACGTGCGGGCGTACTGAGCGGTCCGGTCGTAGGCACCGTGAGCGTCCAACCTCACCGGATCCGGCCCTTCCTCCTCAGCTTCTTCAGCAGGCGCTTTTTCGCCTTCAGCACGCCATCGCCATGAACGATGATGGCGCACCCGTTCTCCACAACGAGCTTGGCCGCATTGTCGAGCTCGAGCGTTGCGCCAGGCATGACGTGGAGTTCGCTCTTATGATCGAGCTTCAGCTCCGCCTTCGCTTCGATGAAGATGGTCGCACCGGGTGCGATCGTGAAGCGTGTGGGGGGAGCGAAATATCGGAAGC
This sequence comes from uncultured Chryseobacterium sp., assembly GCA_964649165.1. Taxonomy (GTDB): domain Bacteria; phylum Bacteroidota; class Bacteroidia; order Flavobacteriales_F; family PHOS-HE28; genus PHOS-HE28. The sequence goes on from CAZYPC010000073.1 coordinate 7,444, forward strand.
CGTCATCCTTCTCGAAGAAGGCCATGCGCGTGGGCGTTCGCGACCGGTCGAGGTGCAGCCGTTTCCCTCCGGCCAGGGTCAGCGATCGCCCGTCGCGGCCGCGTAGCGGAGGGAGCACGATGCTGTCCGCGCACCAACGCACATCATTGGTGAGGCGCGTATCGCCGGTGCTCACCCGCACGCTGATATCGCCATTGGGCCGTTGCTCCAGCAGTTCGATGCGGATGCCGTTGAGGTAGACCGTGCGGTTGTCCGGCGCTTTTCCGTTGTTGCGTTCCTTCTTCGCCTTGCAACCGAGGGTGAGCATGTTCGCGCTGGATGGATCGCTGCCCATGTTCAGTATCCGGCGGCCCTGCGCGGTCCACACGTGGTAGGCGGCACCGAAGACCGTGGCATCGATGACGAGCTTGCCATCAGGACGATACCCTGATCCGAGCATGAAGAGCTCATCGTGCTCGGCACGCCCGTCCCCGTTCCGGTCGTAGGGTACCATTTCCTGATCACTGGACCCGCTGAGGGGGTTGCTCCAGCGCTCCTCGAGACGATAGGCCCGGTTGACCCCCCCGAAAGGACAGTTGGGACCCACGGTATCATTGGTCAAGTACGCATCGTAATGGCCGCTCGCCGTGTAGGGGCGGAGGTAATCAGCGTATCCACCATAGATATCCTTGCCTACCTTCTCCTCGCGTTCGATCTGCATGGTCATGTACAGCCCGGGGACCGCGCGGGAAAGGCAGGGCGCCTCGGTGCTTTCCCAATGGAACCGGTCCGTGGGGGAACCATTGCGGGCGTAGGTCTGGTGGTTCTCTATCCAAAGCCATTGGCGGTACTCGCCTTCCGGGATGTACGGCATGCGGATGCGCAAGGCATCACCTTGCGTAACGAAGTCCCTCAACAGGAACACGCCCGTATCACCGGCCAGGGGGTCAAGGTCGCCGTTCACGAACGCACCGATACTGTTGTGCGCGTAGATGCGGTGGGGAGCGCCGCCCTTTTTCCAGCCGAGCCGGTCACGGTCCCAACCGGAGCAGGTGAGCAGGCTGCTGCTGGCCGCGCCCATCATGCTCCACCCGCCCTGCATGCAGAATGTATAGCTCTCGAACTGCGCCGCGTTGCCGCCTCCGCTGTGGAAGTTGTTGCCGCCGAGCAGCAGGTGGTTGTACTCATGCTTCAGGATCTCGAACGGCAGGCCGTTCATCCCACCGAAGCGGCTCTGCGTATCGCTCTCGTAGCCATAGAGCTGGCCTGGGCTGCCCTGGTCCGTACTGCCCTGCCCGTGGGTGAGTCCGCTGTTGCGAGCGATCACCATCACATGGTCATAGCGGTGCGGGTCATCCGGAACGTTCACCTTTCGCAATCCCGCCTTCCCGCCGTCTTGCCACAGGTCGAAGTCTTCGATATGCAGGTGGTGCTTCGTGCGCAAATCGCCCAGCTTGTTCGCTTCCTTCACGGCTGCCGAACCCACACTGTGGGCGTTCCTCACTTCGGGGTACTCGCTCTCTTTCAGGGTGAGCATGTGGTCCACGTAGTCGCCGAGCACGATGTAGTCTCCCAAGGAGATGTCGTGATAGTATCTGGAGATCGACGCGGTGGGAATGGGTTTGGGAAAGGGGTCGAAGAGGTCGTCCTTCCATTTGGGCAGTTGTCCTTTGGGCCAGTTCTCACCCGCATCGCGTTGCGGATCCTTCGATGGGTCCTTGTCGTAGTCGATCTCGCAGAAAAGTACCAGGATGCGAATGGTGCCGTGGGGGGAGAGGTACCAGCCGTTCTCGCTGCGGGGGATGGTGGTCGAATCCGTCTGCGCGAAGGAGGACTCGCGACTGATCAGCGACAAGAGGAGGAGCAGGAAGGAGACGCGCATAGCGCCAAAGTAGCACTACGTCTTCGGGGCCTTGTACAAGGGCACCGTACTGCAAGGCTCACCGAACATCAGGCTTTTCACCACCGGGAGCAGTTTGGCGCTGAGCTCCACGTAGGCATTGATGGGCACCGGTAGTTTGCTGCAACCTTTCACGACCACACGAGCGCCACGGTATGGCTCCACGTCCAAGGCATGCACCAGGCGTGTGAAAACGGTGCGCTCCAGGTCGTCCGCATTCCCTTGGGTAACGAAAGCGGCATAAGGCTGCAGGTGCGTCGTGATGAGCATGAACGCCCAGGTCGGGATGATGGCATCCACCGAACAATGGATGCTGACGAGCTTGTCGGTATAATGCGACCAATCATGCTGCTTGCAAAAGGCCCGCAACTCGTCCTCTTTCAACGCGATCTCCTGCCAAAGGAGGGGCTTGAGGTCGAAGACCACGCGTTCGCCTGCCGGGTAAAGCTCTTCCAGGTCCAGGGTGAGGATACCACTGGCAGCGACCTTGTTCAGGATGGGCTCGTCGGTCATTCGGCGGCAAAGATCGGTGTATGCGGAGAGTCGATTGAAATGATCTAAGCATTCACGGGGTGACATGCCGATACATTGCCGCCCGATCGGTCCGGGACTTGTTGGTCGATCAGCACAGCCCGGGGGTCGTAGAGCGCGATAGATGAAGCCAGCCCGTATTCTCCTGTTCCTGGCCGTGGCGGCCTTGGTCGTTGTTACTCTGGTGAACAAATGCGGGTCGGGTGATGCGATGGTGGGAGCGCCGGGCAAGGTCATGGGTCCACTGGTCGCCACGGGTGTGGTGTTGTCCCCCCAACGTATCGCCGAACATGCGGAGACCACGGGTTCGCTACTGGCCAACAACAGCGTGGAGGTCCGCAATGAGATCGCGGGAAGACTGGTCCAGCTGAATTTCAAGGAAGGAGCGCGCGTGGAACAGGGCGCGCTGCTCGTGAAGATCTACGACGAAGACCTGCAAGCCCAGCTACGCAAGCTCACCCTGGAGAAAGAGATGGCCAGCCGGACCGAGGAACGACAGAAGGACCTGCTGAAGGTGAACGGGATCTCCCAACAGGAGTTCGATGCTGCGGAGAACGCGGTGAGCGCATTGCAGGCGGATATCGACCTGGTACGCGCTCAGATCGCGAAGACGGAGATCCGCGCACCCTTCAGTGGGGTGGTGGGGCTGCGCACCGTGAGCGAGGGGGCGTACCTCTCCGCGTTCACGACCATCGCCACCCTTCAGCAACTGGACCCGATGAAGCTCGAGTTCTCGCTTCCGGAGCGCTATCGCGAACGATTGAAGGGCGGTGACACCGTCAACTTCCGGGTCGAGTCCTCACCCGACGTCTTCACCGGGGAGATCTACGCGTTCGAACCGATGGTGGACGCGCAGACACGGTCGTTGAAGGTGCGAGCACTGTGCCGGAACGGTGGGAACGAACTGTTGCCGGGCTCATTCGCGAAGGTGGACGTCGCGTTGCGGGAGATCGAAGGGGCGCTGATGTTGCCGACGCAGGCCATCATCCCCGACCTGCGCGGGCAGAAGGTGATGACCAGTCGGGGCGGCAAAGCCACTCCCGTGAGCGTGGGCATCGGCCTGCGGAACGACAGCACCGTGCAGGTGATATCCGGGCTGCACGCGGGTGATACGGTGCTGATCACCGGCATCATGCAGGCGCGACCGGACATGGCCGTGAAGGTGAACGTGGTACAAGGCGGAGCGAAGTAGACCGGATGAGCCTCCCGTCCATCAGTCTGAAGCGGCCCGTGATGGCCATGGTGATGTCCATCATCATCGTGCTCTTCGGCATCATCGGCTACGACTTCCTGGGTGTGCGCGAGTATCCATCGATCGACCCGCCCATCATCACTGTGCGCACCAACTACACGGGTGCGGGGGCGGACGTGGTGGAATCACAGATCACCGAGCCGCTGGAGAAGACGATCAACGGCATCGCCGGCATCCGCACGATCTCCTCGTCGAGCAATCTCGGCGTGAGCACGATCACCGTGGAGTTCGACCTGGACGTGGACCTGGAGGCCGCCGCGAACGACGTGCGCGACAAGGTCTCGCAAGCGGGGCGGCAGTTGCCGCAGGACATCGATGCGCCGCCGGTGGTGACCAAATCCGATGCGAACAGCGACGCCATCATCTCCATGACGGTGGAGAGCGATTCGCGCTCGGGACTGGAGGTGAGCGACTACGCGTCCAACGCCATCCTGGAGCGCTTGCAGACGATCCCCGGCGTGAGCACGGTGCAGGTCTGGGGTGAGAAGAAATACGCCATGCGCTTGTGGCTGGATCCCGCGCGGCTAGCGGCGTACGGCCTGACCCCGTTGGATGTGGAAGCCGCCCTGGAACGCGAGAACGTCGAACTGCCCGCCGGGAAACTGAGCGGAGCGGCCACCGAGCTCACGGTGAACGCACGCGCGAAGCTCACCACGCCCGAGGAGTTCAACGACATGATCATCGCCGCCGATGGCGACAAGCTCGTACGCTTCCGCGACGTTGGGGATGCGCGGCTCGGAGCGGAGAACGAGGAGACCGTGATGAAGCAGAGCGGCGTGCCGATGATCGGGCTGGCCGTGGTGCCGCAGCCCGGGGCGAACTACATCGAGATCGCGGATGAGTTCTACAAGCGCTATGAGCGCCTGAAGAAGGAACTGCCTGGGGACTTCAAGCTGAACATCGCATTGGACAACACGCGCTTCGTGCGCCGTTCCGTCGCTGAAGTGGGCGAAACGCTGGCGATCGCTTTCCTGCTCGTCATCCTCATCATCTATCTCTTTTTCCGCGACTGGCTCATCGCCATACGACCCCTCATCGACATCCCGGTCTCCTTGATCGGGGCCTTCTTCATCATGTACGTCGCCGGGTTCTCTGTCAATATCCTCACGTTGCTGGCCATCGTCCTGGCCACGGGATTGGTGGTGGATGATGGCATAGTGGTCACGGAGAACATCTTCAAGAAACTGGAGAGCGGCATGAGGCCGATGGAAGCGGCGGAGAAGGGGTCGAACGAGATCTTCTTCGCGGTGGTATCCACCTCGATCACATTGGCCATCGTGTTCCTGCCGATCATATTCCTGGAAGGGTTCACCGGGCGGCTATTCCGTGAATTCGGTATCGTCATGGCGGGGGCGGTGTTGATCTCCGCCTTCGTCTCGCTCACCCTCACGCCCGTGCTCAACGTGAAGCTCTCACGGAAGGAGCGCACACATAGCCGCTTCTATGAGTGGAGCGAGCCCTTTTTCGTTCGCATGACCGAGGGGTATAGCCGTTCGCTGGCCAACTTCATGAAGCGGCGCGGCTGGGCGCTCGCCATCCTGGTGATCACCGCCGGCGTCGGGGTGGGCCTCTTCCTGTTGTTGCGGTCGGAACTGGCGCCGTTGGAGGACCGGAGCGTCGTGCGCGTGCAGGTGACCGCCCCTGAGGGCACGAGCTACGGCTACATGGAGCGCTACATGGATCAGCTGACGCGGGTGGTGGATGATTCCGTTACTGAGAAGCGCGTGTGCCTCACCATCGTGGCTCCCGGGTTCGCGGGGACAGGCGCGGTGAATACGGGATTCCTGCGTGTAGGCCTTGTGGAACCCGATGAACGTGAGCGCTCCCAAGGGGCGATCGCATCCAAGCTGAGCAAGGACGTTTCGACCTTCGCGCAAGGACGCGCCTTCGTGTTGCAGGAGCCGACGATCAGCGTGGGCGTGGGCTCCAGGACCAGTCAGCCGGTGCAATTCGTGCTACAGAACAACTCGTTCGAGAAGCTGAAGGAGTTCGTGCCGAAGTTCCTCGCGGAGGCCGCGCAACACCCGGACCTGAAGGATGTGGACGTCAACTTGAAGTTCACGAAGCCCGAGCTCAACGTGACCGTCGATCGGGAGCGCGCACGTGCACTGGGTGTGTCCGTGTATGATGTCGCACGAACGCTGCAGCTCGCGTACGGGGGCGGTCGACTATCGTATTTCACCCGCGACGGCAAGCAATACCAGGTGATCGGCCAGGTGGAGGCCGGGTCGCGCGACGAACCCTTGGATCTTCGCTCCTTGTACGTACGCAGCGGCAGCGGCGCGCTCATCCAGCTCGATGACCTCCTGCACGTGGAAGAGGCGAGCGAGCCGCCGCAACTGTACCATTACAACCGCTACCGGTCTGCAACGGTCAGCTCCGGCCTGCCGCCCGGAAAGACCATCGGTGACGCCATCAATGCGATGAACTCCGTTGCCGACCAGGTCCTCGACGATTCGTTCACCACATCGCTCAGCGGCGCTTCCCGCGATTTCGCCGAGAGCGGGTCGAACACGCTTTTCGCCTTGGTGCTCGCCCTGGTGCTCATCTATCTGGTACTGTCCGCCCAGTTCGAGAGCTTCCGCGACCCCTTTATCATCATGCTTACGGTGCCACTGGCGTTCAGCGGGGCCATCCTGTCCTTGTGGATCTTCAACCAGACGTGGAACATCTTCAGCCAGATCGGGATGATCATGCTCATCGGTCTGGTGGTGAAGAACGGCATCCTCATCGTGGAGTTCGCGAACAAACAACGCGAGCGTGACGTCGGCTTGTCCCGCGTTGACGCGGTGATCGAAGCGGCCACGGAACGTTTGCGACCGATCCTGATGACCAACATCGCCACGGTGCTCGGTGCGTTGCCCATCGCGATCGGTCTCGGGAACGGGGCCCAAAGCCGAATTCCCATGGGCATCGTGGTGGTCGGAGGACTGATGCTCTCCGTGCTGCTCACGCTCTACGTGATCCCGGCCATGTACTCCTACATCGCGAGCCGCAAGCGCACGGTCGCCGAAGAAGCATGAACCGACGCGCACTCCTCCTTCTGGTCGCCTTCGTCAGCGCGACGACCCTGCCCGTGCGGGCACAGGAAACCCTGCTCACGCTGGAAGGGGCACTCGCGCGTGCGCTCGAGAACAACTTCGACATCCGCATCGCGCGGAACATGCGCGACCAAGCGGCGAACAACAGCAGCGCGGGGCAGGCGGGCATGCTGCCTCGCGTGGATGCCAACGCCTCTTACCTGAAGACCGTCGGCGATGCACGGCAGGAACTGTCGAACGGTACGGAGGTCTCACGGAACAACGCCGAGTCGGACAACCTCAATGCGAACGTCGCGCTCACGTGGACGGTCTTCGACGGCCTACGGATGTTCGCTACGCGGAAGAGGCTGGAAGAGCTGGCCGCACAGGGTGATCAGTCGCTCAAGGTGCGGTTGGAGACCACGGCCGCCGCGGTGATCACCGCGTACTACGGCGTGGTGCAACAGCAGCAGTTATTGCGGTCGCTCGGTCGGCAACTGGTCGTGGCCGATGAGGTGGTAGCCATCAACGAACGGAAGTTGGCCAATGGTTCCGGATCCAAGGTAGAGCTGCTCATCTCACGCACTGAGCGCAATGCACTGCTCTCGGAACAGCTTGCCACCCGGGCCCTTTTCGACAATGCCATGGTGGACCTGCACGACCTCCTCGCGTGGGATGCGGGAACGGTACACAGCGTGGAGGACACCGTGATCATCACGTACGATCCCGGGTTGGATGAACTGCGACGTGAGAGCATGGCGAACAACAGTTCCTTGTTGCTGTTCGATCGGCAACGGCGCGTCGTTGAGCTGGGCCTGCGTGAGCAGAAAGCGGCGCATCTGCCGGTGATCAACCTGACGAGTGCGTACCAGTTCACCCGGTCCACGAGCAACGCGAGCTTCATCCTGCTCAACCAGGTGCAGGGATACAACTATGGTATCACGGCCACGGTGCCGCTCTTCAACGGGTTCAAGACCGATGTGCTCGTGCAGAACGCGAGGATCGATCTGCTGAACGCGCAGCTGGCCTACGACAAGGCGTCCCACGAGCTTGGCGCCGACGTGCTCAAAGCCTTCCAGGTCTTCCGGTCCGCCAAGGGAGTAATGGCCCTGGAGGAGGAGAACATCACCGCCGCGCGCGAGCTGCTGGACATCGCCCGGGAGCGCTACCGGGTGGGTCTGAGCAATATCATCGAGATGAAGGATGCTCAGGCGACATATGGGCAGTCGGTACGTCGGTTGGCCGCCGCGCGCAATACCGCCAAGCTGGCCGAGACGGAACTACGCCGATTGGCCGGGGCCCTGGTCCGTTAGTGCTTCACGAAGCGCGCCGCGCGGTGCGTGCCGTCGGCGGCACGCAGGTCGACCAAGTACATGCCGGGGGCCATGCCGGTCACATCCACCGGCCAGGTGGAAGGCGCCGCACTGGCGGGCAGGCGCTCGCTGCGCAAGGCTTGGCCGTTCGCCGATAGGATGACGGCATCCAACGCTCCGGGAGAGGCATAGCTGACCATCAAATGGTCGTCCACCAGGCTCTGCACGCGCAGATCGATGGGCGCGCCCGGTTCGTCGATGCCGATGGACATATTGAGAACGTACGCGGCGCCCTCGGGGACCCAGACGTCATCGCCCGGGTAGTACATCAGCAGTTGCGCACCGTTCGTAGCGCTGATCCATTGGTACAGCACGATATCGAAGATCTCGTGTATGAGGATCCGCGTGAGCAGGACGTTCTCGTGTATCCCATTGGGCAGCACGAGTGTTCCTTCGGACAGGCAGGTCAAGCTGTAGGTGCCTCCGAAGCTGGAAACCGTATTGTCCCAGGTATCGGTGTATGTGGTCCCGACCTGCAGAGGAAAGGTGAGTTCGATCTGTCCGTCGGTGTAGGTGCTCTGTTGCGTGGACCAGCTGCCCACACGCTCCTGGCGGGCCGCGTTCAGGTCGTAATAATTGTAACGCGGTATCTCCGACTCGAACGTGCAATAGTTCGAGGTGGGGAAGGAGGTCGGGTGCGGCGAGCTCGCCGGGGCCATGTAGTCCACGTCCCACGGAGCCTGCGTGGTGGGCAGGATGTCCGAGTTGTCCCACACCACATCGGTACCCGTGGTCGTGTCGATGGTGGCGAGGTTCTGCACCGTGCGATACGTGAAGGTGGAGCCGACGGGCGGCATCTCGTTGCTGGTGAGCGTGGCGTCCTGCCCGTAGGAGGTGATGGTGCACAGGACCAGTAGGAGGGACGTGTAGCGTGTTCTCATACAAGCGAAGTAAGGCGAACTCGGCGTGCGACCGTCACACGCGGTCCAACGGTTCGTATGGTGGGAGCGGCAGTCCGACATGAAGGGTATCTCCCGGTCGCACATCACCTCCGCGCAACACCACGCCCATGATGCCCGCCTTGCGGACGAGCCGCCCTTCCGTGTCCCGGCCCAGCACCGCGTTCATGAGCCCGGGCCGGATGCCGTCCAATTGCGCGCAAGGGTTCCGCAGCCCCGTGACTTCCACGACCGCTTCGGGGCCGATGTACAGCAGCGCGCCCTTTGGCAACGCGAGCAGGTCGATGCCTCGCGTTGTGATGTTCTCGCCCATCTGTCCGGGTGCGGGTCCGAAGCGCTGCGCGTTCAACTCGTCGTGCAGTTCCGCGTGGATCAGATGGACCTGCCGCAGATTGGGCTGGGCGGGATCCTGTCGCACGCGCGACCGGTGCTTCACCGTGGTGCCCGCGTGCGCATCGCCTTCCACGCCCAAGCCGGCGAGCAATCGTATCTCCTTCACCGCAGTCTTGGACATCGCGTGCGCTGCGCTGCGGCACACGGCCAGAACGCGTCCACGCACAAGCTCGATCCGCGGATCAACGTTCACACGCCAAAGGAACAGCGCCCGCCGCGTGTCCCGGTTCCCGCTCCCGTTCGCGTGATCGCGGAACCCGGTGATCAAACAATGCCGCGTACCACCAGCGTCCGGCCGTTGAAGTCGACATGATCATCCACGCGCTTGTGAAGAAGGGCTTGTCCGATCGGTGAAGCGGGTGAAACGACGAAGCAGGTCACCCCGTTCAATTCAATGCGCCCGAGCCCGATGGCCACGAAGTAGGTTCCGCCGTCCGTGCTGACCAGGCCCCCGAAGGCCACGCGATCGAAGGTCCGGTCGAGGGGCACGCGGGCGAGTTCCTGGTGGAGCGCGATGAGCTTCGAAAGCTGTGCTTCCAATTTGTCCAGCTCCTGCTGCACCATGGCGTGCCCCACCTCATGTTTGTCACCAGCGCTGCTCTTGGTGTCGCTGGTGAAGGTATCGCGCGTGGCGACGATCTCCGAGCGCACGGCCTCCATCTTGTCCGAGAGAAGCGAGCCCAGGTGGCGGATGAGTTCTGGCTTGTTCATGTGCATTTCAGCGGGCCGGGCAGCACGCATAGGTAATGCGCGGGGGCAAGACCGCTCGCGCCCGCATTGTCACAGGAAGGGTACTTTCATGGTCCCAAATCCTACGCTCATGGAAACCAGGACCAACGACATCAGCACAGCGCAAAGGGCCACTTGGAACAGATTCTCCCCCGGTTGGAAGAAGTGGGACGATCTGGTCATCGAGTTCCTCGGCCCGCAGGGCCAGGCCATCATCGACCACCTGGCACCGGAGGGCGCGGAACGCGTCCTCGACATCGCTGCGGGCACGGGCGAGCCTGGCCTGCGGATCGCACAACTGATACCGCAGGGAAAGGTGGTGGTCACCGACCTCGCGGAGAGCATGCTGCAGGTGGCCGTGGAGAAGGCCGCGCGCCTGGGTCTGGGCAACGTGGAATTCAAGGAGGCCGATGCGAACGCATTGCCATTCGCTGACAACAGCTTCGATGCGGTGAGCTGCCGCCTGGGCTACATGTTCTTCCCCGATGTGGAACAGGCCGCGCGCGAAATGAGCCGTGTGCTGAAGCCGGGCGGTCGGATCGCCACGACCGTATGGGCGGAGCCGGAGAAGAACGCCTTCGTCACCACCACGATGCGGGCCATCATGAAGCATATTCCCATGACCCCACCCCCCCCAGGTGCCCCGGGGATCTTCCGTTGCGCACAGCCGGGCATGGTGTCCGCGGTCTTCACGGCCGTGGGGTTGAAGAACGTGAGCGAGCGCGACGTCCCTTGTCCCATGCCCGTTTCGAGCCCCGAGCAATACTGGGAGTGGCAGAACGAGGTGGCCGCACCGGTGGTCGCGGCGATGGCCAATGCCGATGCGAATACTATCGAAAAGGTAAGAACCGACGTCATCGACGCCATCCGCGAGCATTATCCGAAGGGGGATATCCCGGCATGCGCGCGGGTGATCATGGCAACGAAGTAGTACAAGGTGTTGAGCGCTTCCCGGACATGCCTGCTGCGGGCATTTTCGCACTTCATCCCATGCCGCACCTCTGCCGGCCAGCACACTGGATCATTTTTCGGCATAGATCTCCTTGTGCAGATCCGCGTAGCGCGCATCGCTCTTCAAGGCGTTCACCAGGGGGTCGGCGAAGTTGCAGACGGAGATGGAATGGTCCAGGGCATACCGCACCCATTCAAAGGCCTTGTCCCTGTCGCCCGTGTTCGCGCGCATCAGGAACACGTAGTACTGGGCACCATAGCCCGCTGAGCCTTCGGTGTACGGGAGCAGTTCGTCAAAGCACGCCTTCGCCTGCGCTGCTCTTCCGCTCAAGGCATGGGCGAGACCGGTCAGGCCGATGCGGTTGGCGGGCAGCACGAGTTCGGCCGGCATGGTCGCGAAATACCCGATCACCTCATCGTATCGCCCCATCATCAACAGGCAGTTGCACTTGATGTAGTGCGCAGGGAAATTCATGCGGTTCTCCGCGAGGCATCGATCCAGCAGTTCCAGGGCCTTATCGAAGTCACCGGCCATGTAGTGGAAGTAGGCGTGGTGGAAGATCGTGGTCTGCGAAAGGGGATCGAGGCGCAGCATTTCTTCCACGTGCGGGCGCGCCAGTCCGATCCCGCCCGCCATGCTGTGCAGGAAGCCCATGAACCGATGCGCCTCCACATGGTTCGGCTCCAGCTCCAATGCGCGCCGGATATGCCGCATCGCCTCCCCGTACCTGCTCGCTTGGAAGAACGCCTGATGGGCAAGGAGGTGATGGGCATCGGCCGAATGTGGTTTGAGGCGCAAGGCTTCATCCGCGCACCGCTTGCCCATCGCCCAACCTTCCTCCGGGGGCATTGACCCGCTCGTGGCCAGGAAGCCGTAGCAATGGGCCATACCGAGACAGCAGTCCGCATGTCCCGGATCCAATGACTCAGACTGTTGGTAGAGCGCGATGGCGACCTTGGCATCGGCCGGGTTCCACTTGTTCGCGTGGAACTGGGCTTTCAGGAAGAGCTCGTACGCCGCGATGTTCCCGGTGCGCTTCTCCACGAGATGCTCCTGTATCGCGAAATGCCCGAACTGCTCACGCAGCTTCTCGGCGATCACCAGGCTGATCTCGTCCTGCACCTCGAAGATGTTCGAGAGCTTCCGGTCCCAGGTCTCCGACCAGAAGTGGTGGTCCTGCTCGGCTTGGATCAACTGCGCGGTGATGCGCACCGTATCGCCCGATCGCCGCACGCTGCCTTCCAGGATCGTGGACACGCCCAGGTCCCGACCGATCTGCTTGATGGGAACGTTCCTGTTCTTGAAGTGGAAGGACGAGGTGCGCGAGGTCACCTTCAGGTTCTTCACCCTCACCAGGGCGTTGATGATCTCCTCGGTGATCCCGTCGCTGAAGTACTCGGTCTCTTCGCTCGCGCTCATGTTCACGAAGGGCAGCACGGCAACGGTGACGTCGGTGTTCGCATGGGCCCCGGGAAGCTCGGACCGGCGCGGCACCACCAGTCCCTCGGCGGCGATGGCGAAGACCTCCATGGGCTGGGCGATGTTCTTCAGAGCGAAGTGGCCGGCGGAGACCGTGGGGAACTCCGCGTGGTTGCGCAGCTCGTCGTTCAGTTTCGCGGAAACGAGCACGGCGCCGGCCACGCCCATGCTCTGGATGCGCGAGGCGGTGTTCACCCCATCACCGTACACCTCTGTGGTGTCGAAGAGGATGTCGCCCATGTGCAGGCCGATACGCAGGGGCACCGGCTCCCCTTGACGCAGGTCCCGCTGGATGGCCATCGCGCAGCGGGCCGCTTCGACCGCGCTGCCGAACACGCTCAAGGTGCCATCGCCGTAGTACTGCACGATCTCGCCGCCATGCCGCGCATGCTGCTCCCTGAACACGGCGCGATGCCGGGCGCGTGCGGCCGCAGCGACGGCCTCGTCACCATGCATCAACGCGGTGTACCCGACGATGTCCGTGAACATGATCGCCGCGAGCCGGCGTGTCCGCTTCTCCTCCATGCCCATAGGTCGCTCCAGCGTGCAAGCTAGTGCGGTGCGAGCAACCTGCGGCAGAAGGCAAAAGCTGCTCCGGCGAGTTGGCCGGAAGAGGTGAGAGCAGCTTGCGGCAGAGAAGGCGAACGCCTCAGAACTCCGCAGCGATCAGCTCCCGGTTCAGCATCATGCCGGCGGTGGTGCCCTGCGCCACGGCATTGGCCACGGTGCGCAGGCGGGTCGTATTGTCGCCGGCGGCGTAGATGCCGGGCACGCTTGTGAGTTGCAGGGCGTCCACCTTGATGTAGCCGTCCTCCGTCAGTTCACAGCCCAGGGCATGCGGAAGGGAGCTGCTTTGCTCGAAAGCGGGTTGCGCGTAGAGGGCCGTGAGCGTACTCGTCGTTCCATCCGCGAACCGGATGTGATCGAGTCGGCCACCCGCATGCACGAGGTCGGCGATCACCGTTTCCACCACACGGATATGGTGTTGCCGCAGCTTGTCAGCTTGTTCGGTGGTAAGGGTCGATGGGCCGTTGGTGAGGAGCGTGAGCTCCCGGGTCCAGTTCGAGATCATGCGCACCTGGTCGAAGCCGCGCTCCCCGTTGCCGAGCACGCCGGTCGCTTCGTTGCGCACTTCATAGCCGTGGCAATAGGGGCAGTGCAGGACGCTGATACCCCAGCACGCGGCGAAGCCTGGGATGTCGGGCATCACGTCGCGCACACCGGTAGCGAAGACGAGCCGCTTGGCGCCCATGGTCGCGGTGCCCACACGCACATCAAAGCCACGGTCCGTGCGCACCGCATCCGTGACCAGTCCGCTCATGAACTGTACGGTATCGTATTGTGCCACCTGCGCGCGCGCGAGGCGGGCGATCTCCAGCGGTGACTTGCCGTCGTGGGTGATGAAGTTGTGCGAGTGCGGTGTCTGCCGGTTGCAGGGCATGCCACCGTCCACGATCAGCACGCGGCGCAAGGCACGACCCAGGGCCATGCCCGCAGCGAGGCCACTGTAGCTGCCGCCGATGATGATCACATCGAACCGTTGGTTCTCGTTCATGAGTGGTGGTATTGCGATGGCGAGGCCGCGCACCGGGCGTACGAGCATCCCAGCGGCGCAGGTGCCCAATCCGATGGAACGGCGACGGGAAAGTTGGGACATGTCGGTGTTGTCTGGCGCGTCCTTCAGGCCTTGGCATCCTGGGCGGAAACGGCCCGGATGATGCGGTCAACGAAGGGCACGCCGGCGAACACGATCCAGGGCACCAGGCAGATGGTGAGCAGGAAGGTGCG
>CAZYPC010000074.1:0-21374 GCA_964649165.1 uncultured Chryseobacterium sp.
GCGTCGATCACGCGCTGGTCCTTCTCGATCACGTTCATCTGCTCCACGATGTTGCGTAGCTGGCGGATGTTGCCAGGCCATCGGTAACCGGTAAGCAACTGTTGGGCCTCTGGCGTCAGCGAGATCGGATCCTTGATGCGGTGCCGCTCGGCGCTGTCCACCGCGAACTTGCGGAAGAGCAGGTGGATGTCGTTCACACGCTCGCGCAGCGGCGGCAGGAAGATGGGTATTGCGCTCAATCGGTAGTACAGATCCTCGCGGAAGTTCCCCTTCTGCACGGCCTGCCACATGTTCACGTTGGTGGCGGCCACCACGCGCACACTGGTTTTCTGTGCTCTGCTGCTACCTACACGGATGAATTCGCCGGTCTCCAGCACGCGCAAGAGCCGCACCTGGGTGGATAGAGGAAGCTCGCCCACCTCATCGAGGAAGATCGTCCCCTTGTCCGCTACCTCGAAGTAGCCCTTGCGTGCCTCGTTCGCGCCGGTGAAGGAGCCCTTTTCGTGGCCGAAGAGTTCGCTATCGATGGTGCCTTCGGGTATGGCCCCGCAGTTCACGGCGATGTAGGGGCCGTGTTTCCGCGGGCTGTACTCATGGATGATCTTCGGCATCACCTCCTTACCACTACCACTTTCGCCGGTGATGAGCACGCTGAGGTCGGTTGGCGCCACAACAGACGCTATCTCGATGGCGCGGTCCAACTCCGGCGAGTTGCCGATGATGCCGAACCGCTGCTTGATGGGTTGAACGTTCATGCCGTTACTGCTGTGTTCGCCCCGGGATGAGGAATGCGCGCAAGCGCTTCCCCTTGGAGCGAGCTCGCCGTTGCGGACAAGATCCGGGCCTTCACGAAGTCGCCGGCCTTCAGGTCACCTTTTGGCAGGATCACGGTATTGTACCGATCGCTCCGGCCGTACATGTGTTCCGCGCTGCGCTTGCTCACGCCTTCGATCAGTACGGTCTGTTCCGTTCCCACAAGCTGCTGATTCCCTTCGCTGGAAGTGCGTGTTACAGCCGCGATCACTTCCTGTAGGCGGCGGCCTTTCACGTCCTCGGGCACGTCATCGGGATACTTGCGCGCGGCCAGTGTTTTCGGGCGTTCGCTGTACTTGAACATGAAGGCCATATCGAAGCGCACTTCGTCCAGCAGGGCCAACGTGAGCTGGTGGTCCTCCTCGGTCTCGCCGCAGAACCCGGTGATGATGTCCGTACTGATCGCGCAATCCGGCATGTACCGACGGATGGCGGCGATGCGGTCGAGGTACCATTCGCGGGTGTAGCCGCGGTTCATGCGCTTGAGCACATCGCTGCTTCCGCTTTGGATAGGCAGGTGCACGTAGTTGCAGATGTTCGGGTAACGCGCCATCACCCCGAGCACCTTGTCCGTCATGTCCTTGGGATGGCTGGTACTGTAGCGCACGCGTAAGGCAGGGGACACCTCAGCGACCAGGGCCAGCAGATCGGCGAAGTCGGTGCCTTCGGTCCAGTGATAGCTGTCTACGTTCTGGCCGAGCAGGGTCACTTCCTTGTAGCCCTTGGCCACGAGATCGCGGCACTCGTGCACGATGCTTTGTGGGTCGCGGCTGCGTTCGCGGCCGCGTGTGAACGGCACGACACAGAAGGCGCACATGTTGTCGCAGCCGCGCATGATGGTGACGAACGCGGTGACACCATTGCTGTCGAGGCGAACGGGCTCGATCTCGCCATAGGTCTCTTCACGGCTCAGCAGCACGTTCACCGCTTTCTGGCCGCCGTCCACTTCATCCAACAGCGAAGGGAGGCAGCGGTAGGCATCAGGACCAACCACCAGGTCCACGACCTTCTTTTTCTCCAGCAGATCCTCGCGCATGCGCTCGGCCATGCAGCCCAGCACGCCCACCTTCAGGTCCGGCTTGGCCTGCTTGTAGTGCTTCATCTCGTTGATGCGCTGGAGCACCGTGTACTCCGCTTTTTCGCGGATGCTGCATGTGTTCAGGAGGACGAGGTCCGCACCCTCCGGCGTGTTCGAGAGCGCATAACCCTCCTTGGCCAGGATGCTCGCGACGATCTCACTGTCGCTGTGGTTCATCTGGCAGCCGTAGCTCTCTATGTAGACTTTCTTGGACAAGGGTGTTTGGAAGGGGCGTAAAGGTACTGGACTGCCGCCCGACTGACAGGGTGGCAGTTGTGCTTACTTTTTCAGCGATGTTACGTCCGACTCTTCGGGCCGTTTTCACTGGAGTTCTGCTCCTGTGGTCGTTCCTTGTCCGGGCTCAACCCACGCTTCAGTTGAACGCAGGCGTTTTCGCGTGGCAAATGCGATTCAGGCAGGATGATCCCCATGTCGACGACCTGACCTCGGACCCCGGCCCGGGCCATGCATTCAGCCTGCACTACCGTGAAGAACCTGCGGACCGGAGGATTGGCTTCGACGCGAACTTGACTTACGCCTATCGTGAATGCACCATGTCCATCCGCTCCGGAGGGCATGCCACGTCAGACTTGACCTACGCCGATCTGCACATGGGCACGATGCATTTGGGCTTGGGATTGAATATTCCCGTGGACAGTGTCGGCACGCTTTGGTTCCGGCCGAGATTGATGGCGGGCCTTGCGCAGTGGACGCTCGGTTCGGGATACCACGAGTTCATGGACCAAGGGCACCTGGTGCGTCAGAGCTTCAGTGATCGGCATTTTGACGACTACCGCTCAGGAGTGCGGCTCTCCATCGGCATCGGCTTGAAGATCAAACTCGATAGGCGGCTTTTCCTGGATATGGAGCCGTACTACAGCTACGGTCTCACCATCGAATGTGATCCGGGAAATGCCAACTTCCGGCATGATGAATGGGGCCTTCGGATCGGAACCGGCGTGGCCTTGCGCGGGTGGAGGAACCTGGGGCAATTACCTATGCCGAAGGATTGAAGGCGGACCGAGGGCACTGCTGATCGGGTTCTGGCGTTTTGGTGGATGTGTGTAGGGTTATCGATCTTATGCTGATCGTCTGCTGTGGTTCAGCATCGGCGTATGGCCAGTATTCCATCGGTGGCCAGGGTGGTCCGCTTTTCTTCCAGGGGTCGGGAGAGACAATGAACAAGCAATTGACCCATACCGGCGGTTACACGATCGGTGCGCAATTTTTGGAGGGAGGGGTTGGCGAAACCGGTTTCCGCTTCGGTCTGGACCTGTGCCATCGCGCTTATGATGTTTCGGCCCGCCAGGCGCTCACCGACAGAATGGAACGTTTGCGATGCGGAAGTGACCTCCTCCAGTTCTCGATGGAGGTCCGCTGGCCGTTGAGCGAGGAGTTGCCTGTCTACTTCGACTTCGGCCCGCTGATCGGGACGGAGATCCGGGAGAAGCGGACAGGCGTGTCCTACTACGAGGATGGCCGCGCGAACGGCTCGGATACGCTCGTGATCGATGAGGTGGAGATCGGGTTCGCGATCAGGGATATCCGTATAAGGGTCGGCCTATCGATGGAGTTCCCGCTCGACGGGGCGTGGTCCCTGACGAGTGGTATGCATCTGTCCTGGGGACACACGACCTGGGCCGGCGATCATGCCTATGGCACCTTCGACGGACAATTGCGCGCAGGTCTGGTGCGTATGCTGGGGGCGCCTACCAGCAGAACCCGATAAGGCGGCGGTGATGAACGGTCCCCTCTGATGGAGGCCAGAACGGCAAGGGGTCGCCCGATGTCGGACGACCCCTTGCCGCGAAACCCGAGGTGCGGTCAGAGTTTGACCGCCAGACCGAGCTGAAGCACCGAAACGCCATAGCCCGCCTCCAGGTAGCCCCCGATCTTCTCGGAGAAATAATACCGGGCCCCCAGAAGACCCGTGAAGGTCATCCCGCTGTATGTGCCCGCGCTGAAGGCCACGGTGCCCGAGGGATAGTTGGTCTCATCCTTGAACGTCGCGGCACGATAGGCGAGCATCACGCCGCCATAGGTGTCCAGCTTGTCGTTGCCATGCCATTCGTTGTAGTGCCAGGTCCCACGCGCACCGATCACCAGGTAGGTCCATCGGTAGGAGGTGGTATAGTTGCTGGAGAGGAAAACGTTGTCGTATTCGTACTTGTAGGTCTTGTACCCGACGAATCCACCCAGCCCCCAGACCCCGGCGCCGAGGTCCCCCATTCCATGGTCGAAATGCAAAGCGATGGCCGGTGTTTGCGACACCCCGGAACCGGAGAATCCTACGCCATAGTTGCCACCGATCCCGACCCCGACCCCGAGCACATTGTCCCCTTGGGAGAACGACTGGGCCTGTATGGAAAGCATCGGTGCGAGCGCCAGCGCGGTCGCTACGGTGTTGCGGAAGAAAGCGAGCGTCTTCATGTCGAAAGTGCTGTTGGTTTTGGTTCAGGAATGCGATGCACCCGGGGAGGCGGTTGGTGCCGGAAAGGAACACGATCCGCTCGTTGCCGCGAAAGTGGATGTGCATTGATCGTCATCGCCGGGTGTTGTTGTCGATGTTCTTCGTGTTGTTGGCCACGGCTACCAAGGCGCGGATCTGTTCTGCGATGGCGCGCGTGAAGATCAGGATCAGGAAGCCCGCGATGGGGCAGGCGATCAGGCCGGCGAACCCCAACTGGGTGAACATGGTCATCGGATCGCCGCCGTAGTAGCTCGTGTTCTCCGAGCCGATGCTGCCGACCAAGCCCCCCAAAGAGGCGCCCGTTCCGGCGATCGCGACGAAGGTCCCTGTCCATTCACCGATGGTCTGCCACAAGTGGGCGAACACGGGCAGCGCCACGAATTCCGAGCCTGGAGTGACGAACGTATCGATCTTCTCCCGGCGGTTCCACCAGAGCTGGAAGCCGACCCACAAAGCGAAGATCGTGAAGAGGCCCGTGATGATCAGTGCGATGCCACCCTTGAACATGAAGCCCAGCACGCCGAGGATGGACAGCAGGTTCAGTCCCGCCAGGACCATGTACAGGATCACGAACGGCCGTCGGAACAGTGCGCCACAATCGATCAGGTTGAAGTAGGGGGCT
This sequence comes from uncultured Chryseobacterium sp., assembly GCA_964649165.1. Lineage (GTDB taxonomy): Bacteria > Bacteroidota > Bacteroidia > Flavobacteriales_F > PHOS-HE28 > PHOS-HE28. The sequence goes on from CAZYPC010000074.1 coordinate 4,984, forward strand.
GCGAAACCGATGAAAATGTTCAACCCGGTGTTCGGCGGTGGTCGTTGAGGATCGTAAGGTTGCTCCATCGGATCGGGGCCAGGTGGTGTTGGTGGTGGCGGATAAGAGACCGGTGGCCGTCGTGGAGGCTCTGCCGGAGGCTGTTGTAGAGGCTTTGGGGGTGGTTCGGCCCCGCCGAAGGACCACGAGGACGCCGTCGGTTGCGGTGGTTGGGCAGGTGGGGGTGGAGCAGGCGGAGCGGCCGGTTCTTTTCCCTCCGGCGCCGGCCAGGCCGACGGTTGTGGTGGTTGGGCCGGACCCTGTGACGGAGGGGCCACAGGCTTTCCCGGATCGCCGAAGGACCACGAGGAGGGCGCTGTCGGGGCCGGTGGTGTTGATGGGGCCGGACGTTCCGCCCCTCCGAACGACCATGGCGGGGCCTGTGGAGTTGCCGGGGGTGTGGGAGGAGGTGCCTCCTGCTTCTCGTCGCCCCCGAACGACCACGAGGGGGGCTGCCCCTGCGCGGGAGGAGGTGTTTCGGAAGGCTTGAATTTCCAGTCCCCTGCGCCGGAGCGATCAGGCGTGGGAGGACCAGGTTCCTTCGGCGGTTCTTCAGGTACCATGACGACGGTAGGTGTTTCTGTCTGGGATGGTGGGGCTTCGGCTATTGGCGTTGGCGGCCCTGGTTGGGCCACCGGCTTCGCGGCTTCAGGTACTTTCGGCTTCGCTCCGGGCTTTTCGCTGCTTGAGTAGGTGCGCATGGAAGCAGGCGCCGCGACCGCTGCGGGTTTGGAGGACACAGCTACGACCGGTGCCTTCTTTACCGCACGGAGACCGAGCGTTGAGAGCACGGCAGCAACACCGAGGCAGCCGAGGGCCGCCCCCAAGCCGATACCCGGGGCCACATCGAACGTTCCGGTCATCACACCACCGGTCGCGGTAGCCAGTGGAACGGGAAGTTCTTTCGAGCCAACGAACAGCAGTGCCGTACACACCATACCTCCGATCGCGCAACCCACCGCCGCGAACCGGGCCTTTCGATCCGGGACCACGGACGCCGCCAGTCCGAGCAGGATGAGGATCAGCAGCGCGATCGCCGCTGGTGCCCGGGATTTCTGCTGAGACAGGAGCGGTAAAGGGCGGGGCGCAGTATCTGCCTGGGCCCCGGTGGTCTTGTTTTCTTGAAGGAACTTGCGCGCTTTGTCCGCCACGTTTCCGCTCCCTCCCGATCCGGGCTCGGTCGCCTCCTCAGGCACTGAGGATCGCCCCGTGGCGGTATCCGAAGTGATCGGGTCCAACGGCATGCTCTCCATGCCTAGCACGAGATCTTTGCCTTGGATCACCAACGGGTCGCGGGTGCCGACGCGAACGGTGAAGAAGACGAGAAAGAAACATCCCGTCGCGAGCGCGAAAGCGATCGCAGCGGTCCAAGCGGGAAAGCCGCCTCCGCTAGCTCCTTCGGACACGCGCATGCAGGCTGGTGGGGCCGATCGGTTTGAAAGTTAGGGCTTCGATGCCTATCGCCGGTATCGCGTTCCAGCTTACAGGATGGGCATCGGTCGCGTTGAACTCACTGATCGAGGGAGAGCGGGCAATGACTTGAACACAGGCGGAATGACAACGACCACGGGACCACGGGTCGATGTCTGTTCGCAGGAAATGCCTGGAGCGCAGGGCATGTTGAAAATTCCTTCCCCGTAGGGGAATGCCCCCTGACCGGTCGAAGGAAGAACCGTCGGGTCACAAGATCGGCTTTCATTTGCCGCCCGAATTCTGGAACCCATGGCCAAGAAGGAAGCAGGAGACCTGGTTATCGTGGAGTCGCCAGCCAAGGCGAAGACGATCGAGAAATACCTTGGCGATGGCTACACGGTGCTCAGCAGCTACGGCCATGTGCGCGACCTGCCGGAGCGCGATCTCAGCGTGGATGTCGACAACGGCTTCGAGCCCACGTACATCATCCCGGACGACAAGAAGGACCGTCTCTCGCAACTGCAGAAGGAAGCCAACAAGGCGGCCACCGTATGGCTCGCGACCGACGAAGACCGCGAAGGAGAGGCCATCAGCTGGCACCTGAAGGAAGCGCTGAAACTGTCCGATGAAAAGGTGAAGCGTATCACCTTCAACGAGATCACCAAGAAGGCGGTGCTCGAGGCGATCGCCAATCCGCGCGAGATCGACATCCACCTGGTGGACGCGCAGCAGGCACGCCGCGTGCTGGACCGCCTGGTCGGCTACGAGCTGAGCCCCATCCTGTGGCGCAAGGTGAAGCCGAGCCTGAGCGCGGGCCGTGTGCAGAGCGTGGCCGTGCGACTGATCGTGGAGCGTGAACGGGAGATCCTCGGGTTCACCGAAAAGTCAGCGTTCCGTGTCACGGCGAATTTCCTGGCGAACGGGAGGAGCGTCGTGAAGGCCGAGCTACCCAAGCGTTTTGATACCGAGGCCGAGGCATTGGCTTTCCTCCAGGGCTGCATAGGTGCGTCCTTCACCGTGAGGGCGGTCGAGAAGAAACCAGGCAAGCGCTCGCCCGCCGCGCCGTTCACCACATCCACCTTGCAGCAGGAGGCTTCGCGCAAGCTGGGTTATGGTGTTGACCGCACCATGCGCATCGCCCAAGGCCTGTACGAGCAAGGGCACATCACGTACATGCGTACCGACTCGGTGAACCTGAGCGACCTGGCGGTGAACGCGGCGAAGGATGCGATCACATCGCAGTACGGAGAGCGCTACAGCAAACCGCGGAAGTTCGCCAACAAGAGCAAGGGTGCGCAGGAGGCGCACGAAGCCATCCGACCGACGGATCTGAACGTGCGCGTTGCCGGATCGGACCGCGATGCCGAGCGCCTCTACGAGCTGATCAGCAAGCGCACATTGGCCAGTCAGATGGCCGAGGCCGAACTCGAGAAAACGGTTGTGAACATCGCGGTCAGCTCCAGGCCGGGGGAGGACCTCGTCGCGCAAGGGGAAGTGATCCTGTTCGATGGTTTCCTCAAGGTGTACATGGAAGGCCGTGATGATGAGGACCAAGTCGAAGTGACGGCCCCGGGCAGTGCCGACGACGGCAGCGGATTGATGCCCGACATGAAACAGGGCGACCAGCTGACGCTGCAGGAACTAACGGCCACACAGCGCTTCGACCGCCCCGCCCCGCGCTACACGGAAGCCAGCTTGGTGAAGAAGCTCGAGGAACTCGGCATCGGCCGCCCGTCCACCTACGCACCCACGATCAGCACCGTGCAGAAACGAGGCTACGTGGTGAAGGAAAGTCGCGACGGCACACCACGCGCTTACCGCATCCTCACGCTTTCCGGTGGAGCGATCAGCGAACAGACCGCTAGCGAGAACACCGGCGCGGAGAAGATGAAGCTCTTCCCAACGGACATCGGCATGGTGGTGAACGACTTCCTGGTGGAGCACTTCCCCACGATCGTGGATCTCAACTTCACAGCTTATGTGGAGGGGGAATTCGATCAGATCGCCGAAGGCACGATGAACTGGCGCGACATGATCGCCGAGTTCTACAAGCCCTTCCACACCACGATCGGGAACGTGAAGGATACCGCCGAACGTGCAACAGGGGCGCGCATCCTGGGCAAGGATCCCGTAAGCGGGAAGGACGTGGTGGCTCGCATCGGCCGGTTCGGCCCCATGATCCAGATCGGCAGCGCGGAGGACGAGGACAAGCCCAAGTTCGCGAGCCTGCGCCGCGAGCAGAGTATCCAGAGCATCACCTTCCAGGAGGCGATGGACCTCTTCAAACTGCCGCGCACACTGGGGGAGCGGGATGGTGAGGTGGTTAGCGCCGGCATCGGCCGGTTCGGACCGTTCGTGAAGCTGGGAAGCACCTATGCGAGCCTGACCCCTGAGGATGATGCGTTGAGCATATCCCTGCAGCGCGCGATCGAGCTGATCGACCTGAAAAAGGCTGCCAGCGCGACGACCCAACTCGGTGAGTTCCTGGGAGAGCCGATCGTTACAGGCCGTGGCCGCTTCGGGCCATATGTGAAGCATCGGAACCTGTACGCGAACATCCCCAAGGCCGAAGACCCGGCGGCCATCACTCTTGAGCGTGCGATCGAACTGATCCAAGCCAAACAGGCGAATGCCGCGGCCAACATCCTGAAGACGTTCGACGGGTCATCGATCCAGGTATTGAAAGGGCGCTATGGCCCGTACATCACGGATGGTAAGAAGAACGTGAACGTGCCCAAGGACAAGAAGCCGGAGGACATGACCTTGGAGGAGTGCACCACACTGTTGGGAGGCGCCAAGGGTGCCAAGGGTGCGAAAGCCACGAAGAAGGCAGCTCCCGCGAAGGCGGCGTCCAAGGCTGCGCCGAAGAAGAAGGCCGCCAAGCGGGCCAAGGCCAGGAAGGCCTGACGCTGCGAACATCGGTCTGTCAGTAGGAAGTTCCCCATCGAACGCTTCGGCGCACGGAGCGACCGGACCTTCGGGGCGCCACCCGATCACCAGGGACCCCTTGTTCCCTTGCCCGGGAACCGAGCCCTTCCATGGATATTAGTCTCTACTTCCAGCCCTCCGCACGTTTCGGACAGAGCCGCCCCGAGTGGCTGGCTCACTCCTTGGGCGACAATACCCTGTTCCATACCGTATCCGGCATGCCCCAATTGGAAGGGGCACAGGTAGCGATCCTCGGCGTACTCGATGATCCTGGTCACGCCAAGGCCCGGGGCTGCGTTCAGGCACCTGATGCCGTTCGTGAGGAACTCTACCGGTTGTATCTGCCTTCGGGCAAGGTGAACGTGGTGGACCTCGGGGACATTCACCCCGGCCACACCGCAAAGGATACACAGCACGCCTTGGCGGAGAGCATCGCCGAACTGATCCGTCGCAACATCATCCCGGTCGTGATCGGTGGCGGGCAGGGCCACACGTTCAGTCAGTACCTCGCTTATGAAAAGCTGGAACGTACGGCCAATCTGGCCTGCGTGGACGGTCGCTTCGACCTGGGCGAGCCAGGCCAGGGATTGGCGGAGACCTCGTACCTGAGCCACATGGTGCTGCGCCAGCCGAACTACCTTTTCAACTACAGCAATCTCGGATTCCAGACCTACCTCGTCGACCAGCCGGGCATCGAACTGATGGAGAAGCTGTACTTCGATACCCACCGGCTCGGCGAACTGCGGTCCAACCTTACAGAAGCTGAGCCCGTGCTGCGCAACGCCGATACGGTGAGCATCGACATGACCAGCGTGCGCTTCGCCGACGCTCCGGGCACAACACGCCCCGGCCCGAACGGCTTCCATGGCGAGGAGATCTGTCGGATCATGCGCTATGCGGGGGTCAGTGAGAAGATCACCTCGTTAGGTATCTATGAAATGGATCCCACGCGGGATATGCATGGCATTACGGCACAATTGGTCGCCCAGATGATCTGGTGTTTCTTGGACGGTGTGAGCAGCCGGACAAATGACCTGCCTTGGTTGGATCGCAAGCGGTTCACGCGCTTCCGCGTTCCGATAAAAGGCCACGAACAGGAACTGGTCTTCTACAAGAGCACGGTGAGCGACCGTTGGTGGATGGATATCCCTTACAGAGCCGAGCAGGAGGCTCGCTTCGAGCGCCATCACTTGGTGCCCTGTGCCTACAGCGACTACCAGATGGCCTGCCGGGAAGAGGTCCCGGACCGATGGTGGCGTACCTATCAGAAGCTGGCCTGAGCGGGACATCGGCTATGCCTAGTGAGGAAGGCTTGGCCTTCCTCGCACAGGGAGCGTGTTGAAAAGATCCAACGGAAACCTTTTTTGCTACTTTGGCGGCGGATCGGACGTGGGCCGGAAGGGGGGGTGTCACCCTGAAGGCCGCGCCAACAGAAGAGAACCAGCATGAGGGGGATACTTACCGCAGTGGCCTGCGCGGTGGTGACGAGCTATTCGTTCGCCCAGCAGGATCCGCAATACACGCAATTCATGTTCGACCGCCTTTCGGTGAATTCCGGAGTGGCGGGCACGTCGGGCAGCATCTGCGCTACAGCTCTGCTGAGGCAGCAGTGGAGCGGTTTTGATGGGGCGCCGAAGACGGGGTTGATCAATGTTCAAGGCCCGATCACCAAGATCAACAGCGGCATTGGCCTTTCCGTCTACTTCGATAAGCTGGGCCAGGAGAAGAGCACGATAGCCAGGTTGCATTACGCCTACCTCTTCAAACCGGGAGGGGGCACCGGCACCTTGGGTGTCGGCCTCTACGCGGGACTCAGCAGCCGGGCATTAGGTAACCAATGGGTGGCGGTTGACCCGGTCACGGATGACGACGCCATTCCGGACAACGGGTCCAGCGCATCCGGGTTCGACATGGGCGCAGGCATCTACTACGTCAATCAGCGCATCTGGGCAGGATTGAGCAGCACTCAACTTCCTGAGGCTGAGCTGAAAAACGTGAGCATCAAGAATAAACGGCACTATTACGCTCAGGCCGGGTACAAGCATGATCTGAACGCCGATCTGTCATTGCTCCCGAGCCTCTTGATCAAGAGCGATGGAACGTCCACCCAGTTCGACATCAATGTCACGGGGATGTACAAGCAGATGGTGTGGTTGGGGGTGAGCTACCGTACAGAGGACGCGATCGCTCCCATGTTGGGGTACCAGATGGCAACAGGTAAGGACAAGAAGAGCATGTTCAAGATCGGCTACAGTTACGACGTGACGACGTCGGAATTGAAGAACTACAGCAGTGGGAGCCACGAGATCATGCTCAACTACTGTTTCATGATCAAGAAGAAGGAAGTGATCGAGATATACGGCCACCCCCGCTTCTTGTGACCGGAGTAACAAAAGGAACCACAACGCCGTTGCATGTCTTGTCTGAGAGTGTCCGCTTACCCGGAACCAAGGACCAGGACCCTGCAAGGACCTGAGACGGAACGGCAAAAAAGGAAGACCATGGAACTTCGTCCCATAGTATACCTGTGTGCCATCGGCTTGCTGGCGAGCTGTGGCCAAGGGGGCCAGGGGCAGTTGATCGGTGCTCAGAACCGACCGGCCTGGTATCAAGTCGACCCTTACGGGATGAACTACATCCCCATGGGCAGCTACGTAATGGGTCCGAGCGATCAGGATGCGCCGTATGCGCAGGTCGCCAAGTCCCGTACCGTATCGGTCCAGGCTTTCTACATGGACCAGACGGAGATCAGCAACAACGAGTACCGTCAGTTCGTGGAGTACGTCGTCGATTCGATCGGCAAGCGCCTACTGGGTGATGCCGATATCGGAGAGCATGTGCTGACCGAGGATGAGTTCGGCGAGGAGATCGATCCTCCGATCATCAATTGGAACGAAAAGGTCGACTACGAGGACGAAGAGGTCCGCGAGGCCTTGGCCGATATGTACTACCAGTCCAGCGAGCAGTTCTACCGCCGCCAGGAGATCGACACGCGCAAGCTGTTGTTCGAGTACTACTGGATCGATCTGCAGGAGGCCGCACGCAAAGCCGGTCGTGACCAGGATCTGAATGCTGGTGGGTACACGAACTCCAAGGGCCAGAATTTCTCGATCATGGGCCACAGCGACCGGAGCAAGTTCATCATCAAGGAGATCATCAACGTGTTCCCGGACACGCTGACGTGGGTGCATGACTTCACCTATGCGTACAACGAGCCGATGACCAAGAACTACTTCTGGCACCCGGCCTATGATGACTATCCGGTTGTCGGCATCACCTGGCAGCAGGCGAACGCGTTCAATGTTTGGCGCACGCAGAACATGATGAACGCGTGGTTGATGAATGGTGGCGAGCCGTTCATCAATGATTTCCGTTTGCCGACTGAGGCGGAATGGGAGTACGCTTCACGTGGGGGGCTGGATCTCTCGCCCTACCCTTGGGGCGGTCCGTACATCCGGAACCGTCAGGGCTGCTTCCTCGGGAATTTCAAGCCTTTGAACGGCAACTACACGGATGATGGCGGTTTCCATACGGTGCCGGTGGACAGCTATAGCGCCAACGACTACGGGCTCTACAACATGGCCGGTAACGTGGCGGAGTGGACCAGCACGGCGTTCGACGAGAGCGTCTATGATTTCGATCATGACCTGAACCCCGAATACCGTTATGACGCTTTGGCCAACGACCCCCCTTCGTTGAAGCGGAAGGTGATCCGTGGAGGTTCGTTCAAGGACGTAGGTCTGTACTTGCAGACCGGGACGCGTTGCTTCGAGTACCAGGATACCGCCAAGTGTTACGTAGGCTTCCGCTCCGTGCTCACTTACCTGGGCCGAGGCAAAGCTGTGAACGCCGAAGACCTCTAGATCAAGGAATCAGCGCCCGTTACCTTCCCGGAACGAGGGCATTCAACCCGACACTCTTTCCCCGAAAACCCAAACGAAAGGTTCAAGATGAGACCAGGCAGCAAAGCATGGAAGAATTTCATGGCCAAACTGTACGGCATTGGTGCAGCGGTCGTGATCGTAGGTGCGCTTTTCAAGATCCAGCACTGGCCGCTGGCTGACGTGTTCCTGATCCTTGGGCTTTCGACGGAGGCCATCATCTTCATGTTCTCCGCATTCGAGCCCCCGCACGAGGACCCGGATTGGAGCTTGGTCTACCCTGAGTTGGCCACCGGCGAGCACGCTGATGGCGACGATTTCAAGAAAGAGGACCAGCGCTCGATCACGGAGCAACTCGATGACATGCTGGAGAGCGCCAAGATCGAGCCGGAACTCATCGAGAGCTTGGGCAACGGCATGCGCACCCTGAGCGACCAGGCCAAGCAACTCACAGACATCAGCAGCGCTGCCACAGCCACGAACGACTATGTGACGAATCTGAAGGGTGCCAGCGATCGCGTAAGCTCCTTGAGCGACAGCTACGCCAAGGCCAGCGAAAGCCTGGTCGGCCTAAGCCAGAACGTGGACGCCGGTAAGAACGCTGGAGAGAGCCTCAGCCGCATGAGCAAGAACCTCAGCGACCTCAACGAGATGTACGAGATCCAGTTGCGCAGCAGCCGTGAGAAGCTGGAAGCCGCCAACCAGATGTTCGAAGGCATGGGCGAGATGCTATCCCACCTGAAGAACAGCGTGGAGGACACCAAGCGCTACAAGGAGAACATCTCCGTGCTCAGCGACAACCTCGGCAAGCTCAACACCGTTTATGGCAACATGCTGGCTGCCATGACCGTGCGCGGCTGATCGTCACCCCTGCCCCCAACGACCCCGAAATCCCCAAGACCAGACCATGGCAGGCGGAAAGCTGTCCCCGAGACAGAAGATGATCAACATGATGTACCTGGTGCTGACGGCGCTGCTCGCGCTGAACGTATCCAAGGAGATCCTGGACAGTTTCATCACGGTGAACAATGGGTTGGAGAACACGAAGAGTTCGCTGGCCGACAAGGCCTCCGAGACTTACACGACGTTCGCCAGCTACGCGCAACAGAACGCTGAGAAGTATGGGGCTGCGTATGCCGCGGCTCAGCAGGTCCAGAAGCAGGCCACCGATCTTGTGACCTACATTGACTCACTCAAGGTGAGGGTGATCCACGAATGCGAAAAGCTGCCTGATGACAAGATCATCGGCAAGGATGCGGCAGGGCGTGATACGGTGCTCAGCATGCAGTTCCTCGCCAAGAAGGACAGCTACAACGAGATCACGCACCTGATGGTCGGCAGCGAACCCGCCAAGCCCAAGGAGGGACCGTGGTCAGCCACGGAACTGAAGACCAAATTGGAGGAGTTCCGCGATAAGGTGAAAGCCGCAGGCGCCAAAGAGCCGGCTATCGTGGCCAGTGCGGATCGGATGTTCAACTTCGAGGACCGTCCGGACGCCGGCGGGACGATGAACAACTGGCAGTCGATCAACTTCTACCACGTTCCGCAGGTGGCTGGTATCACCATCATGTCCAAGATCCAGGCGGATATCCGTAACATGGAGACGGAGATGGTGGCCAAACTGCTCGGCAATGTGGAAAAGCAGAGCTTCAAGTTCAATACGCTCACGGCCATCGTGAAGCCCCAGAGCAGCTATGTCACCAGCGGAAGCAAGTACAACGCCGAGATCTTCCTCGGCGCGTACGATGACAAGAACGCCCCTGAGGTTTTCGTATGCCGCAACGGCGGTAAGGTGGATACCACATCCAAACCGTTCAAGATCATCGGGGATTCTGAGAAACTGCCTATGAACGGTGCGAAGGCCATTCTGTCCGATCCTGCCAGTGGCGCGGGTTTGAAGACGGTCACCGGCCTGATCAAGTTCAAGCCCGTGGGTGGCGAAGAGCAGATCCAGTATTTCTCGACCGAGTACGAGGTAGCGACCCCCACACTGGTCGTGAGCCCCACCAAGATGAACGTGTTCTACCGCGGCATCGACAACCCGGTGGAGATCAGCGTGGCCGGTTACAGCGCGAAGGACATTTCACCGAGCATCTCCAATGGAACATTGGGTAAGGCGGCTGAAGGTTTCATCGTAAAGCCTGGACCGGGCCCGACGTCCATGGTCAGTGTGAGCGTGACGAATCCGGATGGCACGAAGAAATCCATGCCCGGCAAGGAGTTCCGCGTGAAGGACATTCCCAAGCCCCAGCCGTTCTTTGGCGGTAAGACGATCACGGACCAGAACATCAAGAAATCGGACCTGACGGCTTCCGCTGGTGTGATCGCCAAGCTGGAGAACTTCCAATTCGACCTGACCTTCCAGATCGTGGAATACACCGTGTCCGCTACGCTCTCCGGCAGCTTGGCCGAGGAGCGGGTGATGGGCGCGGCCATGTCGGCCAAAGCCAAGGAGATCGTTGGCAAGGTGAAGACCGGTCAGAAGGTCTATTTGGAGAACATCAAGGCCAAAGGCCCTGATGGCAGGACGCAGAGCATCGGTACCCTGGCCTTCAAGGTGCTGTAAAGTAGTTCGAGCAACAAACCAACCGACGGATGAACAACCGTGGAACCATCTTGACCGGCGCTCTGGCGATCGCCTTGGGCTTTTCGGTACCGACGGAGGCGCAGACCGTGTTGGACGGAGCGTATATCAAGGAGCATACGAAGACCCAACGGGTCGTGCCTTACCCCTACATCCGCGAGGCGGATGTGATGTGGTACCGACGCATCTGGCGGGAGATCGATGTGACCGAGAAGTTGAACCATCCGCTCTACTTCCCGTTGGATCCGATCAACGACCGCAAGAGTTTGTTCGACGTGATCAAGAACGGCCTGCTGATCGATGGTTCGGTAACGGCCTACGATCCTGGTGTGGATGGCTGGAGTGACGAATTCAAGCAGCCGCTGCTCACCGCGCAAGTGAAAGAGAAACTGTCGCGGGTCGATTCGGTCATGGTGGACCGCTTGGACGGCACAGGCCAGGATCTTCAGGTAGTTACCATCGAAACGAAGAGCGAGAACGTGAAGCGTTACCGTTTGAAGGAGGATTGGATCTTCGACAAGCAGCGCTCTTCGATGGACATCCGCATCATCGGCCTTGCACCGCTCCGCGAAAAGATGAACGACGATGGATCATTGCGTGGCTATGAGGTGCTGTTCTGGCTCTACTACCCTGAGCTCCGGTATGTACTGGTGAACTGGGAGATCTTCAATCGCGAGAACGACGCCGAGCGCAGATCCTTCGACCACGTGTTCTGGACACGCCAGTTCAGCAGCACCATCATCAAAGAGAGCAACGTGTACCACCGCCCGCTGGCCGAGTTCAAGACAGGCATCAACGGCGTGTTGGAGAGTGAAGCGATCAAGCAGAGCCTGTTCGAGTTCGAACATGACCTCTGGAACTTCTGAGAAGCTTCCGATCGTGTTGAAGCCCCGGATCCGAGGATCCGGGGCTTCTTTTTGGTACATACCGTGGCCAGCGCTTGCCGCGTTCCTGCTCGGTGCGTGTCCTGTCGTGTTCCTCCCCGATACTGCTCGTTACGGGCTCGCTGTTCGCCCAAGCCCCACCTTCTTGCAGGACCAGCGAAGTGGCCAGGCCGGAACCCCTGCTGCGCGAGGCGGACGTGATGTGGTGCAAGCGCGTCTGGCGTACGATCGATCTGGCTGATCCAACCAACCGTTCGTTGGCGTCAGGTTCGGACAGTTCTGCGCTTTGTGGTTCCCTCTTCGATGTCATCCGCTACTGCCTGACCACGGACGCCTCCATGACCGCGTATGACCCAGGACCGACCGGCGCGGATGACCGGTTCACCAAGGCTTTCCGCTCGACCGAGCTGGATAGCCTATTTGGCCCTTTGCAGGCTGCGGACATCGTGGGCTACCGTCTGAAGGAGGACTGGATCTTCGAGAAACAGCGCTCGGTGCTCATGGTCCGGATCATCGGACTCGCTCCATTGGTGCAGGTGCCAGGTGGGGATGGCGAATTCCGCGGTTTGCGCGAACTGTGCTGGCTCTATTGGCCTGAATGCCGGAAGGCCCTGGCGCAGTGGCCAGCTGCGCGGGCCCTTCCCGATGGCGCGCGGCCGAGCTACGAACGGCTTTTCGCCGCCCGGCGATTCATGGGCCAGGTGGCCAAGGTGAGCAACATGGATGACCACTCCCTGCATCAGGTGCTCACAGGGGTGGATGCGGTTAGGGAGGCCTTGCGGCTCGAACGGCAGCTGCATGACTTCGAGCGTGACTTGTGGCACTATTGATCTGGTCAGAAGGAGGCCAGCAACCGGGTATTTTCGCGGCCCTTTTCTGCGGAACGCATGATCAACGTCAGCAACCTCACCCTCCACTTCGGCGAGCGCCCGATGTTCGACGAGATCTCCTTCTTCATCGGCAAGGAGGACCGGATCGGACTGGTCGGGCGCAATGGGGCGGGCAAGAGCACACTGCTCAAGATGCTGGCCGGTGAGGACAAGCCGGACAGCGGCAGTATCGACAAGCCAAGGGACCTCACCGTGGGGTATCTGCCGCAGACCATGAAGCACGACCTGTCGCTTACCCCGCGGCAGATCGCCATGAGCGCGTTCAAGGAGGCCGAATGGTTGGCGTCGCGCATCGCCACCATCGAGCACGAGTTGAACGCGTCGCTCGATGATGAGGACAAGATGATGCGCCTGGCCGAGGAACTCGCGCATGCGCACGAGCGCCTGAACCACATCGGTGCGGGTGACCACGACAAACAGGTAGAGGAGACCCTGCGGGGCATCGGTTACGCCGAGGCGGACATGGACCGCCCGTTGATGGAGTTGAGCGGCGGCTGGCGTATGCGTGCTGAGTTGTGCCGTATCCTTCTGATGAGTCCAGACCTGCTGCTCTTGGACGAACCGACGAACCACCTTGATCTCCCCGCGATCCAGTGGCTCGAAGATCTGCTGACGACCTATCCGGCGGCTCTGGTGCTCATCAGCCACGACAAGACCTTCCTCGATCGTCTCACCAAGCGCACCATTGAAGTGGGTGGTGGTCGCTTGGTTGACCGGAAGGTGCCTTGGAGCCAGTTCGTGGAACTGCGCAAGGAGGAGAAGGCACGTCAGATGAAGGCCTATGAGGAGCAGCAGAAATACATCGAGCATACCCAGGAGCTGATCAACAAATTCCGCGCGAAAAAGGACAAGGCGGCGTTCGCCCAGAGTCTCATCACCAAACTGGAGAAGCTGGATCGCGTGATCGTCGAGGACGATGCTTTCCGTTCCATGATCGTGAAGTTCCCACCGGCTCCGCATAGCGGAAAGCTTGTGCTGGAGATGCATGGCGCGAAGAAGAGCTATGGCGAACGCGTGATCCTCACCGACGCGGAGCTGACCCTTTCGCGTGGCGAGGCCATTGCGCTCGTCGGTGCCAACGGGACCGGCAAGAGCACGGTGATGCGGATGCTCGTCGGAGAGGAGACCTATGAGGGCGAGGTCAAGCTCGGCCACCAGGTGACGATCGGGTACTACGCCCAGGACATGCCCGACCGCTTGGACCCGTCGCTCACCATTTTCGAAACGGCCGAGGCGGCCGCGAGCGACGACAACCGGCCGAAGGTGCGCGGAATGCTCGGCGCGTTCCTCTTCAGCGGCGACGACATCGACAAGAAGGTCAAGGTGCTCAGCGGGGGTGAGCGCGCGCGCGTGGCGCTATGCTGCATGCTCCTGCGTCCGCTCAATTTCATACTGCTCGATGAGCCCACGCACCACCTGGACATCCAGAGCAAGGACGTGCTCAAGCAGGCGCTGAAGGACTACGATGGAACGTTCTTGATCGTGAGCCACGACCGGGACTTCCTGCATGGCCTTACGAACCGCTTGTTGGAAGTGAAGGATGGCCGTCTGCGTGATCATCACATGGATATCCTGGAACTGATCGAGCGCAACAAGGCGGAGGCGAGCATGAACGACACCGTGAAGCAGGTGGCTGCTAAACCCGTCGTTGCGAAGGCAAAGACCGATGAACGCCTGCCGCGGAAGGAACAGGAGAAGGAACTGCGCCGCTTGAAGAACGAAGTGCAACGCTGCGAGCAGGATCTGGCGCAGCTCGAATCCGAGCAGAAGCAGCTGCAGGACCGTTTGGGGAGCGGCATTTCGGCGAATGATGCGGAAGTGGCCTACAAGCGCCTCGGGGAGTTGACTTCTCTCATCGAGAAGCGCATGCGCGATTGGGAACGCACGGGCAGCGAGCTCGAAGCCCTCACGAAGGATCTGGCCTGAGTTCTTCGCGGGCCCGGCTCGACCGTAGCGTGTCGATGAACGTCGTTCCCGTCAAGGAAGGGAGGTACACCGGCACATTGCGCTGCGTTACCTCAACGTTGGTACCGGCATTCATGTCTCCACAAAACCAGTGGAACCATGGCCGCCATCAAACTGCCCCCGCGTCAGCGGATGATCAACATGATGTACCTCGTGCTCACCGCCATGCTGGCCATGAATGTGAGCAAGGAGGTCCTCGATGCCTTCGCCGTGCTCGACGCGGATCTTGTTCGCAGCGAGAAAGCGCACGAACAGCGGTCACGGGTCGAGTATGCGGCTTTTGATGACGCCGCGCTCCGATTCCCGGAACGCTTCGGCGATCTGAGCAGGAATGCGCACCGGGTGGAAGCCCTGGCCGACAGCCTCGTCAGCCATATCGAAGGCATCAAGACGCGCGTGATAGCCGAAGCGGAAGGTCGCAAGGAGTCCGAACTCGTGGGAAAAGGTCCGGATGGTCAAGACACCTTGCTGGCCTTGTCGCACGTGAAGGCGAAGGATGATCGCGATGTGCTCACGCGCATGCTCGTCGGCTCCGAGCCGGCGGAACCCAGGACGGGAGATGGCACGGCCAGTGACCTGAAGCAACGCATCGCGCGTTTCCGCGATGAGTTGAAGCGCCTGTGCGCGGAACGTGGGCCGGAGATGGCCAGCGCGCTCGATCGGCTCTTCGATCTGCAAGCCCGCGAGGACGCTTCCGGCACGATGAACAACTGGGAAAGCTTGAACTTCTATGAAGTGCCTTTGGTGGCCGGCATCGCACACCTCAGCAAGTTGCAAGCGGATATCCGGAGCGCGGAGAACGACGTTGTACGCTGGCTCCACCGCTCGGCGACCATCGACATGACCGTGATGAGCGATGTGGCCGCTGCGGTGATCCCGCAGAGCCCGGTCGTGATGATCGGGGATACGTTCTGTGCGGACGTCTTCCTCGCCGCCTATGATGCGAAGAACCGCGCCAGCATCACAATGGACGGGGGCGGAGTGCTACCGATGGGCGCGGATGGCAAAGGCAAACTGCGGCTCAAGGCCGACCAGGTGGGGGAGCGCACGGTGCAAGGAAGGATCAGCGTGCAGGGTCCGAAGGGGATGGAGGAACACCCCTACAGTGTGACCTACCAGGTGATGGCACCGATGCTGGTCGCTTCACCCACCAAAATGAACGTGCTGTACCGGGGCGTGGACAATCCGCTCGCCTTCTCCGTGCCGGGGGTGACCCCTGACCAAGTGAGACCCATCATCGATAACGGCACCGTGCAACGTGGCAAGGATGGCTGGTTCGTCAAGGCGAACACATTGGGCAAAGCGAAGGTGAGCGCACAGGTCACCCTGCCGGATGGTTCGACCCGCACGATCGGGCCGGTCGAATTCCGCGTGAAAGACCTGCCGCCGCCCACGGTGCGGATCAATGGGTTCACGGCTTCGGACACCAAGGTCCCATTGAACAAGTTGAAACGGGCCGCATGCATGGAGGTCACGTTCGGACCGGGTTGTGAGTTCAATGAGCCGTACAAGGTGGAGCAATACACCGTGGTCGCCAACGTCAGAGGCAACATCGTCGATCACACCGTGAACAGCGGTTGCTTCGACGCCGAGACCCTGAAATACCTGAACGCGCTCCGCCCCGGGGACCGGATCTGGTTCGAGAACGTCAAGACGCGCCTGGCCAACGGAGCGGGCCCCCAATTCACCATGCCCACGATGAGTTGGAAGACGGTGAACTGATTTCCCGATCCCGCATCTATATTCGCACCCCCAAACTGCGGGGTGGAGCAGATGGTAGCTCGTCGGGCTCATAACCCGAAGGCCG
>CAZYPC010000075.1:0-21311 GCA_964649165.1 uncultured Chryseobacterium sp.
CCCAATTGCCAGGACAGGTTGAACGCTTGGCCACTGAGCGAAAAGTTGCTGATATACATGAGATACACCTGGCCGGCTGCCACATTGATCCCCGGGGTCCATCCGTCGCCGCCACCAGCGGGATCGGACCAGATGGGCAGCACGGGGGCGTACTGCGGGTTGGCCCAGGCGAGGTTGTTCACTCCCATGCCCGTGTTGTAGTCGCCGGTCGCCAGAAGTGATTCGAGTCCTGAAGCGAAGGAGCATCGGATGGGTGTCCCGAGCGGTGGGCAGATGCCGGCTGTTGTGGAGCCGGTCGGGAACGGTCCCCAGATGGCCCAGTCGTAGTCATCCGGTCCGGTGGGATCTATCGTCATCCCCAGTGTGCCCCCGCTGACGACTGAAAAATTATACCACGTTCCTTGTTGTTCCGCAGCGAGCAGGCAGCCATAGTTGGAGGGGTTCAGGTCCTCGACACTGCCTGTACTGTTCGTGTTGTTGTTGATGCCCTGGCCGTTGCACAAGGTGATGCCTCCCACACAGTCCTCAGGTGCGGCCGGTGGTGGGTTGCAGGTGATCGTCGTGCTGTACACATTGGCTCCTGCTGCAGGTGGAGAGCCGGAATTGAAAACGACCTGGCTGGTACTGAGGAAGCTGAGCGTGTACATGTTCTCCCCTTGGAACGGGCCACCGTTCACGGCATAGGATACCACAAGCACTTGTCCGATATTGACACCGATGAGAAAGACATCATAAACCGTATTGCAGGTATATGTACCGACCGGAACACCGTTCAGTGAGATGGTGACCGTGGACCCGCCCCATCCGTCACCGAACCCGTCGTACAGTTCAAGCATGTAAACGCAGTTGCCTGGGGGCATGGAGGTAGGACCATGCACGCAGAGCGTGAACGAGCCGGTGGCGGTCCCGTATCCCCACAGGCGCAGGTAGTAGGTCTGCCCTGGGGTCAGATTGTCGAAGGATAGATACGGCATGGTGCCCAACACATCATCGCTGCATTCCACAAGGTTGTAGGTGCCGGAGCAAGCGGTCGCCGTATACAGGGCCATCGCTGCATCCGTAAGGGTGCCCGCACCCGTTTCAATGATGGCTATACCCGTAGGTGGGGCGACGAAAGTGAACCACACATCAGCGGAGCCGGCCACCAGGTTGCCACACCCGGGTGCGGGCACCGCCGGGGAGGTCGTGAGGTTCGCACCGATGTTGGAGTACGTGCCGTTGATACACGCATTGTTCACCGTGAGCGGGATCGCCTGGCACGGGTTGTTGTTGGTGACCGGCGGCGGTGGTGCGGCACAGTTCACCATAAGCGGGATGCACGTGGTATTGCTGATGCAGTTGTACTGATCTACGAGAATTCGCATCTGCCCACTGAACGTCGCGGTCCATTGGACCGAACTCTGCAACCCGAGGGTGCCGCACAGGTCATCGTTGTAGCCCAGAGCGGCTCCTCCGGCATTATCGTACAAGGTGATCTGTGTATCGAACGCCGTGCTTGTGCAGGTCGAGAAGGTATAGATATTGCCGTTCGTCACGTTCACCAAGGCGTACTGACCTCCCTGAACACAAGGCACGGTCACTGTACCGGGGCATGGGACGTTCACGGCGGCACCGGTGAGCGTGTTGTCATTCGGGCATTGGGCCGCAGCACGTGGATGGCCGGCTACCAGAGCGAGAAGAACGAGCCCTTGACGCAGAACTGGACCGATGTGTGAGCGGCCGATCATCGCGGTCCGGGGGCTTCGTTCCCTGAGGGCGGTGGATACTGGTCCGGATGCGCGGCGACCCAGGAGGCCTTGTTCGCTTGATAGACGGCCTCGTCGTGCGCGGGGTCGCCGGTGGGAACGTACACGGGGAATCCAGGAAGGCTCCCCGCCGGAGAAACGCGTTCGTTCGATCCAAGGCCGACGAGCGGCGAGAGGCTGATGATCGAAACGCCGAACGAACTCAGCAGCGGCTCCATCGCCTGTCGATCCAATACCACGCCCGTACGCACTTTCACCCGCTGGCCCGGTACGTCGATGCTCACGAGAGCGGAGGGGTCCTGGTCATTGATCACGGCGTGGACGATCTTCTCCTGATCGCGGCCGTTCATTCCGGTCACATGCAACATGAAGTCATGCTTGATCTGCTTTTGCGCATCAGCGGAGCAGGCAGAAAGCATGAATGCCGCGAGCAAGGAGAGACTTGCAGCAACGTTGCGTAATGATCTGACCATGTCGACCGGGAGGGTGCGAAATGTAACAAGCCGCGCCACCCGTGAAAGGAAGACGATCCGCACAATTCGACGGATGCCGCTATCTCGTCGAACGATCAGTTCGCGGCGACGCCGGCGCTCGCGACACCGACCGTTCGGCCCGGATAACGGGCCAGGGCTTCGGTCAGGCATTCAACAGCGAGGCGCAACTTGGCGGCTTCAAGTACATAGGCCAGCCTGACCTGTTTCCGACCATGCTCAGGCGAGGAGTAGAAGCCCGTCGCCGGTGCCATCATCACCGTGGTGCCCTTGTGGTCGAATTTCTCGAGCAGCCATTGGCAGAAGGCATCCGAATCATCGATCGGCAGTTCGGCCACACAATAGAAGGCGCCCTTCGGCTTCGCGCAGATGGCTCCCGGGATGCCGTTGATCCCGTCCACCAGGATATCGCGGCGCTCACGGTACTCAGCGATCACCTCATCGAAGTATTGCCTCGGTGTGCGCAGAGCGGCTTCGCCTGCAACCTGTCCGAACGTAGGCGGGCTCAGGCGGGCCTGCGCGAATTTCAGCGCGGTGGCGAGGAGTTGTCTGTTGCGCGTGATGAACGCGCCGATGCGCGCACCGCACATGCTGTACCGCTTGCTCACGCTGTCGATCATCACCACGTGCTCCTCGATGCCGGGCAGGGTCATCGCGCTCACGTGCGTGGCCCCATCGTAGCAGAATTCGCGGTACACTTCGTCGCTGAACAGGTACAGGTCGTTCTCCTTCACCAGGCGGCTCAGCGCCTCCAACTCGTTGCGGGAATAGAGATAGCCCGTGGGGTTGCCGGGGTTGCAGAGGAGGATGCCCTTCGTTCGCGGGGTGATGGCCTTCCGGAACGCCTCGATCGGCGGCAAGGCGAAACCGGTGTCAATGCCGCTGCGCACAGGCACCACGGTGATACCTGCGGAGACGGCGAAGCTGTTGTAGTTGGCGTAGAAAGGTTCCGGGATGATCAGCTCATCGCCCGGATCGAAGCAGGCCATCATCCCGAAGAGGAGTGCTTCAGACCCCCCGGTGGTGATGATGATGTGTTCGTGGTTGATCGCGATGCCGTGCTCGTTGTAATAAGTGGCTAGTCCCTTGCGGTAGCTCTCGTTGCCCGCGCTGTGGCTGTACTCCACCACATGCGGCTGGAACCCCTTGATGGCATCGAGCGCGACCTGCGGCGTGCGGATGTCAGGCTGACCGATGTTCAGGTGCAGGACCTGGGTACCGCGCTTCTTGGCGGCCTCGGCGAAGGGGACGAGCTTTCGGATGGGGGAGGCCGGCATGCGCTGGCCTTTCTGGGAGATGGAGGGCATGGGTCGCGTTCGCGTTTCGGGGCGAAGATCGGCAGGAAAAGAAGAAGCCCCCGCCGGAAGGCAGGGGCTTCAGACTTGTGCCTTGGAGGAGCTTAGTTCTTCGGGGCCTCGGTCGGGGCCATCGGGCTCACCTCTTTCACCGGGCTGGTGGGGGTGGCGGCGCCGGTGTCCTTCACCTCGCCCTTGATGCGCACGATCTTCTCGGGAGCATTGGCAGCGTTGCTGCTGATGGTCACGCTCTTATTGATGGGACCAACGCGGTTGCTGTCGTACTTCACGGTAACGATCGTGCTTTGGCCGGGGGCCACCGGGGCGGTGTCGCACTTCGGCACTGTACAGCCGCAGCTACCCTTGCAGGAACTGATGATCAGGGGCTGGTCACCGGTGTTGGTTACTTTGAACTCGCACGTACCGTTCGCACCCTTGTCGATGGTGCCGTAGTCATGCACTTCCTTGTCGACACTGATGCTGGGGCCGGAACCGCCGACCACTTTGCCGTCCTGGGCGAAGGCACCGAGGAACAGTGCGCTGAGGCCGAGGGTCGCGATGAACTTCTTCATGGTGAGGAGTTGTTTTTGTCGTTTGAACGGCTCAAAAGTAGAGGGCAGTTATCCTGGGTGCGACCGTTTAACCGAACATTAACAGCCCTTCATCATGGACGGTGGACCGGCCGCGCGGGCGACCTTCGCCGCCGGGTGGGCGTCAATGCCTTTCCCGAAGAACGTAAGAGCACGCGTGGGTATGAAGAAGGCATGGGACATAGTGAAGGCGTCGCTCCGGGGTGAGGAGCAGGACTACACGACGATCGGCATCCGGCGCGCGATCGTGCTGCTGAGCATTCCCATGATCATGGAGATGGGCATGGAGGCGCTGTTCGCTCTGGTGGACCTGTACTGGGTGGGACATCTGGGTGATGCCGCCACGGCGACGATCGGTCTGACGGAAAGCCTGCTCACGGCAACATATTGCCTGGCCTGGGGCCTGGGCATGGGCATCACTGCGGTGGTGGCCCGCCGAACAGGGGAGAATGATCGCGACGGCATGCGTAAAGCTGCAGGGCAAAGCGTCGTGCTCACGGTGGTTATCGGCTTGTTGTTGAGCGTGGCGGGGACGATGCTCTCCGACCGGCTCCTCGGTCTGCAGCGCGCTTCTTCCGAAGTGCTGGCCACCGGGTCGGCCTACGGGCGCATCATGCAGGGCAGCAATCTGGTGATCATGATGCTCTTCTCTCTGAACGCGGTGTTCCGCGGCGCGGGCAATCCGAGCATGGCGCTTCGCTCGTTGGGACTGGCGAACCTCGTGAACATCATACTCGATCCGTTGCTCATCCTGGGCATCGGCCCTTTTCCGGAACTGGGGGTGACCGGTGCCGCTGTGGCCACCACGACCGGGCGGACATGTGGGGTGCTTTACCAACTGTATTTCCTGTTCCGTCCTGGTGGGCCGTTCGCGTTGAAGCGCGAGCATCTCAACTGGGCGGTCGACACGATGTGGGGCATCGTGAAGGTGAGTCTCGGGAGCGTCGGCCAGTTCCTGATCGCGAGCGCAAGCTGGATGGTGCTGGTGAACATCATCGCCTCGGACGGCACGGCGGCGGCGGCCGGCTGCACCACCGCCATCCGCATCGTGATCTTCACCCTGCTCCCCGCATGGGGCATGGCCAATGCCGCGGCCACGCTGGTGGGCCAGAATCTGGGTGCGGGTCAGCCGGACCGCGCGCAACGCAGCGCCTGGCTCTGCGGCCACTACAACACGATGTTCATGATCCTGGTGGCGGTGGTCTTCTGGATCGCGGCGGACCAGATCGTTCCGTTCTTCGGAAACAGCGCGCAGGCGAACGGCTATGCCGCCGACGGCTTACGGATCATCAGCCTGGGCTACTTCTTCTACGGTTACGGCATGGTGCTGGCCCAAGCTTTCAATGGCGCGGGCGACAGCGTGACGCCGACCTGGATGAACGTGGTGTGCTTCTGGTGCATGGAGATCCCCATAGCGTGGCTGCTCGCCGTACACATGGGCTACGGACCGAACGGCGCGTTCGCCAGCGTGGCCATCAGCGAGAGCTTCCTGGCGGTGCTCAGCGCGGTGATCTTCCAGCGCGGCAAGTGGAAGCTCGTGAAGGTGTGACACCCGGCAAGGTTGTTGGTCGCAAGGCGGAACCAAACAGCTACATCATGCGAAAGTCGATCGTCAGCCTGAGTATCGCCGCGTTCGTTGCGACATCCGTCCACGCACAGACCAAAGGCTTCATCAGCGGGCAGATGAGCGTGAACAGCACCAGCTCCCCGGATGACAACACGAAGACGCTTAACGGGACGTTCGGCCCGATGGTGGGTTTCAACCTGAGCGAAAAACTGATCCTCGGCCTGGGTCTGGACTATAGCGGTACCAATTTCACCAACAGGACCGACGCCGGCGGCATCGCCACGGAGATCGACCGCAAGTCGAACCTGCTGACGATTGCCCCGTTCCTGCGTTACATGAAGAAGATCGATGCGGACTTCTCGCTGTTCGGGCAGCTCTCCGTCGGCGTGGGTTTCGGGGGCTCCACCGATGAGACGATCACTTCCAGCGGTGGGAGCTCGACCACGGTCGAGGTCAAAAGCGACGTGAACACCCTCAACACCACGATCGGTCCTGGTGTGCAGTTCGCTTTCGCGCCGCATTGGGCCGTTACTGCGAACTGGGGCGCGTTGCGTTATCAGAGTCGCACCACCAAGTTGGACGAGGAAGGCGCGGAAGGGTATACCCAGAATGAGTTCGGCCTTGCCCTGACACCGGGGGCGATCACCTTCGGGCTCAACTGGTTGTTCTGATCCGATCGAAGATCCGCGAGAAGCCGTCCCGAGGGGCGGCTTCTTTCAATCCGTCATCACCTTCGGCTTCGCTTTCGGTCTGCCGTCCGCGTACCACTTCAGGAGCGTGTCGATGATGTGCTCGATCTTCCGGCTGTCCGCCCACGTTCCGCGGAACACGAGATTGTCGTCCTTGTCGAAGACGTACACACCGTTCGGCACCCGACCGTAGGCGGCGAGCACAGCGTCATCGAGCCCGTCCACGAGCACGGGCAGCTTGGTCATCGCCGCCAGATCGCGCGCGTAGCGCCGCTTCTCATACTCGCTTTTCGGTTCGGGGTAGTCCCTGAAGTTCGGCTTGTCCTTCGGATGCAGCTCCTTGCCATACACCGTGAACAGGTCCACGTCTTTCCCGGCGTATTTCTCCTGCAAACGGTCCCATAGCGGCAACTGGAAACGCGCCGGCGGATTGGTGATACTGCTGAACATGAACGCGCGGATGCGGCCGCGGTGCTCGCCAAGGTCGTAGCGCACGGAACTGTCCAGGGCCGTGCGCAGGTCGAAGTCATGGAAACCGGGCTTGAAATTGCCGCCCTCACTGTAAGTGCGCAGGTCGGCGATGGTCGCCTTGATCACCTTGTCGAAGTTCATGCGCCAGATGTTCACCTGTGCGCGCATGGACTGGATCTCCTGCTTGCTGTAGCTATTGAGGTAGTAGTCCAGATCGTCCCTGAAGATCAGTGCGCTGTCCGTGTGGTAGGGCTCCGGGTTCCAGTTCTGGATCTGGGCACTGAGCCGGATGCACAGGGCGATGCCGAGAAGAAAGAGGAGGCGCATCGTGGTCGGTCAAAAGTAGAGGTTGAACTTTGTGCACATGAACCCTTATGCCTGGATCGGTCCTGCCGCGTTGTTCACCCTTGCTGCGGAGGGGCAGAGCTACACCAGTTATCGCACAGGGGCCCCCAGCGGGGTGGACATGGATGCGCAAGGCGGGGTCTGCCTGATGGGCGGGGCGAGCGAGCACGATGGGGCCATGCAATGGTTCCTGGATCGCGCCCAAGGGGGCGATGTGGTGGTGCTGCGCGCCAGCGGGAGTGATGGGTACAATGACTACATGTACACGGATCTCGGCGGCATCAACTCCGTAGAGACCATCGTTTTTAATGATCCAGGTGCGGCGTTTGAGCCCTACGTGCACCAGGTGATCCAGAATGCGGAGGCGATCTGGTTGGCCGGTGGCGACCAATGGGATTATGTGAGCTATTGGCAGGACACGCCCATCGACAGCCTCGTGCGCCAGGCCGTGAACGAACGCAGCGTGGCGATCGGCGGGACCAGCGCGGGTATGGCCGTGCTGGGTGGTGTCCGTTTCACCGCGCAGTATGGCACCATCACCACCGCGCAAGCCCTGTCGGATCCATTCGCCACCACGCTCACGCTGTCGGATGCGCCGTTCTTCCAAGTACCCGGATTGGGGTCGGTGATCACCGATACGCACTATGATTCACCTGATCGGCGCGGCAGGCACTTGACCTTCCTCGCGCGTTACCTGCACGACAGCGGCGTGGAGGACATCAAGGGTATCGCCTGTAACGAATACACGGCGGTATGCATCACGCCGGACGGCACGGCGCGCGTTTTCGGGGAATACCCCGCCTATGACGAATTCGCCTACTTCCTGCGCTCCAGCTGCGCGCTGCCGAACGGTCCGGAGATCTGTGAGGCAGGTACGCCGCTCACCTGGGACCGCATGGGCGAGGCCGTCGTGGTGTACAAGGTGCCGGGCGTGGATGAAGGCGCATTCGGCATCAATATCACCGGGTGGGATGCGGCCACGGGGGGCACCTGGGAGCGGTGGACCGCCGAAGCCGGTACGTTCAACAGCGCTCCCGGATCAGCTTGGTCCTGTGAGACCGCTCTCGTTGAGCATGGATCGGATGCGCTCTCGGTGATGTGTGATGTCGGGCGTCATGCGCTGCTGCTCTCCGGGGTTGCGCTCGGATCACGGATCCATGTCTACGATGCGCTCGGCCGATCGCTCAGCCCAGGGGCCATCGTGGTATCCGACACCACGCGGATCCAGTTGGGTCCTGGGGCATCGGGCCCGATGCTCGTGCGCGCCGTTGCCCGGAGCGGGTCGGCTTCGGCGGTACGCCGCGTTCTGGTGCCTTGAGTCAGGGACCTGTACGCGCGCTCTTGAAGGTGGAGTTGTAGTCCTGCCAGGTCTGTTTCTTGTACGCACCGGTCCCGAAGAAGCCCAGGATCGGTTCGATCTGTTCCGGGGTGAAGTAGTTCTGCACGGGCTGGATCAGATTCCCCTCACTGTCGACATACGAGATGGTCGGATAACCCAGGCGTCCCTCCACCGCAGCGAGATAGGCGGTCAGTTGGTGTGTGCCGTGGCGTGGCCCAGCAGGGTTGTATTCGGGATTCTTGAAGACCTTGCCGCTGAAGGTCACGCTGTCAGGGCCCTCGGCATTGAAAGACACCGGATGGAAATGCTCATTGATGTACTTCGCCGTGTGATCATCATTGAAGGTCCCGCTTTCCATCCGCCGACACCAGCCGCACCAGGGCGTCTGGAAATCGATGAGCAGGGGTTTGCCGTCTTTCTTCGCGGCGGCTTGAGCCTGCTCGATGGTCGTCCAATTCACCTTGCTGCCTGCAGGGCCGGTCGCATTGTGGTCTTGAGCGGATGCCAGCAGGGAAAGCAGTAGGAGCGGAGCAGAGAAAAAACGCATGGTGATCGGACTGGAGGATCGGGCTTGGGGCAATGATCGTGCCGCCAAGTTAGGTCAATGGACCCCGCGCATCAGCGCGCGTACGAGCTTGGCGCTGATGATCAGGATGGCCCCTGCGATGAGGGCATAGATGGCCAGTTCCTTGTAGCCGTCGGTATAGGCCGTGAGTTTTTCGGGCAGGCTTGCACCTTCCACGGACATCTCCGCGCCCAGTTTGCCGGCAGCGAACTGGCCGAAGGCGCTGGAGAGGAACCACAGGCCCATCATCATCCCCGTAAGTCGGGTGGGGACAAGCTTGGTGACGATGGACATGCCGATCGGCCCCAGACAGAGTTCGCCGATGGTGGTCACGAAATAGGCCGTGGTGAAGACGTTCAACGACGTGATACCGTTCGCGTCCGCGAAGAAGCGGGTGAGATAGAAGATGTAGAATGAGGCAGCGAGGAAGAGGAAGCCGATCCCGAACTTCTGAATGGTGCTCGGTTCGATCTTCTTGGCCGCCATCCAGATCCACAGGAAGCCGATCAGCGGGCTCAGAACGATGACGAACAACGAGTTCGAACTGTTGTTCACGATGTTCGGATCGATGTCGAAGAAGAGCAACCGATGGCTCAGGTTCTTTTCAGCGAAGAGCGATAGCGAACCGCCGCTCTGTTCGAAGATGGCGTTGAACACGAAGTAGAAGAAGATGAAGATGAAAGCGGCGATGAAGCGGTTGCGCGTCACCGTGTCCTCCAGGCGCATCAGCTCAAAGCCGAAATAGAGCAACGCCAGCACGGCGATGGTGTACATCACGTAGTCCGTGTACGCCGAGTTCTGCACGAGGATGAGGATGAGCGGGATGCTCAGCAGTGAACCGATGTACACCAGGATCTCCTTCATCTTCCTCTTGCTCGGGACATCGCCCTGCAAGGGAGAGTCACCGATGGGCCCCATGCTCGCCTTCGTGAAGTGGAATGTCACAAGGCCGAGCGCCATCACCACGGCCGCCGCGAGGAAGCAGTAATTCCAGGAGACATACTTGCCGAGGTAGACCATCAGCGCGCCACCCAGCAGGGCGCCTACATTGATCCCCGCGTAGAACATGCCATAGCCCGCGTCCCGTCGCGGATCGTTCTCGTGGTAGAGCTGCCCGACCATGGAGGAGATGTTGGGCTTGAAGAAGCCCGTGCCGATGATGGACAGGGTGATCCCGATGTAGAAGAACTCCTTTGGTGAGGCGGCGATGATGAGGTTGCCGGCGATCATCACCAGCGCTCCGAAGACCAGGGAGCGCTTGAAGCCGAGGATCTTGTCAGCAAAGATGCCACCCACGAAGGTGAAGGCGTACACGAAGGCCTGGATCGCGCCGTACTTCAGATTGGCTTCCTTGTCCAGCAGACCGAGCTGTCCGGCCATGAAGATGGTAAGTACTCCGCGCATGCCGTAGAAGCAGAAGCGCTCCCACATTTCCACGGTGAAGAGGTACCAGAGCTGCTTCGGGTATTTGCCTTCGAAAGAGCGGATCTGCTCGAGCGTGGGGGTGTTGCTCATTTGTTCAGCGTTTTTCCGGGATGATCCTGTTCAGCCAGCGCAGCATGAGGAACATCACCAGCGTGGCGGCCAACAGCAGGCCGAAGTTCACCAGGAAGAAGTGCGACTTGTCGTCGTATTTGTCCCACATGCTGGCGAGGATGCCGCTCAGCTTGTTGCCGATGGAGGTGCTGAGGAACCAGCCGCCCATCATCAAAGCGGTCAGTCGCGCGGGGCTCACCTTGCTCACCAGCGAAAGGCCCATGGGGCTCAGACAGAGCTCGCCCACGGTGATGACGCCATAACAACTGATCAACCACCACGGCGAGGCCTTGATGGCGCCGTTGCTAGAGACCTGGACAGCCCACACCATCACCAACGTGCTGAAGGCGGAGATGAAGAGGCCCCAGCCGATCTTGCTCGCGGTGGTCGGTTCCCTGTCCTGCTTGCGACGCCAGCCGAAGAACGCCACGACGAAAGGCGTGAGGATCACCACCCAGAGCGGGTTCACCGATTGGTAGAGTTCGGTGTTGAGCGCATAGACCGGCTGACCTTCGGGTGGCATGAGCTCCGGCTGGAGGTTCTTGAAGTATACCGGCTTGCCCAGGATCTTCTGCTCCTTGCCATCGACCTTGATCACCTTGAACTCGTCGTCATAGGCGATCACCGAATCCATGGCGTTCACCGGCTTCTCCACCTGGTACAAGGTGGTGGCCACGGGCACCACGGCGGCGGGTAGTTCGCGGTCGGTGTAGAACTGCGCCCAAGTGGTGAGGGCGGTGCCGTTCTGCTTGAATACGGCCCAGAAGATGATGCTCACGGCGAAGATGCTCAGCAGCGCCGCCAGTGGTTTGCGATCCTCGAGCGAAGCGCGCAGGTAGATGCTCACGAAGTAGGCGATCACCGGGATCGTTGCGAAAATGAACGCGTCGGTACTGTCGCTACCCAGGACGTTGCCCGGGATCATCCAACCGCCGATACCCACGATCACAGCGGGCAGGAACACGTTCGAGAAGATCCGTGCGAGCGGCATATCCTCTTTCTGCGCGGGTTTGGTCACGTCCGCATGCCGGTAGTGGCGCATGCCCAGCCAGAAGATGATCAGCGAAAGGAACATGCCTCCACCAGCCGTGGCGAACGCATAACCCCAGCCGAAGCGATTGCGCATGTAGGCCGCGAACACGTTGCAGATGCAGGCGCCCACGTTGATGCCCATGTAGAAGATGTTGTAGCCCGAATCCTTGCGCGTGCGATACTGCTCGTCGTTGTAAAGGTTCCCGAGCAGTGTGCTGATGTTCGGCTTGAAGAACCCGTTGCCGATACAGATCAACGCGAGCGAGGTGTAGAACGCGGCCATACCCGGCAAAGCCAGCCCGAGATAACCCAGGCCCATGAGCGTTCCGCCGATGAAGATGGAGCGCGTGTAGCCCAGCACGCGATCCGCAAGGAGCCCGCCCAGGAAGGGGGTGAGGAAGACGAACGCGATGAAGGTCCCGTAGATGTCGGCCGCATCCTTCCGCTCCATGGCCATGCCTCCGGTGGACACGGGATCCATGAGGTAGAGCTGGAAAATGCCGATCATCAGGTAGTACCCGAACCGTTCCCACATCTCCGTGAGGAACAGCCAGGGCAGACCTGCCGGATGCTTTCCGGGTGTGGCTTGACCGGTCATGCGTTCGCTGGGAATGGCGCGGTCAATGGTGCGGTCAACGCACTCCGTGCATCATGCGTTTCAGGATCGGCGTGATCGCGAAAAGGACCACCGAGGCGATGCCGCAGAGGACCACGAACACCATGAAGAACTCGTAGAGGTTGCGGATCGTGAAGCCCGCGAACGCCGGGTACTGGATGGTGATGATGCCGTCCTTCTGTATCCGGTCCAGTGTCTCAGCGGAAGGCATCTCCAACTGTGCGGGAGTGACCAACGCATCCTTGTCCGTTTTGTGGATCGACTCGATCGTCTTGTTGTTCTTCTCGATGAGCCCGTCGAGATCGACACCGCTCGCCTTGGCTTTTTCGCCGTTCACCGAAGCGATGTTGTATTGGGCCAGCAGGAAGAGCTCCTGGCCCGTAGGCTCCTTCTCCTTGTCGAGGATCGCGCGCAGATCGATATTCTGCTTCGTGGACTCGATGTATTTGTCCGTTGTCGGTGGGAGGATCGATCCGAGCGTACCCGCGAGCGCATAACCCGATGCGTTCGACAGGAAGAAGACTCCGTAAAGCAGCGATTGGAACCGGCGAGGAGCCAGTTTGCCTACGAGTGAAAGGCCGATCGGCGAGAGGCACAGCTCCCCGCAGGTCTGGATCAGATAGAGGAGGATCAGCCATTTCACCGCGAGCATGCCCGAGATGCCCAGGTCCTTCACGTTGTGCGCGATGATGAAATAGCTCAGGGCGATCAGTGCGAGACCGAAGGCCTGCTTCATCGGGGATATCGGCTCGCGGCCCTGAGCGCGAAGACGGTCCCACAACATGCTGAACGGCACGGCCAGCGCCACCACGAAGATGCCGTTGAAGATCTGTACCATGGAAGGCGGGATCTTCCAGCCCAGGAAGCTGCGGTCCGTCTGGTTGTCGGCGATGAAGGTGAGCGAGGATCCCGCCTGCTCAAAGGCCGCCCAGAAGAAGATGATGAAGAACGAAACGATGTAGATGACGAGGATCCGTTGCGTTTCCACTTTCGTAAGCGATCGATCCGTGAGGATCAGGAACGCCAGCGTAAGACCGGATGAGTAGATGAACGAATAGATCTCGGTCTGCCCGAACAAGAACCTGAACGCGCAGAACAGGGCAATGAGCAAGAGCACCGAGAGGCCCAGGAACGCAGGTGTGAAGTGCGGCTTCTGTGACTCGCCTGCTTCGAAATCAGCGGCGGAGTTCTTCGAGGGCAAGGCACCGATGGGACGACCTTCCGGAGTGCGGATGTACTTGTTCTTCAATATCAAGAACGTTACCGTACCGATGATCATGGCGACGCCCGCCGCCAGGAAGCCCCATCGGAACGCATGGATGTTGCGGACATCCGTGACGGGATCCTTCACATCCCCCCACAGTGGACAGAAGAACTGACCAAGGAGCGCACCCAGGTTGATGCCCATGTAGAAGATGGTGAAGGCCGTGTCGAGCTTGCTCTTCTCCTCCTTGGGATAGAGGCTGCCCACCATGCTGGAGATGTTGGGCTTGAAGAAACCGTTGCCGAAGATGAGCACGCCCAAGGCCGCCCACATGAGGGTCTTGGCGAGATCAAGGTCCGACCCGAAAATGCTGGCACTGGTGAACAACAGCAGCTGACCGATGGCCATCATCGTGCCTCCGATCAGGATGCAGTTGCGGTTGCCCAGGAAGCGATCGGCGATGAAGCCGCCAAGCATCGGGGTGAGGTAGCACAGGCCGAGGAAGGATCCATAGATGATGGACACATCCGCCTCCTTCATCATCAACGAGTTCACCAGGTAGAGGGTGAGCAGGGCACGCATCCCGTAGAAGTTGAACCGTTCCCACATCTCCGTGGCGAACAGCACGTAAAGTCCCTTGGGATGCTTGGCCGGAGCGGCGGATTGGCTCATGCGCGAGGATCGTTTTGGTGGTTGCCGGCCGTTGGACCGGGGTGAGCGGCGGGGAAGGTAGCCGAAGTCGACATTCAAGCTTCAAGTCACAAGGCCCAAGTCCCAAGCTTCAACCGTACTGACCTTGGTGCTTGAAGCTCGGGACTTGGGCCTTGAAGCTTGCTCAGAGGTTCTCCAGCACGAACGCCGTCATCTTCTCGAACAGGTGCATGCGGGTCGTACCGCCATAGATGCCGTGGTTCTTGTCCGGGTAGGTCATCAGGTCGAACTTCTTGTTCGCCTTCACCAGTGCGGTGATCATCTCAGCGCTGTTCTGGAAGTGCACATTGTCATCGGCCAGGCCATGCACGAGCAGGTACTTGCCGCGCATCTTGTCCACGTGGTTGATGGGGCTGTTGTCGTCGTAGCCGTTCGCATGGTCTTTCGGCAGGCCCATGTAGCGCTCGGTGTAGATCGAGTCGTAGTACCGCCAGTTGGTCACCGGTGCCACGGCGATGGCGGCCTTGAAAATTCCAGCGCCTTTGGTGATGCACAAGGAGCTCATGTACCCGCCGTAGCTCCAGCCCTGTATACCGATGCGGGCCTTGTCCACCCATGGTTGCTTGCCGAGCCAGTTGGCCATGCCGATCTGGTCCTCGGTCTCGTATTTGCCCAGCTGGCCATAGGTGATGTGTCGGAAATCATGACCACGGCGGCCGGTGCCGCGCGGGTCCGCGCAGACCACTACATAACCTTTCTGCGCCAGCAGGCAATGCCAGAGGAAGTCACGACCGCCCCAGGAGTCGGTCACCTCGTTGCTGTTCGGGCCGCTGTACTGGGTCATGAAGATGGGGTACTGCTGGCGGCTGTCGAAGTTCTTCGGCTTGATGGTCCAGGCGTTCAGCTCCGTTCCGTTGTCGAGCTTGGCTTTGATGAATTCAAGCTGCGGTAGCTGGTACTCGGCGAGCTTGGTTTTGAGTTTGGTGTTGTCCTTCAAGGTCTTCACCAATTTGCCGCTCCCATCGTGCAGGGTGACCACGGGCACGTCGTTGGCGGTGCTGCGCGTGTTGATGAAGTACTTGAAGCCGGTGCTGAACTCCGCATCGTTGGAGCCGCCCACGGGTGAAAGTTCCTTGAGCCCCTTGCCGCTCAGGCCGATGGCGTACACCTCCTGGTGCATCGCGTCCTTCATGCTCGCGGTGAAGATCACGCGCTTGCCCGCGTTGTCGATGCCCTTCACGCCGATCACGTCGTAGTTACCCGTGGTGATCGGCCGCGTGAAGGTGGCTCCGATCTTGGGTGGGGCCTGAGCGGGCTTCAGCGGACACCAATGGATCTGGTTCCATCCGCTGGTCTCGTTGGTGAGCACGAATCCGCTGCCATCGTCCAGGAAGAAGAGGTCATCGGTCACCTCGATGTAGGTGGTGCTGGTCTCCTGGTACACGAGCGTCGGTTCCATGCCGGTTTGCGTGGCGCGGGGACCGCCCGTGTTCAGCGTGTAGATGAGCTTCTCGTTCTGCAGGCGGTTCATGCGCATGAACCACACCGTGTTCTCGTCGGTGGTGAAGCCGAAGCGAGGGAGGTAGATGTCGGTCTCGTCACCACCCAGCGGCAGGCGTGTGTCCTGATGCGTGCCGAGGTCGTACACATGCAGGGAGACCTTGCTGTTATCCTCTCCGGCCTTCGGGTATTTGTACCGGTAGTCGTCCGGATAGAGCTGGTCCCGGTACATCACCACATTGAACTCCTTCACGCCGCTCTCATCGCTGCGCAGGTACACCAGCTTGGTACCGCTCTTGTTCCACTGATAGCCCTGCACGAGCGTGAATTCCTCTTCGTACACCCAGTCGGTGGCGCCATTCAGCACGTGGTTCCATTCACCGTCGCGGGTAACCGCCTCCTCCTTCATGGTGGCCAGATCGACCACGTGCAGGTTGTTGTCACGCACGAAGGCGACATGACTTCCGTCGGGGCTGAACGTGGCGAGGCGCTGTTTGCTCTTGGTGGTGTCGCTCAACGCCTTCAGGCTCTTGGTCCTGAGGTCGTACACGAAGTGATGGGCGTAATAACTGTACCGATAGAGCGGTTGAACGGAAGTTTCCAGCATCACGCGTTGCTCATCGCCGCTCAGGGAATAGCCCTCCAGCGGAAGGCCACCGAGATCCTTGGCATTCACCAGGGTACCGGTCTTGTTGCCGCTCTTGTAGTCGTAGATGTTGATCACTGCGGCGCCGGACTCCTCCTCCTGCGCTGTGTAGCGCAAGCCATCCTTCATGCTGTTCAGGCCCCCCACGCGCTCCACGCCGAAGGCTGGGCTGTACCAGATGTCCTGGTTGGTGAGTTCTTTCTGGGCGAATAGAGAAGTGGCGCCGAGCAGCAGGCCCAGCGCGATCGATCGTTGGTTCATCATGTGGTCAGCGTCAACAAGGGTGGGCCAAGATATCCGGGCCCGTGTTCCGTTCGGGCCGTGACATAGGCGTTCCCGGGCAAGAAGGGTACCGTTCGGAACCAAGGCAACCGTTCGTCCTCTCCAGCGGTTCGGTTCACTCAGCGGACGTGCTTTCCGCGTTCCCGCCTTTGCGCGTCCGATGAGGCAGGTACCTGTCCAGTTTGGTCGGGATCAGATAGCAGAGCGGGGCCACCAGGTAGAAATAGAAGCTCCAGATCGGCTCCACGAAACTGATGCCGATGGCCACCATCACCATCGCCGGGGCAAGCAGGAAGAGCAGGTGGATCTCCCGTTTCACCTCCTGCGGCACGTCGCGTATCATAAGGCCGGGCAGGGAGTTCGCGTAGTTCCAGAGCCAGTAGAGGAACTGGCACGCCGCTACCAGGTTCAACCCGTAGAGGACCTCCACCAACTGGTTCTCCGGGTAGCGCCCGAGCATGGCCGCGCTGAAGGGGATCAAGCAGATGCACAGGTAGAACAGGATGCTCAACCAGATCAAGCGACGGTTGCTGTGCCCAACGAAGACGTGCACCAGACGGTGCGCGAACCAGCAGATGCCCAGGATCACGAAGCTCAGCGCATAAGCGAAGAAGCTCGGGGCCAGCTCAACGAGGTAGTGCCACACGCGTTCGTTGGTTACCTCGCCATCCCACTCGGGTATCTTCAGCTCCAGCACCATCAACGTCATCACGATGGCGAAGATCCCGTCGCCCAGGGCCTCCAGGCGGTGCGTTCCGACCTTGATCTTCTCGTCGGGGCCTTGGAACTTGCGAGCGAGCATGGCAGCGCTGGGCGATGTGGGGACCGCGAAGATGACCGGATGCGATGAACCATCAAAGCCGCGTTGTATCAACTTCGGCACCCGAACGAACCACCTATGAAGAATATCGTCCTCACAACGGTCTTTTCCCTGACGCTCGTCCAGACAGTGACCGCGCAGACGCGCTATGAACGGACCGGCGATACCGAACCACCGCCGTACATCGAGGTCACCGGCCGGTCCGAAATGAAGGTGGTGCCGGACCAGATACATATCGCGATCGAACTGAAGGAGCGAGGGAACGGGGATAGGAAGGTGACCGTGGAGAAACAGGAACTCGACCTGAAGCAGGCCGTGCAAGGCCTCGGCATCGACGCGGCGAACCTCACGCTCAGTGACGCCATCGCCGACCATGTGCCGAAGAAGTTCCGCAAGGATGACGTGGTGGAACGGAAGCAGTACGAACTGAAGGTTGCGGACGCCGAGATGGTGCGCAAGGTCTTCAAGGAATTGGACCGACTGGAGATCGAGGAGGCACGCATCGACCGCGTTTCACACTCCAGGGAGATCGAGTTCCGGAAGGAGCAGCGGGTCAAGGCGATCCAGGTGGCGAAAGCGAAGGCGGAGTATCTGTTGACGGCGATCGATGAGCGGTGCGGCGCTCCATTGATCGTCCGGGAAGAATACACAACGCCACAGAGCATCCGCTACAACCAGGCGTTCATCTCGAACAACGCGTACGAATTGTTCGAGGGGCGTGGTGATGACTTGAACGTGGCCTTCTCCAGCATCACCATTTCCGCGGAGATCTACGTGAAGTTCGGCATCGCGCCGCGTTGATGGAGGCTCTTGGGCACATGATGGCATGAGCACATGGGCATGGATTCAGCACTCCAGGAAATCCATGTCATCCCCGAAGGTCTCGCGCACGTAAAGGGTTGCCCACAGCGAAAGCCCAAGGCATGCGGCGCCTACCACCAGCACGGCGGCGACATCCCCGAGCGGCCCGCGCATCGCCATGAACGAGAGGGAGATGGGGATCACCGCGCCGCGCACGAAGTTGGGCACCGTGTTGGTGACGGTACTCCGCAGGTTGGTACCGAACTGCTCGCTGGCGACGGTGACGAAGAGCGCCCAGAACCCCGTGCTCGCACCGAGCATCAGGCACATGAAGTAGAACCAACCGAGGCTCACGGGACCCTCGAAAAGAAAGACCAGCACGCATACCGCCTGGAACGCGAGATAGAGGATGATCACCTTGCGTCGGCTCCGCATCAGCTGGCTCAGCAGGCCGCTCAACAGGTCGCCCGCGCTCAGTCCGATGTAGCTCCACATCACGCTTTCGCCCACCTTCACTTCGCCTTGCACACCGAGCGAAGCGCCGATGAGATGGCTCTTGTTGATCAGCACGCCGATGGTGAACCACACCGGCAAGCCGATCGCGATGGAGGCGAGGTACTTCAACGCGCTGGCCTTGGTGCGGAAGAGCGCGAGGAAGTCACCCCGGACCACGTCGGTGCGTTCTTGCGCATGCGTGAAAAGCCCGCTCTCGAAGGCCCCGGCGCGCATGGCCAGGAGCGCGATGCCCAGCGCCCCGCCAACGATGTAGGCCATCTGCCAGCCCTGGAGCGCAAGCCCCAGTGTGGCCGCGATCGCCGCGCCGCTGTTGCCCACAAGGCTAGCTGCCACCGCGCCGAGCGCACCGAAGGTCACGATGATCATGGTGCCCCAGCCGCGCTGCGTCCGCTCCATGCTCTCCACCACGAGCGTAATGCCCGCACCCAACTCACCCGCCAACCCGATGCCGGCCAGCACACGGCACAGCGAGTACTGGAAGGTGTCGGTAACGAATGCGTTCGCGATGTTGGCGGACGAGTACAGCAGGATGGAACCGAAGAGCACCTGCACCCGCCCGCGCTTGTCGCCCAGGATGCCCCAGAGCAGACCGCCGAGCAACATGCCGCCCATCTGCCAGTTGAACAGCGACGTGTCGTACCGCGTGAGCATTTCGCCGCTGAGCCCGATCGCCTCGAGGCTCTCCTTCTTCACCACATTGAAGAGCACCAGATCGTAGATGTCCACGAAATAGCCGAGCGAGGCGACGATCACCAGGAAAAGCGTGCGGCGGTCTTTGAACGCGTCTTGCATGAGCGAGGTGGACGAAGGAACGACAAAGCGCCGAGGACGATAGCGGCTAGCTTCGGGGCATGGACGCTGGGCTCACCTGGTCGCGGCTGATCGATCTGTTGGAGGAGCACCATCCACCGCGTTCCCCTGTCAGCCGCGACCCTTTCCACTTGATCCTGTTCGAGCAGGTGGCCTATCTGGCCACTGAGGACGTGCGCATCGCGACGTACAGGGACCTGAAGAAGCGCACGGGGTTGAAGCCGGATCGCATTCTGGCGATGCCGCTGAAGGAACTGGAGACGGTCACGCGCGCCGGCGGAAGCATCGCCTGGAAAGAACGCGCGCAACGGATCCGCGCATCGTCAGCGATGGCCTCGACCCTGAAGGGGCTCGATGCTGTGCCGCTGGCTGAAGCACGCAAGCGCCTACGGAAGTTCGCCATGATCGGCGCGCCAGGGGCAGACAGGATCCTGCTGCAGTGCGGTCTATTTCCGGTCTTCGCACTCGAATCGAACGGTTTGCGCGTGATGCTGCGACTTGGCGCGGCCAGAGAGGGCAGGGATTATGCGGCGACCTATCGCTCCGTGATGAAGGCCATGACGTCCTTCCTTCCGGCGGACATTGATACCCTGGCTTTGGGCGAGCAGCTTCTGCGTTCGCACGGGATCGGCATCTGCACCCGGAATGCACCGCGCTGTGGCACGTGCTCACTGCTTCCTTACTGTCCGACCGGCAGGGAGAGGAGCACGAGCAAGGGAGCATGGCGGTCGTGAAAGGCCATCCGGCGCGCGATCTTCGCACCGTGTTCCCACGATCCCTTCCGCTGCTGCTCGTGGCGTGTGCCAGCGCCCCAAGCGCGAGGCCCGGCACTCCGGTGCTTCCCTATGACCTGCGCGCTCCAGCCGTTACCATCACATTGCCGAACACACTGGTCGAGATATCGGCGCTCACGGACGTCGACAGCAACACGGTGGCGTGTGTGCAGGACGAAGCGGCGACGATGTATCTCATTCCGCTGCACGGTGCACTGACATTCCCGGAATTCCGCTTTGGCGGGCCCGGTGACATGGAGGGCCTGACGCGCGTGGGGCATCACTACTATGCGCTGCGCAGCGATGGATTGATCTACGACCTGGAGTTTGATGGTGGGGTCATGATGCACCTGGCGGTGCGCGATTCATTCCGACTGGAGTTGCCCAACCACAACATCGAAGGGCTTGGATATGACGAGCGCAACGATCGCGTGCTGGTGTCGCCAAAGGACTTTATCAAGGGCTCGAAGGAGGGCCGCGATGAACGCGTATTGTACGCCTTCGATCCGCAGGACTCGGCGCACAGGACTTCGGAAGTACTTCGACTTTCGATCAGTGATCTCTTGGAGCAGACACGCGTTGCGGGCATCGCTGTGCCGGAAAAGAAGGACAAGGACCATGTGGTGCCAGCCCTCAAGCTCCGGTATTCTTCAGTGGCGGTGCATCCGTACACGGACCACTACTACTTGCTGTCCGCTGTGGATCGCACCTTGCTGGTGGTCGACCGTCAGGGTAAGCTTATCGCCTTGGAACAGCTCGATGCGTCGTTGTTGCCGAAGCCGGAAGGCATCACCTTCATGCCCAACGGCGACCTCGTCCTCTCCAGCGAAGGCAAGGTCAGCCCGCCGGTGATCGTGCGTTATTCGTACAGGAAGGGCTGAGGTCAGGCAAGTATCTCGTTCACGTTGCGCTCGATGGTCTGGGAGATCTTCAGCATCGGGACATCGTTGTCGTCACCGCTGAACGGATCCTCGATCTCCTCGGCGATCAGCTCCAGACTGGCCAGCACGTAGAAGATGAACATCAC
>CAZYPC010000076.1:0-21245 GCA_964649165.1 uncultured Chryseobacterium sp.
CACTACCCCGTAAAGAACTCGACCACCTCCGACGTTTCCTTCTCGTTGCGCGGATGGATCTGGGCGAAGATCCTCCATTGCTGTCCCGCCCGCACACCAACGATCGTCACATCGCTGGACATGGCCGTGTAGCATCGGCCCCCGCCGAAAGCGCGCCGGGCTCCCGCCCCACCTATGAGGGCGCCCCTGTTCATGATGTAGGTCTCCAGTTGCGGGGCGGTGGTCCCGCCGGTGGGTTGCACGTGCGCCATCAAGACGGCGTGCGGGGTCGCCTCACAGGCGAACGTGCAGCCGTTCAGCAAGGTGGTCACCATGATGTCCGGCCCGCCGTTCCGGCTCACCGCCAATGCCGGGACCTGATCATGTATGATGCTGGCCGAAGGTGTCACATCCACGTGCCAGACCATCAGTTGCGCAGGATTCCCGATCAGGTCGTTCCGGTTCGGCGAGAACTTGAAGTTCTTCGACTCATGCATGCGCAGCGTGCCGAGCACACGGCCTGGCCGTGCGGTGCGGTTGTAGACAGGTCGCCCTTCAAGGTCCACATAACCGGTTCCGCCGAGCCAATACGCGGTCGGGCCCGACTGGCCCATAGCGCGGACGGTCATCAGGAAGTACTGCCTCAGAAAATTCCGCGGGTCGCTCCGGAGTTTGCCTAAGGCTTCGGTGGGTGTTGCCATCGGTGTTCCCTCAGGGTTCTCTGCACTATTCCTGCGCCTTCTGCTGGAAGATCACATACCCGAAATTCAAGCTGAAGACCCAAGGTTCCGTCAGCCCATCGATGTAGCTGGAGTTGAACCATACGGGTCCAAGAGGGCTCTGCCAGATCAACGAACCACTGCCGATGAAGGAGCGGTCGCTGATTGCCGTGCCGGATGCGGCTTCATCATTGTTCGTGCGCTTGATGGCCTTGTAGGGTTGGAACGCGTAGGCTTCCAGACGGAGGTCGAACTTGTTCTTCGCCACGGCGATGATGGCGCGCGCGCCGCCGGCGAGGTACTGCTGTGCCCGGAAGTTGTCCAGGAAGTATGTACGGCTTTCGGGCGTGGGTTGGAACACAGGCGACCGCAGCACGGAGGCCGTGTAGTTCTGGAAGAAGTCCTGCGTGCTGTAAACGCCTTCCGCCATGAACCCGAACCGGATGCGTTTCCGCGGAAGGAAGTACTTGTCCAGCGTGACCTTGGCCGTGAACCATTCGTGATGCCTGGTGAGCGGCAGCCGGTCCACAACGGTCGTGCCGGGCACCGTTCGTTCCTCGCCGTTGACGTAGCGCACTTCGGCACGCAGGAGTTCACCCGCATTGGGATGTTGTTTGCGGTTCAAGCTGTTGCGCTCGAGGACCAACGCGCCGGTCCCCTGGTAGAAGTCGGTGACATCAGCGGTGTCCTTGTTCCCGAAATCCTCGGTCTGGTAATACTCGTCGGTGGTCTGCGTGTACTTCGTGTCGATCCGCAACAGGCCCTTGTTCCCCATGGCCATCCCTGCGTTCGCCCCGGCCCACCATTCACGATTGACGATGTAGGCCGGCTTGACCTCCTGGAAGAAGTTGTTGAACCCGCTGAACCAATCCCAGCGATGCAACGTGAAGGCGGGCTCGATATAGATCGGCCTACGGGAGCTCAGGTCCATGCGCAGCTTGACCTGTCCGGCGGCATAGAAGCGCCCGAAACAGGCCGAGCCGTCCAGGAAGGAACTCGTCCGACCGAAGAATTTGTAACGCAGGCCGATCATGCCCGTCTTCACGGGCCGCGTGCTGAAGATCCCGCCGAAGCGCGTCTCCACCCGTTTCTCACGCTTCACGAGTATGTTCAGGTCGTAGTCCGCGCGTGCGGGCACATAGGTGGCACGGGGGAAGAGATCGGCGATGTTCTGATCGGCGTACAAGCGGAAATAGCGGGCTTTCAGGTCACTCGCTGGAACGCGGTCCGCGCCCTTGTTCAATACGTTCTCGCAGTAGGTGGTCTGCTTCGGGTTGAGGCCTTCGATGGTGATCCTTCCGAACGTAGGTGGGAACTGCCGTTGCCGGAAAGCGGTCCGTCGCGCCTGCAATTCGCCATGTGGAACGCGTCGGGCGATGTGTTCCTTGATCTCCGGCATCCGCTCAAGCGTAGCGGTGTACCCGTCCATCACCGCCTGTTCCGCAGTAGTGAAGTCGAACAGTGTGGTTTCCGTTTTCGGTTCGATGATCAGGCCCGGCTCGCACGGAACAGTGTAGTTCGTCTTGTCCACCATCATCGCCCTTAGCTGGCTCATCAGGTCGTCCTCGCTGGGAGGTGCGGCGTTGAATGCCACGTTGCTGCCAAGAATGAAGTCCGGTAGGAACTCCGCGTACATCACGTCGCTCGGGAAGTTGTTGTACATCCCGCCGTCCATCATCAAGTGGTCGTTCACCTTGATCGGCTTGAAATAGAACGGATAGCTCATGCTGGCCCGCACGGCGAGCGCGAGGTCGCCCTTGGAGAAGACCACAGGCCGTTGCGCGGTGAGGTCACTGGCCACGCATCGATACGGCACGAACAGACTGTCCATGTCATAACCGCTCAGTGCCGAAACACTGCTGAAGCCGATCATCTGCGACCAGTCCGTAAGCACGGGCGACCGCAGGTTGGTGGGTAGTGAGGCCTGGATCGTGGTGTCCAGGGCGAAACGCAGGGTCAGGAAAGACGCGTCCGGTGCATCCTGCTTGAAATGGTAGAGGTATTTGTCCTCCACGCCACCAACGGCCATCAGTTGGTAGAGATCCGTCCTGAAGAGCGAGTCCATCTCCCAAGGGGACATCCCCGCGGCGTACATGGCCCCGACCAGGGCCCCCATGCTGCTCCCGGTGATGTAGTCGATCGGGATGTCGTTCTCCTCCAGCGCCTTGATGACGCCGATGTGGGTGAGGCCCACCGCACCACCTCCGCTCAACACGAGCCCCACGCGCTGACCCTGCATCGCCCCGGCGAGCAGGACGCAAAGGGTGATAAAGGCTTTGCGCACCATCGGTGGTCGCCTGCCTGCGCATGGGCCTGGGCGGGCGGCCGCGAAAGTACGGCGGCCTATACCGGACCCGCCCCGCCGCCCATCCGCGCCAGCAGACCGTTGAAGTAGGCCGGGGCCTTCATCAGTCGGCTGCCGTACCAGCTGAACATCTCGCCGTCCACCAGATAGACCGGGGTGCCCGGACAGATCATGTTGAATTCGGCGATGTGCTTCTCGGTGAACGGGTAGGGTTCGGAGGAGAGCAGGATCACGTCCGGATCCGCTTCGGCCAGTTCTTGCGGCTCGATCTCCGGATAGCGCGCATCGCCCTCATCGAACACGTTGACCAGTCCGCAGCGTTTGAGCATGTCGTTCACGAATGTGCCATAGCCAGCCACCATGAACGGATCACGCCAGATGAAGTAAGCGGCCGACAGTGGTGGCTCGATGCGGTGCTGCTCCGCGAACGCTTTTTCGATGCCTTTCTTAATCGTTTCCGCCGTTTCCTTCGTGTTCGTCAGTTCCCCCAAGCGAACGATCATGTCCAACGCCCCGGACAGATCGCGTACATCGCTCATCCACACCGGGAATTCCTTCTCCAGTTCCTGGATGTCCTTCTGCTCGTTCTCTTCCTTGTTGCCAATGATCAGGTCGGGCTTCAACGCCCGCACCTTTTCGAAGTCGATCTTCTTGGTACCGCCCACACGGGGCTTATTGCGGAACCATTCCTCCGGGTGAACGCAGAACTTGGTGATGCCGACCACGCGTTCGCCGAGGCCGAGATCGTAGAGCAGTTCGGTTTGGGAGGGGACGAGGGAGATGATGCGCAGGGGTGATCCGGGAATCGTCACGGCGCGACCCATCTGGTCCACGATCTCTGTACCGGTCATTCGTTCCTGTCCATGCGGCGGACCATTTTCTCGAACTCGATGTTCATGCGCTCTGCGACCTGGCGCTCCATTTTCGAACAATCCCTGCACATCTCCCGCATCCATGCCTGAACGCTGTCGAGTTTGCCGCTCTGGAGGTCACCTGCGTCCAGGAAGAACTCAAAACCGAGGTATTGGCTCCATCGGACCAGGTCAGAGTCATCCAGGCATTCCAAGTCATTGAAGTGTGATAGGAATTCGCATGGCAGGCTGTCGTACAGACCATAACCCGCCACGCTGATCCCCTCTGAGTAGTAGCCATCAGACCATTTCAAAGCTCTCGTCATCACCAGGAAGTAGAACTCCCGCGTCGCTGCATCCCGCGCATTCTTGAAGCTATCCAGTACAGCAAAGGCACTTACCTCGTCTTGGAGGTCATATCGCTCTCCTCGGAGCATTTGCCTGGTCATGGGAGACGCATGCACAAAAGCCGGGTCGTGCAGCGTGTCACAAGGTTCCGGCACTCTTCGCGTGACCGTATCGGCCCAAGCCGCCTCGTCCTTCTCTATGTCGAAGCCGGAGGAATTGTAGGCCGTGTTCCTGCCAGCTTCCTGGCTGCAGGATATCAGGAACACCAGTGCGATCGGAGCAGCCCATGCAACGACCCGGCGTTCCATGTTCGTTACTTCAGTTTCCCGATGATATCCTGCTTCGTCAGGATCCCCAGTCCGTTCGGCATCTGAACCAACACGGCCGGTGACCCGTTGCCCAAGCGCTTGGCCACGTCCTCCAGCTTCGCATCGGCAGGGATCACGGGCAGGGCGGGGCCCATGACCACACGAGCTTTCTGCGTGCGCACATCGGCGTCCTCCAGGATCGCATCGAACAAACGTGCATCCGTGATCGTGCCCACAGGCTTGCCGTTCTCCATCACCGGTAGCTGATCGATGTTGTGTTTGCGCATGCGGTCGATGGCGAGCAGCACGGGTTCCTCCGCTTCGACGGAAACCAGGCCGAGATCCTTGCCCTTCAACAGGTCACCGGCTGTGGGCTTTTCCTCCACGAGGAAGCCCCGCTCGCGCATCCAGTCATCGTTGAACATCTTGCCAACGTAGCGCGTGCCGTGGTCGTGGAAGATGATCACCACCGTTTCTCCCTTCTTGAAATTGTCTTTCAGCTGAAGGAGGCCCGCCATGGCGCTGCCAGCGCTGTTGCCCACGAAGATCCCTTCGTCTTTCACGATCTTCCGGGTGAAGATGGCGGCGTCACGATCGGTCACTTTCTCGAAGTGGTCGATCAGGTCCATGTCCACGTTCTTCGGCACGAAGTCCTCACCGATGCCTTCAGTGATGTACGGGTAGATCTCGTTCTTGTCGAAGATCCCTGTCTCCTTCAGCTTTTTGAAGACGGAGCCGTACGTGTCGATCCCCCAGACCTTCAGCTTCGGGTTCTTCTCCTTCAGGAAGCGTGCGGTGCCGCAGATGGTTCCGCCGGTGCCTACCCCAACGACGAGGTGGTCCACCTTGCCACCGGTCTGCTCCCAGATCTCGGGCCCGGTGCTCTCGTAGTGCGCCTGGGCGTTGCTCGGGTTGTCGTACTGGTTGGCCTTCCAGCTGTTGGGTGTTTCGTTCACCAGGCGCGAGGAAACAGAATAGTAGGAGCGGGGATCCTCGGGATCCACGTTCGTGGGGCAAACGATCACTTCCGCACCGAAAGCGCGCAGGATGTCCACCTTCTCGCGGCTCTGCTTGTCGGTGGTGGTGAAGATGCACTTGTACCCTTTGATGATCGCGCCGATCGCCAGACCCATGCCCGTGTTGCCGCTTGTGCCTTCGATGATGGTCCCACCCGGTTTCAGCAGTCCGGCCTTCTCCGCATCCTCGATCATCTTGATCGCCATGCGGTCCTTGATCGAGTTCCCGGGGTTGAAGGTCTCCACTTTGGCAAGTACCGTCGCGGCGACGTCTTTGGTGATCTTGTTCAAGCGGACCATCGGGGTGTTCCCGATGGTGGTGAGGATATTGTCGTGGATCTTGGGGGACATGTCGTGTGGCCGGGTCTGTTCTGTCGGCGAAGGTAGCCGGGGGCCGGTTGCCGGTTGTCCGTTGTTGGTTGACGGGGTGCCGGTCACAGCGCCGGAAAACAGACAACCGTCAAAGGACAATGATCATTCGAACCGGATGGCCCGTGCCGGTGCGATGCGGCTCACCATCATGCTCGGGATGATCAAGGCCATCACGCACACGACCAACGTGCCGATGTTCAACAGCGCGATGGGGCCGGGGTCCAGGTCAACCGGGACACTATCGACGTAGTAGCTCTCCACCGGCAGTGTGACCAGCCCCGTGTGTTTCTGGAGCAGGGCGAGGCCGATCCCCAGCACATCGCCGAGCACGATCCCGAAACCGAGGATGTAGGCCGCGTCGATCAGG
This sequence comes from uncultured Chryseobacterium sp., assembly GCA_964649165.1. Classification (GTDB taxonomy): domain Bacteria; phylum Bacteroidota; class Bacteroidia; order Flavobacteriales_F; family PHOS-HE28; genus PHOS-HE28. The sequence goes on from CAZYPC010000076.1 coordinate 6,266, forward strand.
AAGATGCGGCGGATCGCGTGGTTCCCTGTGCCAAGGGACTTCAGAACACCGATCATGTTCGTGCGCTCGAGGATGATGATCAACAATGCGCTGGTCATGTTGATGATCGCCACGATCACCATCAGCACGATCACGACCACGACGTTCGTGTCCAACAGGTCCAGCCACGCGAAGATCTCGGGGAATTTCTGCTGCACGGTCACCGTGCGCTGCGTTTCGTTGAGGTAGTTGGTATAAATGCGGTCGTCCACGGCGATGAGCTCGCGGTAATCGTCCAAGGCCACTTCGAAACCGCCACAGTACTTGCCGTAGCTGCCCCCGCTACCGCTACGTTCCACTCGGATGCGCTCCACCACCTGGTCCGTCCCGAGGCTGTGGGTGATGATGCGGATGGAATCCGGAACAAGATGGACCCTGGCGGTATCCGCGATGGTTCCTTTCTCATCCCGGACGATCAGTGTGAAGGAGGTGTCCTTCGGCGCTCGGCCATACTCCTCGGGCCGGAGGTTCGGGTTGTGCCGGTCCCAGAGCTGGAGTTTGTGCGGCCCGGGGCCGTGCAATTCCGTGCCCGGCCATTCGAAGGTGTAGTCATGATCACCTCCGAACGCCCGACCCTCCAGTTCAACGAAGCGGCCTTGCTCCACCGGCCCCACACCGATCTCCGCTTGAAGGCCCCATTGCGCGAAACGCTGGATGTGCATGATGTCCACGAACACGATCTGGTGGTCGATCTTCTCGATGCCCGTCTCATAGATGCCCTTCACCTTGAACCTGCGTGGGCGGACCTCCTCGCGCCCGCGCACGAGGTAGATGGTGAGCGTATCGCCAATGCCTTGTCGCAGCCTTCGGGCCAGCCATGAGCTGATCACCGTCGTGGCGTAACCGGCCGTATCCGGGATAGACAGAATGTCCCCCTCCGTGAGGTGCGTGCGCAGGAAAGACCAGTCGTGATCGGCTCCTACACCTTTTACCACTACGCCTTGTATCTCCTCCTCCGTCTCAACGATGCCCGGCTTCAGCGCGAACACCGAAATGTGCCGAACGCCCGTCATGGTGTCGAGCCACGGATAGAATGGCTGATCCACGGGCATGCGTTCAGAATCCTTCGCGTCACCATGCCCTACCGGCACGATCTCGATGTGGGAGCCTGCTCCTGTTATTTTGGCCCGGACTTCGCGTTGGAATCCTGTACTGATCCCCACTGTCAGGATCATCACCGCCATGCCGATAACGATCCCGAGCACCGCGATGAGCACGATGGGCCGTGACAGGCGGTCCTGCCGGTCCTTGTCGCTCAGTATGCGGCGCGCGATGAAATGCGGAAAGCCCATGACGGTGCGGGCGAAAGTAGGCCGCCTTGTCCCCGTGCTCGTGATGCTCGCCGCGCTCGGCGCGTGCGAAGCGCAGAACGCGGCCCATCTGCCGGTCCAGGCCGCTGCGGTCGATCCTTCCTTGGTGACCGGAGCGGAGCGCACCACCCAGTACCTACCCCTGCTGAAGGACAGACGGGTGGCCGTGGTCACCAACCAGACGGGCATGATAGGCACCACGCATCTGGTCGACTCCCTGCTCGCGCTGAAGGTGAACGTCGTCAAGGTGTTCGCACCAGAGCATGGTTTCCGTGGTGCCGCGGACGCGGGCGAACATGTGGCCAATGAGCGTGACAAGCGCACCGGTCTCCCATTGATCTCACTCTATGGCAAGAACAAGAAACCACAACCGGACCAGCTCGGGAACGTTGATGTCGTCGTCTTTGATATTCAGGACGTCGGTGTGCGTTTCTACACTTACGTCGGCACGCTCCACTACGTGATGGAAGCTTGTGCGGAGCAACACAAGCCTCTGATTGTGCTGGACCGACCGGATCCGAACGGTTACTACGTGGATGGACCGGTGCTTGACACGGCGTTCACTTCGTTCGTGGGTATGCACCCGGTCCCGCTCGTTCACGGCATGACGTTAGGTGAGTATGCAGGGATGATCAATGGCGAGGGTTGGTTGAAGGGTAGGGCCCGATGCGATCTACACGTGATCACCTGCGTGGGGTACGCGCATGGCCTGTTCTATACGCTGCCGATCAAGCCATCGCCGAATCTGCCCAATATGGCCGCGGTCTATCTCTACCCTTCACTGGGTCTCTTCGAGGGAACGATCATGAGCGTCGGTCGTGGTACGGACCTCCCGTTCCAGTGTATCGGACACCCCGGCTTCGAGCAGGGGTCATTCCGGTTCACGCCGCGTACGATGCCTGGGGCAAAGGAGCCCCCTTACAAGGATGTGGAGTGCAGGGGCCTGGATCTGCGTGAGTACGGAACGTTCATCACGCGGTTGGAGCCGGGCGTTCATCTGCATTGGTTGATCGGCAGCTACCAGCAAGCGAAGGACAAGGAGCGGTTCTTCACGCCGTTCTTCGACAAGCTGGCTGGTGGATCCGCGCTTCGGCAAGCGGTGATCCGTGGGGATGATGAGGCCCGCATCCGGGAGTCTTGGAAACCCGCGCTGACGGTTTTCAAGCGGGTCCGCGAGAGGTATTTGCTCTACGAGGACTTCCGCTGACGCCTGGTGACCGACATCGGCTCGGGCTTGCGGGATCGATCAGCTATTCCACCACCACACGCTCCGTCCACGCGCGACCGGTCGCCCGTAGAGTGATCAGGTATGTGCCGGATGGGAGACCCTCGTTTTCGGTGATCTGAGCGCTCAGCACGCCGTCCTGCGCGGCGATACGCCGGTCGAGGATGACCCGCCCTTGGAGGTCGATCATCGTCAGGCGCGCGGAGGTTTCATCCTCGGTGAGGCCGGTCAGCGACACGTTCAAGTCGCCATTGCGGACCGGATTCGGCCAGATGCGGAACTTCCCGGGGTCAGAGCCGACTACCGTGGTGCCACGCTGCTGTGACGGCGGGCCGGCGGCCGTGGTGATCCCGCAGGTCGCCCCGAAGGGGCACCAGGTTACCCCATTATCGTAGCTCACCCGAACTTGCACGTTGTATTCCTTGATGCCGTACTGGAGAGGTGATTGCGCCCATTCGGTCAGCAGGAGTCCACTGCCCGTGGTGCTTATCCGGCGCAGGTAGCTGCCGCACGTGAATTCGAACTGGTAGTTCGTCGCCAGGCTGATGGGTTCAGCATAGAGCCACTGACTTCCGTCCAACAGAACGCCCGACAGACCGCACGAGTGATGCGGATCGGTGGTGTCGTCGATCAACTGTGTGGTCGGGCAGGACCCGGGGAGATCGATCCGCAAGCGGCAGGCGGGACCGAATGGTTCGTACACGCCCACGATCATGCTGCGCACGCGCACGTTCAAGGTTCTGTTGTGCGGGATGGGGGCGGTGACCATCTGGCCCAAGCGCAGGTAACTACACCGATCCGGCCCGGCCGGGAAGACCCAGTGCGCCGACGAGTGCGTGACCAGGATCCGCCGGCTGTAACCTCCATTGGGGTCGAAGATCCAGAACTGGTAGCCCGTGTTCGTGTTGTTGTCCCCGTATTGGTCGCGCACCGCCTCGCTCGGGATGGCTTGGATGAAATCATCCGGAAGCAGGTCCATGCGGTCGCATCGGCTCGCGGTCAGTCCATCGGTACCGAGCGGCAGGGAGAAGCCGGGTGCCACGCAGCTCAGTGCGCCGAACGCGGCACCCTCGCTCGCATCGATGATCCGACGACCGTCCGATGCGGACAGTACAAAGCCACCATCGCCCGATCCACAGCAGACCCCGTCCCCGGCGCTGTCCATCACGCGAAGGACGAAATCCCCATCGGGCAAGGAACACGGGTAAGTGATCACCGTGTTCGATGCCGGACCTGATCCGCTGCAAATGGGAGTTCCACCACCGAGCGGTATGATCTCCCAGCTTGTCTGTGCCCCGTTGTTGTCGGTCGTGAGGCTGAGGGTGACCGTTCCGGTCGTCGATGTCCCAGTGCAGGTGCAATCCGCACCCACCACGTCATTGGTCGTCGTCGGATCGCCGTCGTCGCAGGTGGTGCCCGCCTCAGGCCCGCCTGGGCAACTGTCGAAACAGTCGAGCGATCCGTCGCCATCCGCATCGGCATCCAGCTGTCCGCAACCGCAGATGCCTGGGGCCATCTTCAGCGGGTCGGTCGGGCAGCCATCCACACAGTCGGCCCAGGTGTCCCCATCTTGGTCTGTTTCCGGAACGTCACAGCCGCACGCACCGGGGTTCACCTTGGTCGGGTCGTTCGGGCAGTTGTCCGCGCAGTCCGCCGCGCCGTCCGTATCGGTATCGGTTTCCGCTACTCCGCAACCACATTGTCCGGTAACGGTCTTCAATGGGTCGTTCGGACACTCATCAGTGCAATCACCGGTGCCGTCCATATCGCTGTCGGGCTCCTGAAGGTTCAGGACGGCCGTGGTCATGCAGTTGTTGGCGTCGGTCACCACGAAAACGGGGCTTCCGGCTGTGAGCCCGATGTGGACCCCCGTGCCCGAGTAGATCGGCGTTCCTCCTGTGGCCGACACTTGCGCAACGGCATCACCCGCCGCGCAGGAGGTCTCCAGGGAAACGGTGCTGGCGCTGGCGAACAGGATGGCCGGTTGCGTGAGGGTCAGCTGTGTGCTGGCTGGGCAACCGTTCGCGTCGGTGATGCTGAAGGTGTGCGTCCCAGCGGTGCGCAGCGTCGTCCCGGTTCCGGAATATGGGATGGTCCCGCCGCTGCCGGTTACGTTCAACGTTGCCAGGCCGCCGTGGCAGGCGATCGGGGTGGTTACGGTCGCAGTGGCCGACAGGGCAGCTGGTTGCGTGATCGTCATGTTCGTCGAGTGGCTGCAGCCTAGGGCGTCGGTCACCGTGAACTGGTGCGGCCCCGCCGGACGCTGGAAGTTACCGGTGCCGCTGTACGGGGTGGCACCCTGGCTGCCTGTGACGGTTACGGTGGCTTGACCACCGGCGCAGGTGATGGGACCGATCACGGAAGCCGATGCCACCACACATGGTGGGGTGAATGTGTAAGTGAGGCCATTCGTCGGAGATGATGAGGGGGAGGCGCTGGTGAACCGGCAAACTGCCGCATTGGACCCCCCATTCGCGCTCGATGGCCAGGTGCTGCTGCCGGCTATAACCTCGCGGATCTTTACTTGGGTGGGGTATGAATTCCCTGCACCGCGTAACCCGACCTGAGGTTGCCGCGTGGTGCTGTTGTCCAAGTTCGTCACCGGACCGTACTTGAACCGGATGACACCGGTGGCGGTATTGAGGCGCGCCTGGAAACTGAACCTCTCTTGATTGCCACCGAACTTACGTTGGGCCTCACGCCATTGGACCACGATCTCAGTCCCGACCTGCTGCCATCGGATCTCGCTCGTACTGGTGTTGGCGTCCTGCAGGTTCGCACCGAACGGGGATATCGCTCCGGTGTACCCGGAAGCGTTCGACAGCGGCGAATAGTTGTTGCTCGCCATCATGCTGCCGAACGTGATGTACCCGTTCGCCGTCACGTACATGGTAGAATACCAGGTACCATCGAACCAGAATGGCGCGGGAAGGGAAACCGTGTACCGCTGGTTGTTCCAGTTCGTGCCGGATATCAGGACGGTACCTCCGGTGATATGGGCGTAGCTCCCTGCGGACGAGGAGAACGAATAAGTCGTGCCTGGCTGCGACACCACCGGTTCTGAGAGGAGCAGCAAGGAGGTGAGCAGTACGAAGACCGGGCTCGTGCGCAAGGTCTGTACTGTCCGGGCTCCGGGAGAGTAGAGCAAGGCCATGATGTGCGTTGAGTAGACGCGGCCGTTCATACGGTGGACCGGTCGACGGGGTTCGGGTCTGCCTGGTGACGAAGACCCTGGGGCATGAACCGGAAAACCCGGCAGGTGTGCCGAGTGCGCTGGTAGACGACGAGGATCTAATGCTCTAGGACGATCCGATCGGTCCAGGATCGATCGCTCGTGCGGATCGTGAGCAGATAGGTGCCCTTAGGCAAGGGAGTTTCCGCCGTCAGCTCCATGTTCAGGTAGCCGTTCGGGGTTTCGATGGATCGATCAACGATCGTGTTCCCGTGCAGGTCGATCATCGTCACATGGGCGAAGTACTCGTAGTCCCGCAGTCCACCCAGCAGCACATTCAACCCGTTCTGTTGCGGGCTCTCGGACCAGATGCGCAAGTTGTGCGTACCGGAACCGACGATGATGGCGGGGATCGCGGTTGACTTCCCGTCATGTCCAGAAGGTAAAGGACCGGCAGGTCCTGCGCTGGCCGTTTGACCGGCGATCAAGGTGCCCGCGATGATCAGCAGGTGGAACGGACGTTTGCGCAGGGCGAATGTGTGCATGGTCATGCGGCGTTGAGCGGACGCGCGCTGATACGTCAAGAGGCGATCCCGGGTTGCCGGACGGGAGGGAACGAAGAACCCCGGCATGTTGGCCGGGGTTCTCCTGGTTCTGGTCGCGGACTTCGTCTATTGCACGATCACGCGTTTCGTCCATGTCCGATCCACTGCGGAAACGTTCACCAGGTAGATGCCCGCAGCATAGCCCTGCATATGCACCGTGGTATTCAGGATGTCCCCCTGAACGTTCAGGCGTTCGCTATGCACCTCCTTGCCGAACAGGTCGACCACACTGATGACCATCTCCTGCTCGCTCTCATCACCGAAGCCCGCGAGGTTGATCGTCAGCACCTCTCCTCTGTTCGGGTTGGGCCATACGGTCAAGTCCATGGCCTGGGCATCGGTTTCCAAGGCGTTCTGGTTCCCAGGAGCGGTTGCCGCCGTGCTCACCGTACATACGCCGCTGAACGGGCAGTAATTCGCGCCATTATCGAAACTTACCCGGACACGCACATCATAGGTGCTGTTGTACTGCAGAGGCATCGTGTACCACTGGGTGAGTACAAGGCTGCTGCCGGTCGACGCGATCTTCCGGAGGTATCCCGGCTTGCTGAACTCGAACTGGTAGTTGGTCGCCCCGCTGACAGGCGTAGCGTAGAGCGTCCGGCTGCCGTTGAGGGAGACGTTCGTCAGGCCGCAGCTATGGTGGTTGCCGTTGTCATTCACCAACTGGGTCGTCGGGCACTGGTTGGTCAGGTCGATCTTCAGGCGACAGGCCGGCCCGAATTCGCTGTACACGCCATTCACCATGCTCCTTACCCGGACGTTCACCAGCATGTTGTGCGGGATCTGGCTTGAGGTGAGCGAGTTCAGTCTCAGGTAGCTGCAGCGATCGGGACCGGCAGGGAACATGTAATTGTTGGACGCGTGGGTGATCAGTACGCGACGGCTGTAGCCACCGTTCGGGTTGAAGATCCAGAACTGGTACCCATCATCGCTCTGCGTGCCCACGTTGAACTGTGCCTGCACGGCCGGGTTCGGCGTAGCCTGGATGAAGTCGCTCGGCAGGTAGTTCTCGCGGTCACAACGGCTCGGGGTCAGGTGGTCGCCACCGATCGGCAGGCAGAAGCCGAGGGCAACTTCGGCGGTGTTGCTGAAGATGCCGGCACCCGCCGCATCGATGATGCGTTGGCCGCCCGCGGTGCGCAGTACGTAGCCGCCCAACCCGTTGATGCAGCACAAGCCGTCCATGTTCGCGTCGAACACGCGCAGGCGGTAGCACCCGTCGGACAGGTCGCAATTCAAGGTTTGCGTGCTGTTGTTGGCGTAGCCGCCACCGCTGCATATCGCGGGACCGCCGGCCAGGGGGATGATGTCCCACGAGGTCGAAGCCGCGTCGTTGTCCGTGGTCAGTTCCAGCCCGACCGGGTTGGCCACCGGGGTGCCGGCACATGTACAGGTGATGGTGAGGAGATCGTTCGTGGTGTTCGCGTTGCCATCATCGCAGGTGCTCCCGATCTGGCCTTGAACGAGCGGGCAGTTGTCGTTGCAGTCGGCCACACCGTCGTTGTCCGTATCGGTATCCACCGTTCCGCAACCGCACACACCGGGTGCGATCTTGTTCGGGTCGTTCGGGCAGCCGTCATTGCAGTTGAGGGCACCATCATTGTCGCTGTCGACATCGGCCACACCGCAGCCGCACGTGCCCGGGGCGATCTTGTTCGCATCGGCAGGACAGCCATCCACGCAGTCGGCGTAGGTGTCACCATCCGTATCGGTATCGGCCACGCCGCAACCGCAAGTGCCGGGGTTCACCTTGTTCGCGTCAAACGGGCAGTTGTCGTTGCAATCGGGTGTGCCATCACTGTCCGTATCGCTGTTGTTCACATCATCCACGCACGGGTCAACGCAGTCGGCGAGACCATCACCGTCGGTGTCCGTGTCGGGCGTTTCGCAACCGCAGATACCGGGAGCGATCTTGTCCGGATCCGTTGGGCAGCCATCCACGCAGTCGGCCGTGCCGTCCAGATCCGTATCCGTTTCGAGGTTGCCACAGCCGCACTGGCCGGGGGCCGTCTTGTTCGGGTCGAGGGGGCAGAGGTCGTTGCAATCGGCCGTGAGGTCACCATCCGTATCCACGTCGCTCACACCACAGCCACAGATGCCCGGGGATACTTTGTTCGGGTCGAGCGGGCAGAGGTCGTTGCAATCCACCGTGAGATCACCGTCCGTATCCACGTCGCTCACGCCGCAGCCACAGATGCCTGGGGCTACCTTGTTCGGGTCGAGGGGACAGAGGTCGTTGCAGTCGGCCGTGAGGTCACCGTCCGTGTCGACGTCGCTCACACCGCAGCCACAGATACCCGGGGCGACCTTGTTCGGGTCGAGGGGGCAGAGGTCATTGCAATCCGCGGTACCGTCGCCGTCCGAGTCGGTGTCCGGGTTGCCGCAGCCGCATTGGCCAGGCACTTGCTTGCTGGCGTCCGTCGGGCAGAGATCGCCTGAGTCGGCGACATAGCCGTTCGGCGTTACACAGGTGTACCCGCCGATGGAATTGTTCGGGTCTCCGAAGCCATCTCCGTCCGTATCGGCATAGTAGGTCGTCGCGACATCAGCAACGCCGCAACCGCAAACCCCTGGTGCGATCTTGTTCGGGTCGTTCGGGCAGAGGTCGTTGCAATCAGCCGTACCGTCGCTATCCGTATCCGTATCCGGGTTGCCGCAGCCACATTGGCCGGGTACCTGTTTCGTCGCATCGGCCGGGCACAGGTCGGTGTTGTTCGCAACATCACCCGCATTCGGTGCTGAACATGCGAGGCCAGTACTGGCGCCGCTTCCGAATCCATCACCGTCCGTATCGGCGTACCAGTCCACCGCTGTGTTCTCGGTCACGCTGATGGTCGCGGTGGCATTCGGACAAGGAGCCGCTACCACGGTATACACATAGTTGCCCGGTGCCATGGTCGCGGGGTCGTACAGGTCACTCGTCACCGTGCTCGGTCCGCTCCATGTGCCGGCATCATGTGCGCCGAGGAGAGTCCCGATATTCACTGCCGCATCGTTGCTGCAGATGGTGAGCGTGTTGTTGGAACCTGCCACCGGCGCAGGGGTAACTGTGATCTGCTGGGTCAGGAACTCCGGGCAGATGTTCGTGACCGTTACGGAGTAGGTCGTGGTCGAGGACGGACTCACCGTGATGGAAGCGGTGGTCGCGCCGCCAGGGCTCCAGAGGTAGGTTCCGCCACCGGTGGCCGTGAGTATCGTGCTGCTGCCCTCGCAGATGGTGGTAGCTGAGGCGCTGATGCTCGCCACGGCCGTGTACGTGATGATCACCCGACCCGCCGCTCCGGTACCACCACTCCTGCTGCCCCCGTTCAGCGAGGTGCGGCCTCCTCCTCCTCCTCCTCCGGGTGCGGTACCATTGCCACCTGCGGCGGTGCCAGAGGTGACATTGCCACCGCCCGCACCACCGCCGTTCGCGCCTGCGCCACCAGCACCGGACGAGATGCCCGCGCCCGTTGCGCCATTGCCACCATTGGTTCCGGCGACCTCAGTGTCACCCTGGGATGCTGTGGTCGTTCCGCCCGCACCACCGGTCGGAGTTCCCCCGGCGGTGTTACCTGCGCCGCCGGTTCCACCGGCTGCGAAGACCTGTGATTCAAAACCGATGATGGTAGACGGCTCCCCGTTGCCACCTGTGGCGCCGGAGGTACCTGTTACCGCATCGGCCACTTCCACATTCAATGTGCTGCCGGGAACCACCGTGAGCAGTTTGGATACGTATGCGCCACCACCGCCACCTGCGCCGCCGCGTGCTGACGTTCCCGCGTTCGTGGATCCGCCGCCAGCACCACCACCACCCCAGGCTTGCACGGTGATCTGCGTAACACCGCCCGGTACCACGAACGTGCCGTCGCTATTGAAGGTCTGCGTGACGGGCAGTGCGAAGGGGTTCACCGTGATCACCACGTCGTTCGTACTCGATGCGCAAGGGCTGTTGTTGATCGTCCAACGCAGGGTGTAAGTCCCTGTCGCGGTCGGCGAGAAGGTGGCTGCGGGCGAACCCGTGCTGCTGAGTTGAGCGGTGCTCGTATTGGGGGATCCAGCGAGGATCGACCAGGCTCCCGTCCCGTTCACCGGGGTATTCGCCGCCAGGGTGGTGGACGTGTTGATCAGGCACATCGTCTGGTCGGGACCCGCATTGGACGTGGTCGTTGCAGGTGTGATGTTGATCGTCACATCAGCGCTGCTCGCAGCACAAGGGCTGTTGCTGATCGTCCAACGCACGACCACCGGACCTGATCCTCCCGTGTGCGTGAAGGTCGAAGAACCGCTTGCGGAGTTGCTGAAGGTCCCGGTACCGCCGCTGACAACGCTCCAAGCGCCCGTGCCGGATCCCGGCGTATTGCCACCCAGAGCGGCAGACGTGCTTGAGGCGCAGATGGTCTGCGTTCCGCCTACGGTGGCAGTGGTAGGCAGGGCGCGCACCGTGATCACCACGTCGTCGGTGGTGGCGGTGCATGGGTTATTGCTGATCGTCCACCGCAGGGTGTACGTGCCCGAGATCGTCGGGGTGAACGTGGCCGTGGGGGAAGTCGTGCTGCTGAGCTGGGAAGGGTTCGTATTGGCCGACCCGGCAAGGATCGACCATGTACCGGTTCCGTTCACAGGTGTGTTGGCCGCCAGGGTCGTGGAAACACTGCTGATGCAGATCGTCTGGTCAGGGCCGGCCACAGCGGCCGTCGGATTCGCGTTCACCACCACTCCGAACTCCGCTGTGGAAGCGGAAGCGCCGCCGTTGGAGCAGGTGGTGGTAGCAATGTAGTATCGGCTGGCCGTAAGGTTGCCCGTGCTGATGCTGGTTCCGCTCCCGGCCGAGGTCGGATATGGCCCACCACTCGTAGTGCCATAGAACCAGGCGGTCGAAAGGCCGTAGCCCGTGGTGCTCTGCCCGCTGAGGGTGAGGGTGGTTCCCGAACCTGTACACAGGAGTGAAGTGCCGCTCAAGCTCCCCGCTGTCGGCGTGCCGGTGCAGTAGACCGGTGTCCACAGGTATGTACGGCCGCTCGGGGGCACGATCGTGTTGCGGAATCGGCAGCGGTCCGTATTGGCCGTACTCGCCGATGTAGAGGTCCAGCTGGTGGTTGTGGTGCGGCTGTTGTAGTCGCTCGTGGTCGTGCGGATACCGACTTGCGGGTTCTCGTTGTTCTCCGTGCTGGTGGCCGTGCAGGTCCCGTAGACGATCGAAACGGTCTGGTTCGCCTCGAGACCGCCCCCTTCATCCAGGCGGATCTGGAATGTGATATCGTCACCGGTATACTGATAGCGTGTGATGCGCGTCCACTGGATCACGAAGGTCCGGTTCGGAGCGGATCCGGTCGTCACCGCAACGACGTTGGCGCGGGGCGTCAGCGTAGTGCTGCTGCCGGAACCACTGGTCGCATTGGCGCTCAACGTGATGGTGGTCCCGCTGATGGCCGTGATCACCGCGTTGCTGGGGATGCCCGTACCGCTCAAGCGCATACCCACCCGGATATTGGAGGTGCTCGATGCGGAAGTGAGGGTCGGCGATCCGCTCGTGCGGTTCGCGGTGAACGTGGTGTAGGTCTGTTCATCCGCATCCACGTTGAAACCTGCGACGCCATTGTTGGTTCCCGTGCCGCTGAGATATACGCCGCTGGGGTCGGATGTGCTCACAAAAGCCTCACCCGTATTGTTCGCGTTCAAGGTGTTCCCGAATACCATGAAACCGTTCGAACTCACACGGACCTGGGTGTAGTCCACCCCGTCGTAAGTGAACGTGAATGGGATGGTCACCGCCACATCGCTATCGTCCCAGTCATCAGCGAACAGGGCATTCGAACCGGCCGCTCCGACCGCGGTATACGTCCCCGCCGATTGGCTCCAGTTGTAGCGCGTGGCGACCTGGCCTGATGAGCCCGACCAGACCATTGCGGCTATTGCGGTCAAGACCCAGATACGCACCCGTCGAAGCCGGGTATGAGGTGAAGTAGTAGGGGTAAGGAACTTGAGCATCTGTGGGGTTTTTTCCGTGTTCGGAGGCGCAAAATGCTCTTCGCCCATTTCGCTTGTCAAGGCGATATCATCGATGAATGCGATATTTCCGCCGATGGACGCCGGTCGCTACGCGCACGTATCCACGACCGGAAGGTCCTGAACATCAAGCGAAAGCCCCCCGGAAGTACCGGAGGGCTTTCGACCTGGGAAGGAAATGTCTATTGTACGACCAATCGTTCGGTGAAGAGTCGCTCATCCACGGTCACATTCACGAGGTACACCCCTCGTTGGATGCCCGGAATAAGTTCCATGATCGTGTTCAACTCATCACCATCGATGTTCAGCTGTTCGCTCTGGACCTTGGCGCCCAGCAGATCGAACACATCCACGCTCACGTGATGCGCGCCTTCGCCCAACCCGGTCATGCCGAAGCGCACCCGGCCCTCACTGTTCGGGTTCGGCCACATGGTCAAGACTTGTTCGGGTGACATGATGGAGTGATCCTCGTTGTCGTCCAGAGCCATGCCTGGAGCGTTCGAGGCGGTCGCGATCGTGCAGATCGCGCCGAAGGGACAGAAGGTGACGCCGGCATCGTAGCTGATGCGCACGCGCACATTGTAGGTGCTGTTGTATTGCAAGGGTAACGTGTTCCACTGCGTGAGCACCAGACTTGATGTGGTCGTAGTGAGTTTGCGCAGGTAGCCGGGCTTGCTGAATTCGAACTGGTAGCGGTTCGCGCCGGATACGGGCACGGCATGGAGCGTCCGGGACCCATTGAGCATCACCCCGGAGATCCCGCAGGAGAACGTGGAGCCGGGCGTGGCGACCAATTGCGTTGTGGGGCAGTTCGTCTCGGTATCGATCTTGAAGCGACAGGCTGGACCGAATTCCGCGTAGACGCCATTCACCTGACGGCGCACCCGCACGTTCAGAAGGACATTCAACGGAAGCGGGCTGGTGGTGATCGAACTGATGCGGATGTAGCTGCAACGATCAGGTCCCACCGGGAAGATCGTGCTGCTGTTCGCATGGGTTACCAGCACACGCCGACTGTAGCCGCCGTTGGGGTTGAAGAACCAGAATTGGTAACCGTCGTCGGTCTGGTTGCCCGTGCCGTACTGCGCCTGCACCGCCGCGTTCGGGATCGCTTGGACGAAATCGTTCGGCAGGTAGTCCACCCGGTCGCATCGGCTGTCCGTCAGACGGTCCGTTCCGATCGGTGTGCAGAAGCCCAAGGCCACCGACGCGCTGTTGGTGAAGATGCCGTTCCCCGATGCGTCGATGATGCGCTGACCGCCGGCCGTGCGCAACACATAGCCCCCGGTGCCGGACAAACAGCACATGCCGTCCGCCATGGCGTCATACACGGTCAGCAGATAACAGTCGCCGTCCGGGAGAGGACAGGTGGCTGTATTCGTTGTGCTGCTGGGATAACCACTGCCACTGCAAAGAGGTGCCCCGCCTGCGAGAGGAGTGATGTCCCAGGAGGTCTGTGACCCGAACGCGTCGGTTGTCAACTCCATGCTGTAAATGGGAGTGGTCGGTGTTCCCGCGCATAGGCAGGTCCCCGTGATCACGTCGTTGATCGTGTTCGCGTTGCCATCGTCGCAGGCCGTTCCGGGCTCCGGATTCCCGCAGCCGCAGGAACCAGCGTTCAGGATCTTGTTCGGGTCGTTGGGGCAGGCATCGTTGCAGTTGAGGGCTCCATCGCTATCGTCGTCCGCATCCGGAGTACCGCAGCCGCACGCACCGGGTGCGATCTTATCAGGGTCGTTCGGGCAGCCATCCATGCAGTCCATGTAGCTGTCCCCATCAGAATCGGTATCCGCCACGCCGCATCCGCACGCGCCCGGGTTCTGCTTCAGCGGATCGGTGGGGCAGCCATCGATGCAATCCGCGTAGGTGTCGCTGTCCGTGTCCGTTTCGGCCACACCGCATCCGCATGTGCCGGTCTCCACTTTCAGCGGGTCGTTGTCGCACTCATCATCATTGCTGCTTACCGTTCCCATCGGTTGTTCACAAGACAGCACACCGGGATCATCGATGTCACCATGCCCGTCGCTGTCCGCATCGGCGTACCAGAGGGTGGCGGTGTTCACCACGATGGTGGTCTGGCAGCTGTTCACACAGCCGTTGCCGTCCGTGTAGGTGTAGGTGAGCGTCCAGGAACCGGTGCCTGCAAGCGATGGGTCGAACGTATCACCATCCACCGCTGTGCCGCTCCAAGTGCCGCCTGAGGGTGAACCGCTCAACGCTATCGGGGCGCCATTATCGCAGGCCGGACCGTAAGAGCCACAGGTCACCACCGGTAGGTCGTTCACCGTGATCGTGAACGCGCAGGAATTCGTACAGCCGTTCCCGTCCGTGTAGCTGTAGGTGATCGCATGCGCACCAGCGCCGGCTGCGGCGGGATCGAAGTTGTTCCCGCTGATACCAGGACCGCTGTAGGTCCCACCGGCCGGTGAGCCACTGAAGATGCCGAACGCTCCCATGTCGATGCACACGCTGAAGTCCGACGGGCATGATACGGTCGGCAACGGGTTTACTGTGATGATGGTCGAGCAACTCGCGCTGCAACCATTGCCATCCGTGTAACTGTAGGTCACGGTCTGCGTTCCTGCGCTGGGATCGAAGCTGTCGCCGGTCACACCGGTACCGCTCCACGTTCCGCCGG
>CAZYPC010000077.1:0-21008 GCA_964649165.1 uncultured Chryseobacterium sp.
GGCGTGTCCTTGCACAGCACCGTGACCTTCCCCAGCACGCGTGAGCCATACTCTTCCAGGAAGCTGAGCACGGCCGGATCCGTGTTCGGACCGGGGATCAGTTCCAGCAGCGGCAGGTAGCGCGGCGGGTTGAAGAAGTGCGTGCCGCAGAAGTGCTTCTTGAAGTCATCGCTACGGCCTTCGGCGATCGCGTGGATCGGAATGCCGCTCGTGTTCGAAGTGATCAGCGTGCCAGGTGTGCGATACTTCTCCACGTTCGCCAGCACCTGCTGCTTGATGTCGAGCCGTTCCACGACCACCTCGATCACCCAGTCGCAATCCTTGATCTTGCTGAGGTCGTCGTCGAAGTTGCCGGTCTTGATGCGCTTGGCGAAGCGCTTGTCGTAGATGGGAGAGGGGTTGCTCTTCAGCGCAGCGGCCAGGGCGTCGTTGACGATCTTGTTGCGATCGCTGCCCTCTTTCGGGACGATGTCCAGCAGGAGCACTTCGGCGCCCACGTTCGCGAAATGACACGCGATGCGGGAGCCCATCACGCCCGAGCCGAGTACGGCGACTTTCTTGATCGATCGTTTGGTCATTCGTCGTTCGGTTTTTTACCGCCAAGACGCCAAGAACGCAAAGGGAACGCAACGCCAATTGATTTCTCTTGGCGGAACCGTTGCGCTCGCAGCGTCGTGGCGGTGAAGCATTTTCAGAAGAGTTGTTCTTGTTCGAGAATGCGGTCCAATTCCGACATCACCTGCCGGAAGTTGTTGAGTTGCGCGGCGGTGAAGCGTGACTGCACGGCCTGGTTGAATTTCACCACGGTGTTGCGACTCACATCGCGCAGTTGTTTGCCTTTGGCGGTGAGGTGGATGCGGACCACGCGCTTGTCGGTCTTGTCAGCGGCGCGGCGTACCAGCCCTTCGTCCTCCATGCTCTGCAAGAGGCGCACAAGGCTGCGGGCCTCCATGCCCATCTTGGGTCCGAGCTTGGTGCTGGGCGTTCCATCCGCATCGATGTTCAGCAGCGCCTGACCGATGGCCATGCTGCCGCCGTGTTTCGCCGCTTCGGTGTTGTACAAGCGCGCGATGCGGCTCCACACGCGGCGGATGGGAAAGTCGATCGTCTCCTCTGGTCTCATGCTCCTCGTTTCGTTACGCAAGGTAAGCACCGAATGTTATGCGCGCATACTGTTCGTATTTCTTTTTTGGAGAACAAGGAAAGAAGAAGGGCGCCACGATGGGCGCCCTTTCTGTGGTCGTGTCAGTGGGTTCACCGCATCAGGCTCACATGGCCATGGAAGGTCTCCTGGTCCACGGTGATGATGTAGTAGTAAACCCCATCGGCCGCTTTGTTGCCGCCATCGCGGTTCCCGTTCCACATGACCGAAGTACCGGCGCTGGCGAAGACCTCCTTGCCCCAGCGGTCGAACACCTGGACCTTGTAGCAGTCGTTGAGACTTTGGGTGGTGTTGAGCTTGAAGTAGTCGTTCTTGCCATCGCCGTTCGGGGAGAATACGTTCGGAATGGTGAAGTCCACCACATCGTTGTAAGGGGCCACGCTGAAGGTCTGTACGCCTTGGTCGGTACACCCGTAGGCATCGGTCACGGTAAGTTGCAAGGTGCCGCTGCCGTTGAAAGGGAGCAGGAAGGAGGAGAGCTGCCCTGAATTCAAGGGCTGGCCGTTGTACACCCATTGGGCTGCGGTCCCCTGTGATGAGGAATTCACCGCGGTCGCTCTGATGCCCGTGCAGGTGGTATCCAGGTCCACGGTGAAGAGGGCCTGCGGTGGATCCACGATGTTCACGGCCTGCTGGCTGCTGAAGACACAATCGCCGACCGTGCTCGTCACCTGCACATTACCCACGCCCGGATCGTTCCATTCCACGGTGACGCAGGGTTCGTTCGTTGGCGATGTGACGTTGCCGCCTGTGACGTTCCACGTGAATCCGGTACCGCCGCCGCTTTCAGCGCAATACGTTCCCACCGACTGTCCCGCACAGGCGATCTGGGGGCCGGAGATCACCAACTGTTCCGCAGCGGGGATCACGTCCACGGTGATGGTTGCGGAATAGAGCCCGGGTGGGCAGGCCTCGTCATAGGCCACGACCGTAAAGCTGTAGGGTTCTGGCCGACCTTGTTCGCAGACCGTGGGCCAGCAGAACGTGGTGACCAAGGAACTGTCCCCCATAAGCGAGCCCGTGATGGATGCCGGCGGGTTGAAAAGCGTGCCATCGAAGATCGTCCCGTTGGCATCCAAGTGGACCGTATCCCCATCCGCATCAACGAAGGCCAGGGGGAAGCATAGCGAATCACCGGCGTTCACTTGATAGGCGGTCACCAGCGAACCGCCGGAAGGTGCGGGTGCTTCATTGTTGGAACACGGCAAGCTCAGCAGCTGCATGTCGCTCTTGATCCGCCCGATGAACTGCCCATTGCGGTACTCTTTAACCTCCACGGCCACAGCCCAGTTGCCGATCATGCCGGCCGAGAATTGGGCCGCACCCGTTTGTGGGTCGATGATGGCGATGCCATCCGGGCCGAAGGGCTGCAGGGCGTTGTAATCGGTGCTGGCATAAACCACCGGGGCAATGAGCCAATCGAGGATCGCAGGCGGTGGGACTACGCCGGCGATGTCTTCCTGTGAATCGTACGGTTCTTCGAAGGAGAACACCAAGGAATCACCGTCGATGTCTTCCGCAGCGTTGGAGAAGGTGGTGATCTCGTTCACGCAGATGAACGGCACAGGCACCCCGGTGAACGTGGGGGACGAGTTCACGATGGCCGTAGGTGGAATGAACGAGTAGATGCCGAAGCCCGCATTGCCCGGATCGTTCAGGTTGAGGATGCCCGCATTGCGTGAGTAGCCTTGGAAATAGAGGTGGTAGCCGCCCAGGCTCGCTGGCACGATCACCTCCCCTTCGAAAAGGCTCTCCTCCACGCATTGCCCGTCGCCGATGATGCAACTGTCCGGGATGTCGGGGGTGATCACGCTGTAGGAGGTCATGTACACATCCGCTACCGTGTACTGCTGTTTGTCCGCATCCGGGTTCGCGGGATCCTCGATGTAAACGCCCACGTGCAAGGGGTTCCCCGCCCCCCCGAGCCACAGTTGCATTTCCGGCCAATTGGAGCTCGGCCCGCAGTTCAGGTACATGCGCATCTTCAGCTTATACCGGTACATACCGCTCCCGGGCACTGTTTCCCCGAGGTACTCATACCCGAGGTCACCTCCGACCAGGTGTGAGGCGGCCGCTTCCTGTAGCGCACTGCCGAGAAAGGTGAGACCGAGCGTCGCGAAGAACACCCGCAGTGCTCTCGAGGAGGACGTCTTCAAGGTTGCCATGGACCGTGAAAATAGGTTTCTGGGGGTTCACAAGCTCGACGGCCCAGCGGGGCGGAGAGTTGTCCGATGCCGTTCCTTTGCATCAGATAACCGAGCCCATGTACCGCCCTCTGTTGTTCGTCGCCCTGTCCACCCTTGTTCTCGTGTCCTGCAAGAAGGACGATGATGATGAGGAAGCCCCAGTTCCTCGATTGATCCTGAAGTTCAAATTCGACAGCACCCAGGTGCGGCTGAACAACTTGGGCCAGCCCAGTACGGTGCCGGTCGGCCACGGCTCCCAGAGCCCGGTCTTCAACCGGATGAGCGCGCACTACGTGGAGTTCGCGCCGACCGCCACCACGGCGCTGGGAAGCGGTGATGTGGTGTATCACGCTCCCGAAACCGATCAGGGCGGGGCGACCGGGATCAACCATGACCTGAGCCAGGAGGTGGTGAACGGGGGCGAGTTCCTCAACATTCCCATTACCGATCTTTCTCCCGGGACATATCAATGGCTTCGTGTGTCCCTGGCTTACCAGAACTACTCCGTGCAACTGCGCTACGGCAGCCAGAACCTGGTGGGTACGATCGCCTCTTTCATCGGCTACAATACCTACATCGGTTCGTATCTCATCCGGGACAGTGTGGTGACCGTTAACGATGACCGCCTGCAGGGCTATTGGGGCTTCGAGGTGAACGACCTGCCTATTCCCGTGGTCACCGGCCAGGCGCCCGCCGGGGCTACTACAGTGCCCAATCCGCTCAACGCAACGTCTCCCATTCCCGCCGGATCCTGTGTGGTGACCGGTGCTTTCCCCGTTCCGCTCACGATAACCGGAAGCGAGACGTCGGATGTGGTGATCGAAGTCTCCCTGAGCACCAACCACAGTTTTGAGTGGACGGAAGCCGATGCGGATAATGTGTGGGAACCGAACCTGGGCGAACAGGTGACGGATATGGGTGTGCGCGGGTTGATCCCGACGGTGCAATAACCACCAGCCTCAACTCGCAGGTTGTGGCACAACGGGCTTCCCGTTGAGCCATAACACCCAGCCGTTATCGTACCGATAGCGCACCGCTGAAGCGGGGAGCATGACCTCGGAGTGCCCCTGCAGGTCGTCGTAGAGTTGAAGGCTGTCTCCTGAAAAGGTGAAGATGAAGACCCCCTTGGCGCCGTTCACCTGGGTCCGGGGCGCGATGCTGGTGCGGAACTGATAGGTGCTGTCATCCACGGTCTTCCAATCGCGCACGGCCACATCGAGGAAGCCCAGGCTCTTGATCGTGTTGTCCTTCACCCAGAACGCCTCCTGTCCCCAACTCTGGCGCTCACCCATGTTGGCGATGATCACCAGGCCGTCCGCCTTGTCACCGCTCATGAAGAAGGTCGGCAACATCGTCTCACTGTCATAGCCCGGCTTGGACCACGCGATGATCTCCGCGCTGCTGTCCGCTTTCGGCCGGTACAGATACAGGCGGATGCCTTCCTTGTTGTAGTTGTTGTTCTGCGCGGCCATCAGGAACACTCCTTCGCCCAGGTCGTAGGTCGTATGCACCAGGAGGGTGTCGTTCCGGACGTTGTCGGCAAGGATCGGCAGATCGAGCCGCGTCCACACGGGCAAAGGCGCGGTGGTATCCACGGTACCGGTGGAAGCATCGATCGCGGTCGGGGCCGGGCTCTGGCCGCAACCGGTGATCAGGAGCAGGAGGGTGGGAGCCAGTACACGTATCATGGTAGTGCTATTACCGAACCGCTCCCTTCGACCGTCGTACTTGCTTCAGGCTTTCCACGGTAACGGAGGGAGCCGCTTCCCGAAAGGGTGGCTTCGAGCCCGGAGATGACGGTCACCTCGGCGCCGCCGGAGCCGTGCAGGTCGATATCCGCTTCGTTGGCAGCCAGGCCGAGCGCCTTCAGATCGCCACTTCCCTGGCCGGTGAGCTCCAGTTCCCGGCACGTCCCGTTCACGCTGATCGAACCGCTGCCTTCGATGATCACTTCCAGCAGGCCCTCATGCAACGTGTCGATGGCGATGCTACCGCTGCCTTTCACCGCAAGATGGGTCTTGCCGGTGTTGTAGACCTGTTCGCTCGTCACGCTGCCGGACCCTTCGACGATGACGCTGTTCAGCATGGGTACCGTGAGGCGCACGATGAACCCTTTGTCGGTCCGGAAGTCCGCAGTGGTGGTCACCTCCCACATGCCATTGTCGACCTTGGTCTTCAACAGATCGATCAGCTCGGGCTGAGCGGTCACCTCGACTCGTTGCGTGTCACCACGCACCACGATCACATCCATGGAGCCATCCACGGTGATACCGCTCAGCATGGCGACGGGTACCACTTTGGTCACGGGCTCTCCGGTGCCTTCGACGCGGGACAGCCCCGTTCCGCATGCCGTGATCAGCAACAACGCGGATACCGGCAGCAGGCGGCGCATGTTCAACGGTTCAGATAGACCGTTCCGCTGAACGCCATGTCCTTCACCGTGATCGTGTAGAAGTAGGTGCCGGTCACACATTCCTCGCCCGCGAAGTTCCGGCCACCCCATACCAGATTGCCGCCCAGGCTTTCGAACACTTTCTGTCCCCAGCGATTGAAGACCTGCATGTTCGCGCAGGCGCCAAGCACGGCGGCGGGTATCTCACCCGGTCGTTGACCCAGCGTGAACACATCGTTCTTCCCATCACCGTTCGGCGTGAAAACGTTCGGCATGTCGAGGTTCACCGCTTCAGAGAAGGCGCTGGCACCGAAGGTCTGCGTGACCGTTCCCGTGCAACCGAAGCCATCGGTTACGGTCAGTGTCACCGAGATGTCCTGGCCGTACGGGAAGAAGTGCTGCGGGAATTGTTCGGTGCTGGTCGAGCCATCGCCGAACTCCCATAGCCATTGGGAAGCGCCGGAGCTCTGATCGGTGAAGAAGGCGCGTAGTTCTTCACAGTTGGGCTCCAGGCGCATGGTGAAGCCGGCTTCCGCAACGCCTTGCAGTGTTACGAGCACGACATCCTGGCTGGTGCAGGTATCGCTAGTGACCGTTACGATGTAGAGCGTGGTCGCATCGGGTGTCGCCACCGGGTTCAACGCTGCGGCGTTATCCAGTCCTGATGAAGGCGACCACAGCACGGTCGTGCCCGGGATCGCCGTAGGACTCCCACCCAGCGTCACTTGCTGTCCCTGGCAGATGCTCTGATCCGCCCCCGCATCCGCAGGAGGATCGGTATTCACGTCAATGAACACCGCGTCGCTGGCGGTGCATCCGTTCCCATCTGTGATGGTGAGCGTGTACGTGGTGGGCACCACGGGTGAGGCCAGCGGCTCCAGGGCATTGGGGTCATTCAGGTCCGCGACCGGGCTCCACGCCGGCGTGCCGCCGCCATTGCCCTGGAGCTGTATTTCGAAACCTGGACACAGGTAGGCATCCGCGCCCGCATCGGCATTCGGGAGGCCCAGCACGGCGACCGTCACATCATCGGTGCTCGCGCACTGGTTGCCATCGGTAAGCGTCACGGTATAGGTCGTGGTGGCTGAGGGGGAAGCGATCGGGTCCGGAACGTCCGTCGCGTTCAAGCCGCTGGCGGGCGACCAACTGAACTGTCCACTTCCAAGGGCGCCCAATTGCACGCTTCCTCCTAGGCAGAAGGCGGTATCGGCCCCAGCGTTGAGCGCAGGCAACGGGTTCACCGTCACGATCACGCTGTCCAACGCTGAGCACGTGTTCCCGTCCGTTACCAGAACGGTGTAGGTCGTCGTGGATGATGGTTGTGCGGTCGGGTTCGCAGCGTTCACGTCGTCAAGTCCGGCCGAAGGTGACCAGAGGAACGTGCTGCCGGCAGGTCCCGTGGGCGAACCGCCGATCGATGTGCCATCGCCGTCGCATACGGATGCGCTCGTTCCTGCATCCACCGCAGGAAGCTGGTTCACTGTGACCTCGACCGTCCCCGTGCCTGTGCATCCCCCGGCATCCGTCACCGTGAGCGTGTAAGTGGTGGTCGTGGTAGGGAAGAACAAAGGGGCCTCTGCGGCAGGGTCGCTGACACCGGTCGCCGGTGACCATGTCCAACTCGCGTTGCCCGTGTTGGAGAGCTGGGTGGTATCACCGGTGCAGATCGCGTTGTCTCCCGTGATCGCGGTATTCGGCACGATCTCGGTGATCGTGAGCGTGGCGCTCGTATCAGCGCAACCGCCCGTTCCCACCACGCTGAATGTCCATGCGCCACCGATGTCCGAAGC
This sequence comes from uncultured Chryseobacterium sp., assembly GCA_964649165.1. Classification (GTDB taxonomy): domain Bacteria; phylum Bacteroidota; class Bacteroidia; order Flavobacteriales_F; family PHOS-HE28; genus PHOS-HE28. The sequence continues at coordinate 7,531 of CAZYPC010000077.1, forward strand.
GGGGTCGTATGTATCGCTGTGGATCGCGGCGCCTGGATCCAACCAGACACCACTGGCGTCCGGCGTGCCACCGAGCGAATCGGTCATCACGAAAGCGATCCCGCTCGCACACAGCGTGGCTGAGGCGTCGCTACCCGGGTCGGGAGCGGTGGTGACCGCCACGGTAATATCGGCTTGGTCCGCAGGGCATGGGCCGATCGCCTGAAGCGAGTAAGTGAAGATCGTTCCTGTCGTGCTGGCCGGATCGAAGATGCCGTTGAAGACCTGGTTGTTCTCGTCGGTCCAGGTACCGCCCACATCCGGTGTTCCGCCGAGGGCAGCGAAGAGATCCGCAGGATCGCTGTTGGAGCAGAGCGGGAGCGTCGCATCCTCCCCGGCGTCCGGCGTTTGGACCTCGTTCACCGTCACGATCGCGGTCGCAGCCGCGCAGGGTGCATCTCCGGCCACGGTGTAGATGTAGTCACCTGGAATACTCGTTCCGGGGAGATAGTTGCCATCGGACGTCGTACCACCGGGACCGGTCCAGACCCCATCGGTTGCCGGTGAACCGCCGAGCAGGTCGAAGAGCGCGAAGCCCGGGCTCGTCGAACATACGGTCGTGCTTCCGTTCGTTCCGGCGTTCGGCGGGATGCTCACTGTAACGGTCACTTGATCGTTGTCACTGCATGTCACGCTGTCCGTAAGTGTCAGCGTGTATGTCGTGGTCACTGAAGGGAAGGCGAAGGGGTTGGTCGCGTTCGCATCGCTCAGCGTGCCGGCCGGAGACCAGCTGTAGGTGCCGGGGCCACTGGCTTGGAGCTGGATCGAGTCGCCAAGGCAGACCGAAAGATCCGGCCCCGCGTTGGCGCTGGGAAGCACGTTCACCACCACCGTCGTCTGATCGGTATTCGTGCACAGGTTCCCTCCGGTGATCGTCAGCGTGTAGGTCTGCGTGGCCTCCGGATTCGCGGTCGGATCGAAGACGGTCGGGTCGCTCAGTCCTGCGATCGGCGACCATACGGGCGTGCCGTTGCCCGAGCCGTTCAGCTGCACGCTCTGGCCTGCGCAGATCGTGGTGTCCGCTCCGGCGTCCACGTCAGGTATCGCCAGTGATTCGAAAGGGGTATCAAAGGTCTGCGCGCATCCGTTGGCATCGGTCACTTGCACGCTCAGCGTTCCAGGTCCAGGCGTTGTCCACTGAACGATCACACTGTTCCCTGAAGTACCCTGAGAGGTGATGCCTCCGCTGGTGCTCCACACGTAGTTGTTGCCCACCGCATCCGGGATCGCCGAGAAACTCGCCGTGTCCCCCTGGCAGCCGCTCGTCTGGGAGGGGTCGATACTGATATTCTGGTTGAACGTGTTCACCGTGACCACGACCGAATCACTGGCGGAGCAGCCGATGCTGTCCGTGAGCGTGACGAAATAGGTGGTGGTGGCTGAAGGGAAAGCCTGCGGATCCGGAATGTCCGTTGCGCTGAGCCCTCCCGGCGGTGACCAGGTGAAGTCTCCGACGCCCGTTGCGTTCAATTGCGCGGTATCCCCGTCGCACGCGCTCCCGTTCGGTCCGGCGTCAACCAAGGGGATCGAAACGGTAACCAGCACGGTATCCGTGTTCACACAACCGGTATTGCTCACCTGTACCACATAGACGGTGGTGGCCGTCGGGCTGGCATCAGGGTTCGGATCGGCCGGATCATTGAGCGAACCGGGATCGCTCCAACTGAAACTGCTCCCCACCGGCCCCGTGGGTTCCCCGCCCAGGCCGGTGCTGTTGCCGATGCAGATCGTGACATCCTCTCCAGCATCAGCCGAGGGCAGCGGAGCGATGTTCACGCTCACGTTCACCGGTGCGCTTTCACAGCCCAGTTGGTTGGTGGCGCTTACGATCACGCTGCCGGGGCCGGGTACTCCCCAATCCACGGTAATGCTGTTGCTCCCCTGGCCCGAGATGATGTTGCCACCGTTCACGGTCCAGTTGAAGTCGGCTCCGGTGATTTCCGGTGTGCTGTACACCACCGCGTCCTGTAGCGTGCAAACCTGTGTCGGGCCCGTTATGGTCTGTGGTCCGACGAAGGGCACCACCGTCACCTGGAACACGATGTCCAGGCTCTTGGGGGGGCAGCCATTGTCCAGAACGCTCACACTGAATAGGTACGGTTGGTCCTGTCCTTGGTCGCACGCCGTGTTCCAGCAGAAATCCGCGCTGGCGCTCCCCACAGCGACGTCCTGTACCGTGAGCGTGGCCGCAGGGTCCGTGAACGTCGTATCGAAGATGATCCCGCCGGAAGAGATGCTCAGTGAATCGACGTTCACATCGGTGAAGTCCATGCCGAAGCAGAGTTGTGCTCCCGCATCCACGGTATAGGAAAGCGGCAGCGGGCCGCTCACCGCCGGCGTGGTGTTGGGTGGGCACACGATCGCCTGCAATTGGAGATCGCGCCTCGTGACGCCGATGAGCTGTCCGTTCCGGAACTCCTTCACTTCCACCGCCACCACGAAATTGCCTTGGAACGTCGGCAGATAGCTCGTGAGGCCCGTAGCCCCGTTGATGAACGAGTAACCTCCTGCACCGAACGGCTGGGACGTGCTGAACCCGGGATTCCATGTGACTTCCGGGATCGGCCAGGGCAATTGGCCGGGTGGCGGCTGGATCCCGCCCTGGTCCGTAACGCTGTTGTAGGGTGTTTCGAACGAGAAGATCAGCTGGTCGCCATCGGGATCGCTCGCGCTGTTGATGAACGTGGTCGTGTCGGAAATGCACAGGAACGGCGTAGGGATGCCGATCCAGACCGGAGAAGAATTGTTCACCAGCGTTGGCGGGATGAACGCGTAGTACCCGATGCCCGTCTGGTTCGGATCGAAAAGGTTGTCGATGGTGATGTTCCGGCTGAAATTGTGGAAGTACAGGTGGTACCCCGCGAAGCTCAACGGAAGGTTCACCTGGCCGGTGAAAAGGCCCTTTTTCGCGCACAATCCCTCACCGACCGTGCATCCGTTGGGGAGGTCCGGTATGATGTTCAAGCTGTCCGTCAGGAACATGTCCACGGTGGTGAACAGCTGCTTGTCGGCGTTCGGGTTCAGCGGATCCTGCGTGTACACGCCCAAGGGCAGTGAACCCCCACCGGCAGCGACCAGTTCGCCGAGGGTCTGCCAGTTGCTGTCATCACCGCAGTTCAGGTAGAATTCCATGTACACCTGATAGGCATAGAGCCCGCTCCCAGGGGCGGTCTCACCCAGGTACACGTAGCCTACGTTGCCGCCGAGCAGGTGTGTGGCCCACGAAGAGGTGGCCAATGGCAGGAGCGCTGAGAGGAGGATCGCGCGGAGAAGCTTCATGTTCGGTAGTGGGCGTTCGATCGGGTCAGTTGATCACCACGGTACGGTTCCAGCGACCCGTCGCTGATACCAAGCTGAGCACATAGGGACCTTTGGCCATGCCGGCCACATCCATACGGTGTATCCGCGAGGCGGGCGGGATCGGCCCGGAGATCACGAGCGCACCCAATGCATCGCGCAGTTCGACGCGTGCCCCAACAGGAACGCCGGAGCCGAACTGGATGTTCAGTTCCTCGCTCGCCGGTTGCGGCCACACATTGGCGATCCCTGATGTGCCGGCTTCCTCAACACCGACGAATCCGCATTCCCACGTCAACAGGAAACCGGCGCTGTTCGGTGGCCCTCCGCCTCCCTGCCATTCCTGGCGCAACGTGATACTGCTACCCGTAGAGGCGATGATCCCGTTGTTGGGAAGCTCGTCCAACCCGTTGCCTGTGAATTGCCCGATCAGCGGGCTATCCACATCAGGACCGTCGTAGATCGCCAGCCAGCGGTTGTCATTGTTGCCCCACTGGAATTCGGAAAAAGTCAGGATCACGATCTCGGCACCGGTCGGGGCTATCGTCATCGTTGCGCTCTCACCTGGTTGGTAGTTGCCGTTCGGCCCGCCGTTGTCGGCCAGTATTCCTGGACATGTCTCCACCACAATGGGTTGGAAGTTCGGTACCACGAGCGTATCGCATATCCAAGGCTCCACGAAGTTGATGTAGTCGATGTTCGTTTGTGTATCGGTGCCGTCCGGGCTCGTCACGGTGAGCGATACGGAATAGATACCAGGCTCGGTGTACAGGTGCAAGGGAGATTGCTCCGTGCTTGATCCCGAATCACCGAAATCCCATAGCCAGGAATCCGGAGCGTTCGTGCTCGCGTCCGTGAATTGCACGTAGCCATTGCACGTGGTGGTCGGTTCCGCGCTGAACACGGCGACCGGCGGATCGGTGTTCTCCGTGACGATCACCGTGTAGTCCTCCATCTGCCCGTAGAGCGGTTGGTCACAAGCTTCGGTGGTCTCCCCGACAACATCGGCCGCAAGGCGCATGCGCAGGGGAGTTCCGAAAACACTGCCGCTGGGCATCACGAAGGTGGCGCTGGGGTCCTGTTGGTTCAGGGCCGACCAGACCTGCTCGTCCGTTCCGAAGGTCCCATCGTTGTTCAGGTCCATCCACATGATCACATCGTGAGCGAGCGAGCCACCCGTTCCCACGTTGATCGCATAGCTGGCCCCTTCGGTCACCTGCGCCACATTGCCACAGCTGCGGTCCACATAGCCCTCTGCGCCGTCGGGGCTGGAGGTGGTGATCCCAGCGAAACCCAGCGAGGTGATCCCGTATCCGCAGCAATACCCCTGTGTCCCGGGTTGACATTGTGCTGCCACCAATTGCCCATCGAGATCCACGGTGACCAGGCCCACTTGCATCAACGTGTCCGCCCCGTTCGTGTTGGTCACGATCAGTTGCACATCGTAGGTGCCGCTCGTTGAATACGTGTACGTCGGGGATTGTTGGTCGCTGGTACCGGTGTCGCCGAAACTCCATTGCCAGGAACTGGGGACATTGACGCTGAGGTCGGTGAAATGCACCGTGCCGTCGCACGTGAGCGTTGGCGTGGCACTGAACCCGGCTTCAGGAGGATTGACGTTCGGCAGGACGGTCAGCGTGTAATCCTCTGCCTGACCGAACTGCAGGTCCGTGCAAGGCTCGGGCAATGGACTGAAATCATAGTCCGCCATGTACCGCACGCGCAGCGGGAGATCCTGAACGGCGAAGGCAGGCACGGCCACCGTGGCCGAAGCGGTGAAGACGCTGTTCGCCGTAAGAACGAGTTCCGTTCCGATGTAGTCCCCGCTATTGTCCCAGTCGATCCAGACACGCACGTTGTGCGTTGCGACGCTACCGGCGGTGAGTTCAACATCCAGGTTCGTTCCCGCCAGTACGGTGGTTCCCTGACAGGTGCGGTCGGCGTATCCCTCGCTCACCGCATCGCCCGAAGACACCGTCAATCCCCCCAGGGTGATGCTCAGGATGCCGAAGCCGGCCACCGTGCCCGTGGATGCCGGCACGCACGCATCCGGCGGTTGTGGACCGCTCATGTTCACCGTGATCGGCGGACCAGCGATCGTGTCGGATCCGTAGGCGTTCGATACGATCAACACGGGAGTAAAAACCCCGTCCGTGAGATACTGGTGCTCCGGGTCCTGCACAGTATCCGTGGTCGCATCGCCGAAATCCCAATGCCAACCGGTGGGCATGTACTGGGACTGGTCCTCGAATTGGACGACACCGCTGCACGTGCTGGTGGTGCTTTGTGTGAAGGCTCCGATCGGGGGGACCTCGAGTGACGTCCACTCGAAGCGCATGTTCGGCCGCATGGCATAGACATCGAGCTGGCCGGTGTTGGAGGTACAGACGTTCGCGTTGTTCGTGCTGCGCACAACGGTGCTGTTGAACGCGGTGAAACTCTGCCGATGGAACGCGTTCTGCGCGCTGGCATCGTTCGCGTAGCACGTCTGCACCACCAGGTTGGATATGCCGTCCCACAGGAAGGGAGCGTCAAAAGTGTGGAGGTTCCATCCCGCCTGGTCGTTCACAAAGTCGGTGGGACCGTAAACGGGCGTGAGGCCTTGGATCCATGCGGGTGTGAGTTCTACCGCATCCGTCATGCCGACGCTCACGGTGAAACCATTGAACTGCACGAAGGAGGCTTCGGCCACATCGAAGGCCACACTCGAGATATGGCCTGCGCTCATGCCAGCCGCCTCCAGTTCGGTGGCCAGAATGAGCATCTGGTGGCGCGCTCCGTTCTCGGCATTGCCGTATGGAGCAGGGAACTCGAAAAAACCGTTCTCTGCGATGCCGGTGCCGATGGTGATGGTGTCCTGCGCGACCAGGATGCCGGACGCGTAAAGGGAGAGTATGGAGAACAGCCTCGGAAATCCCGAGCCGGGAACTGGAACGGAAGTGGTCATCTGGACGGACCCGTAAGGGCGGTGAAGGCTCCGAAAGTAGCCCGCCACGCCTCACGCCCGACGCTTGTGCGATACCCTGGCCGGAACCATCGCGGATCGATCCGCGTATATCGGTCCAGATCAGCGTTCCGTCGATCGGGCACCATGCCCTGGCGGATCGATGTAGAGATGCGCAGCAACGCAGCAGTAGCCCTTATGGAGGTCGGCCAGCAGTGGTTGGAAGACAGCCTGTCACGGTGTCTGGAGGACCCCACTGGCAAGGTGGTGTTCGCCTACCAGGGGGTAATGGACCATGAACAGGTGCAAGGACTTGTAGCTCAGGCGGAAGCTTCGAGCCTGACCCATGACGACGGCACCGCACCGCGCAAGCGGATGATGAACGTTCTGGTCGAGGGCTTGGAGAACGTGTATCACCATTCTCTCGGGTCCCATAGGGAAGCGACATTCGCCCTGTGCGTGAGGGATGAGGGAGGCTACCGTCTGGCTTTCGGAAATGCCGTGCCCCTGGCCATGGCCGCACTGATCACCCACCGGGTGAGCATCCTGAACGAAATGGACGAGGCGGATCTCAAAGAGCACTACCTCAAGCTGCTGAGCAACAGCGCCCGTTCCGAGCACGGAGGGGCCGGGTTGGGTCTGCTCACCATGGCCCGCAAAAGCGCCAAACCCATGGTCGTGCGGACAGCAAGACTGTGTTCCCTCGCGGCCTTCCTCATCATGGAGGTACGCATACCGGCCTGAGATCAGGCCTTGGTCAGCGCATAGTCCTGTAGGTACTTGTAGCGCGCGGTCAATTCGCCGTCCCGGGCGATGGTCGCACGGCCGATCATATCCTCGACATCCTCACCGATGAGGTTCGGCAGGACGTGATCCATCAGGTCACGGCCGAAGCTCTTGCTCGCGTCGCGTGGGAGTTCGCACGGGAGGTTGTCCACGCTCATCACCGTGATGCTTCCCTCGGTGCCTGGGCGGCACTCTGCCCCGGTCGCAGGGTCATAGCCGAAGAAGGGATCGGCGATGGTGCTTGCACGCAATGTGCTGTCGATGGGACCGCCGATGTCACAGCTCAGATCGGCGATCACGCGCAGGCTGATGCCGGGTTCCCTGAGCAACGCTGAGGGAAGGATCTTCGGGCCGCGCGGATCCCAGAAGTGGCAGGCGATGTAGATGTGTGCCGCTTTCGCGAATGGCTCCATCACCGCATGGTGGCCGCCCGGATCCGCATGGAAAGCTGCCCTGTCGAACGGCTTCCCATCGTCGCGTCGGTAGAGGTCTTCGCTTCCCAGAACCGTGAATACCGGTGCCGTGTTGTCCTTACGCAGAAAGACCGCAGGCTCCACCTGCCGCACCCCGATGCGATCCAGCACTTCCATGGCGCCTTTGCCGACGCGGCCGCTTCCGGTGAGTACGATGCGCAGTTCCGGCGGAAGCTTGTAGTCCAGCAAGTGCAACTCCATTTCCGCCCGGTCATGGCACAAGTGTGCGGGACGCAGGGTGGCAGGGCCATGCGTGGCCTCCCAGGCCCGGAAGGCATTGTACGCTCCCACAACCCCGGCCCAACGGCCGAAGGCCAGGACCCGCTCCCCTTTGGTATCGGTGAGAAGCTCGTGGTCGATCAACGTGATCCGGCGATCGAGCACCGTGCGCAACAGCTTGCGGTTATGCGGCTGCTTCTTGATGGTATGGGAGAAGATGAGGTAGCTTTTTTCGGCCATCAGCATGTGGTACGGGATCTCCTTCACCCCGATGATCAGGTCGCGATCGGTGAGGTCTTCCGTCATGCGCACGCCCTGTGCTGTGTACTCCGCGTCCGCATAGGCCCGCACCGGGCTCCGCTGCACCGTGATGTCGATGCCCTTCAGTAGTACCTCGTGGCATTGCTTGGGCGTTAGTGGAACACGACGGTCCGGCGGTTCCTTGCCCTCGCGGATGATGCCGATCTTCTTGTACATGCTTCTCGGAAAGGCCGCGAAGCTATCCGGGTTGGAGAGTTGCGGGAGTTGGAGAGTTGGCTCGTCAGAGGCCAACTCTCCAACTCCCGCAACTCTCCAACCGTGGCCCATGTGCCCTCAAGGCCGCCAAGGCACCCGGTCCGGGCTATCTTCGCGCCAGTTCTTTGGATCACCACATGGGGCCGACCTGGTTTCGACAGCGGCTACGTAGTGCGTGCAAGCATGCAGAGCGGTGGGGAACGGCTCTTCAAAACGATCTCCACGCCTTAACCGGCGAATACAGCTACGCTCTCGCTGCCTAATAGCCTCAGGCTATGAAGCTTTATCCGCGCGAACAACAGTAACGCGGACGAGTACCCCTCGGGACGACCTGTCGTCCACGTTCCGGATCCGGGGTATCAGCTTGGAAGACTGGTCAACGCGGTGGTCCGGAGCGTTGATGAGACAACAGGACCTAAGTCCGTGCTAGGGTGCCGCTTCCCGGGCATGGATCGAAAACCAAGAAGACGGCTAAGCATGTAGAAAGCCCGTGTTGCGGTCGTTTGGACGAGGGTTCGAATCCCTCCGGCTCCACAAAGCCCGGCCCTGGCCGGGCTTTGTCGCTTCAGAACCCGAAGCCGACACCACCGCTGATGATGGGTCCCTGCCCATAGTAGACGCTGTTCGGATCCTGCATCACCTCCCAGAGGATCTGCAGGGCGAACGAACTGTGTGCCCCGATCGGCTGGACATACCCACCGCCCACGAGCACATGAGGGACCCAGATGCGCTGTACGCCTTCTTTGAACCCAAGGTACCGCTCAGCGTTCATGTGCAGGAACTCCGCATGCAGATAGGCCTGAGGGATGACGCGATAACGCGAGAAGAGCCGATAGCCATAGGCATCATATTCCAGCCGCGGAGTGTACCGATTGTCGCTGAAATACCAGTAGGTGATACCGGTCCCCACCGACAGCTTGTTCTTCTTATCGAGCTTGTAGCCGACCAGCGGTTCGATCTGGATCGCCGTGACGCTGCCGAAATTCAGTCCCAATCCGCCGCCGAACCAGATCCGGTCCTTGAAGGGCCGCGTATCTTTCTTCTCAGTGGTAGTGGCTGGCTGTACGTATTCCGTTGTGTCTTGTGCCCAAGTGCTCAAAGGGCAGAGGGCCAGGGTCAACAGCAGGATCCACGCACGCGACATGCAGCGAAAGTAACGGCTCAGGTCGGTCAGGAAGTGTGTCGCACCTGCACATGCCAGCGCTCGAATGCGATGGTGAGCCAGATGCCGCGTGTGACCATCCAGAGCAGGAAGGCCAGCCAAACCCCGTGCAGCGCCAGGCCCATCGAGTCGCCGAGGAAGATCGTCGGAACGAACACGCCGAACGTGGCGAACACCAAGGCGTTCCTCAGTTCCGCGCTCGCCGCGATGCCCTTGTAGATACCGTCCCACGCGAAGGCGACCGCGTTGATCGGCTGGGTGAGGATCACCATCCAGAAGACCGCATTGAACAGGGTCAGGACTTCCTGGTCCGGCGTGAACCAGCCACCGATCCAACGATAGGCCAGGGTATAGAGCAGGGCCAGCCCGGCCCCGATGTACACGGTGATGCGCACCACCTGCCAGCTCACGCGGTGCAGTTGCTTCCAGTCGCGTTCACCGTTCAACCGTCCCGCGATCACGCTTCCCGCCGCAGCGTAACCGTCGATGAAGAAGGCGCTGAACAACCAGATCTGCATGGCGATGCTGTGCGCCCCGATATGGGCCACGCCATAGCCGGAAGCGAAGCGGTTCCCGAAGAAGTAACAGGCGTTCAAAGCGATGGTCCTCGCGAAAAGGTTGGTGCTGTTGAGGATGAGCGGGAAGAACTCCGGGTGCGACCAGCGCTCCGGGAGCAGGCGGAAGGTGGTGCGGGAGTACATCACGTACAACGCGATCACGCACATGCACGACTGCGCGATCACGCTGGCGAGCGCGCTACCGTTGATGCCCATGGCCTGTACCGGACCCCAGCCGAAGATCAGCAGCTTGTTCAGCGCGATGTTGATCGCCGCACCGACCACGCTGATCCACATGCTCCAACGCATGTTCTGCACGCCCCGGAACGCACCGGTCATCGCGAAGACCGCCAAGGCGATCGGATGGCCCCAGGCGCGCATGCGGTAGAAGCCCACCGCCTTCTCCAGTACCACCGGGTCCGGGTTGTAGAAGGTGAAGATCGCCGGGGCCAAGGGCACCGTGAGGCCGTAGAAGAGAAAGCCCAGGACCACGTTCATCCAGATGGCGATGGGCACCAGGTCGCGTATTTCTCCGAGCCGGTTCTCGCCGAAGTAGCGCGCCACCACGGCGAGCACAGCGCTGCGCGTCTGCGCCAGCACCCATAGCACAAGGAGGAAGAAGCTGCTGCCGATACCCACGGCGGCCAGGTCATGCGGCCCAAGACGTCCGGCGAAGTGCGTATCGCTGAGCGCGATGATCGGCTCGGCGATACCGCTGATGATCGCGGGTACCGCCAGGCGGTCCAGGTCCTTGCGCGTTACGGCTCCGATGGGCGCGAAGGTGCGGGATCGAGGTCGTACAAGGCGTACGGCCCGTGACGTTCGCTGTTGTAAAGGTCCAGAAGAGGAGTTGCCCAGGATGCTTCGCTCCGGGCCAATGCCCGGTAGCCTGCGCTCTCTGGTATGCAACCGCTGACCGCTTCATCAGCAAAGTTGCCGATCAGCAAGGCAGGAGTTTCTCGCGCGTCCAACACGGATGAGGTCGAGCACGGATCGAACGTGCCAACGTCCTCGAAGTCTTCCCTGAGGTAGAACGCGGGGATGCGCACCTCCCAGATCAAGGGCTCGTTCGGCGCACAGCCCAGGGTCAGTGGATCGCTCGGGTGGATCGCGATCATCCGCTCCACTAGCCGCAGGCGTCCGCTCCCGGCAGCGGTGAGCCCTGCGGTGATGAGCCCCGCAGTGTTCACCAGCGCCAGAAGACCCAACAACGGCAACAATACTCTTCGCTTCACGCCGTGGTCGAGCCATGATGTTCCCTCGATGTTCTGCCATGCGCTGATCAGCAGTAATGGAGCGAGGTCCACCAGCGGGAAGAGGAAGCGCAGCTCCTTGTGGGGGATGAGGCTGACCAGCACGAGGTATGGCCATATGCACCAGACCAGCCACGATCTCGGGGCACGCCACGTGAGCCACAGCAACGCCGCGACCAGCATAGCACCGATGGGCCAGATGCCGTATTTCACGATCCACGGGATGTAGTACCACAACGGGTACGTCTCATCCAGCACGGGCAGCGGCTGGACCTTCGATATGCTGAGGCTGTTCTTGTACAGGTAGTTCCAGAGCGTGTGCGTCGGCTCGCCGTAGAACCAGTTGTCCACCGCCACACCGAGCGCCAACGCGGCCACACCACCGCCCAAAAGCAACGCGAACGCACGCCCCTTGGCCAACAGGTTCAGCAAGAACCAGCCCATTGCTCCGCAGCAGGCCACGAGCATCGCCGGCTTGATCTGCACGCAGAGGCAGAAGCAAAGGCCCGCCATCAGCCATGACCGGTCGCGCTCCGTGGAACGCAATAGCTGCGCAAGGCCGAGCAGAAGGAGCAGCCCCGCGCATGTCTCCGAGGAGAACCGCACATGCTGGTAGGGCAGGAACCAGAGGAAGTAGGAGAGGAGGACGAAGGGTCGGCGGAGGTGTGATCGTATTCCGGGCAGGACCGCCCGGACGAACGTTCGCACAACCAGCAACGCGAACAACGCGGTGGTCAGCCGTAATAGGAAGGCGATATGCAAGGGCTCCGCCACAAGCAAGGCCCGGCAACCAACGATGGCACAGTACGCGATGCCCGGTAGGAGAGCCGAACGCATGCGGGCTCCGTATTCCCAAGGCAATTCGTTCGCAGGCAGTTCACCAAGCCTGTGCTGCGCGAAGGCGATCACTTGGTAGTGCTCATCCGCTGCGTAGTAGCCGCTGCTGAACCACGCGGTGATCGCATGTACGACGAGCGCTGTGATCAGAACCCGCCGGTGGAACGCATCGAGCGGTGTGGCGCTCATGCGGTCAAAGGTGCCCGATCACATCCTCCGTTCCAACTCCTCCCGCAGTGCCCCCATGAACTTGTCAGTGGTCATGTAGTGCTCGGCCCCGACCTTTTCACCATGGATGCACGCCGCGAGGTCTTTGGTCATCTTCCCGCTTTCCACAACGTCGACGCACACCTTTTCCAGCTTCTTGCTGAAGTCGATGAGGGCCTGGTTGCCGTCCAGCTTGCCGCGGAAGGCGAGGCCTTGCGTCCAGGCGAAGATGCTCGCGATCGGGTTGGTGCTCGTAGGCTTGCCCTCTTGGTGCATGCGGTAGTGGCGCGTCACGGTGCCATGCGCTGCTTCCGCTTCGATGGTCTTTCCGTCCGGGGTGATGAGCACGCTGGTCATCAGACCCAGTGAACCGAAGCCCTGTGCAACGATGTCGCTCTGCACGTCGCCGTCGTAGTTCTTGCAGGCCCAGATGAAACCACCGCTCCACTTCAGCGCGCTGGCCACCATGTCGTCGATCAGGCGATGCTCGTAGGTGATACCGGCCTCCTTGAACGCTGCGGCATAGTCCTTCTCGTAGATGCTCTGGAAAATGTCCTTGAAGCGCCCGTCGTACTTCTTCAAGATGGTGTTCTTGCTGCTGAAGTAGAGCGGCCACTTCTTCTGTAAGGCCAGGTTGAAGCACGAGCGTGCGAAGCCCTCGATGCTCTCATCGGTGTTGTACATGCTCAAGGCCACACCGTCCCCCTCGAAGTCATAGACGTTCCAGCTGGTTGCCGGTGAACCATCGGCAGGAGCGAAGGTGAGCGTGAGCTTGCCTTTGCCTTTTATCACCGCATCCGTTGCGCGGTACTGGTCGCCGAAGGCGTGGCGACCGATGACGATCGGCTGCGTCCACCCAGGGACCAGTCGCGGAATGTTCTTGATCACGATCGGCTCGCGGAAAACGGTCCCGTTCAGGATGTTGCGGATGGTGCCGTTCGGGCTCTTCCACATCTGTTTCAGGTCGAACTCCTTCACCCGCGCCTCGTCCGGCGTGATGGTCGCGCACTTGATGCCGACGTTGTGCTTTTTGATCGCGTTCGCCGCTTCCACCGTCACCTTGTCGTCCGTCTTGTCGCGGTATTCGATGCCCAGGTCGTAGTACTCGATCGGCACGTCCACGTAAGGAAGGATCAGCTGGTCCTTGATCCACTTCCAGATGATGCGCGTCATCTCATCGCCATCGAG
>CAZYPC010000078.1:0-13709 GCA_964649165.1 uncultured Chryseobacterium sp.
TGGTAGGAAGTTAGCTTTCGCTTACTTCCTGTCCAGTTTTAGCCGACCACCTCACCCAAGCGAGGGCCTCGTCTACCTGGGCATCACCGGCCCTACTGAGCCGTTCACCGTCGACGTATTCGATGCCGTTGGCAAGAAATGCTCGACGTATGGTTTCAACCCATCCCAGCACCTGCTTGATCTCACCAACCTGAAGGTCGGCTTGTATTTCATTCATGTGAATGACATGCATGGCTATATGAGGGTCTCGCCATTGGTGATCCACCATGATTAGGCTGTTGACAATCACCGCGTTCGCATGCACCCTTTTACCTGACTCCCGTGGTCAGGATATCCGTGCGGCAAACTATGAGGTCGTTGGCCTTGGCGGTATTCAATATCTCAACAGGCTTCGGTTGTATGTAGTCACTGATCTTGACGTTGTGCGAGACTCTGTGTACGTCTACTGGGGCTCGGGATGGGGATGGTTGCCGCTCACATCCACTGAATTGCTGGATGATGGTATCATCACCAAGCAGACCTTCGAACGAAGCTTTCCATATCCTGGGCCCGGTGTTTATCAATTGGACGTGCCTGTCGATAATCGGGTCGCAGGGATCACTAACTTGTGGAATTCGGAAGAGAGCGGAATCCGACTCCATCCCTCCTTCATACTCACCCCCGAACTCGACATCAACTTTCCCCAGTTCGCCGACTTGTCCGGCCCGATCACTCCAACCGCCACCGGGGCTCAATTCGCCCCCGTAATTGCGGACCTCGATGGCGACAGCTTGGTCTTCTCTCTAGCTCCCTGCAACGGTGAAGCGTATTTCCTACCCGAAGGAACCACCATTGAGCCGAGTACCGGAGTTCTGACTTGCGAACCACCAGAACCCGGGCTATATGTTTTTTGCACGAGGATCGATGAGTTGCGGGATGGTCAGGTCATCGCAACGACCTACACCGACATGGTGATGGAAGTCGATCACGTGGCTGGCCTATCTGCACCCCACTCGACGAACAACGCGGCGTTGTACCCCGCAGCGGTCGCGCAAGGGGAAAGTCCCTCGGTGCGCATCACCAAGCCGAACGAACTGGTTATTTGCACCGTCCTCGGCCAAATGGAACAGCGCGTTCGACTGGTTCCTGGTTGCGTGCTTGATTGCTCGCGTTTGGGCGTCGGAACGTATCTGTACACCCTTACCAATCTTGAGGATGGTACTCGAAAAAGCGGGAAACTAGTGGTCTATTGAAGGTGGTATTGGTCACCTCCTCCTCAACCACCCCATCACCCTCTTGCAATCGATGCGCCACTTCCCATCGATCATATCCAGGTCGTAGGTATTGCGCGCGCTGCCCGTGTTCTGTTGCACAACTTCCACCTCTCCGTCCCCTACCCGGCTGACAATGGCCACGTGGCCGTAGGGATTGCCGCCCCAGCCATCGAGCACAAGCAGGTCATCCACCCGTGGCATGCTGGCGCTACAATTGCGGAACTGCAACAGCGCGCGATCCTTGTTCAGCGCGCCATCGGCAAGGGTGGTATCGAAGAAGTCCTTGGCGTGGCCATAGCTGTTCGGCATCCGGTGATCGAAGCGTTCGAAGTAGTAGCGCTTCACGAACTCCACGCATTGGTACTTCAGGCCGATGTTGTAGCCGTCGACCACGTTCCGGCCAGCGTTCCCGCTGAAGCCGCCGTTGCAGTAAACAACAACGCCGTTGAGGGAATCGAGCCGGTCTCCCTGCGCGCGTTCTGTCGGGAGGATGTCGGGAAGTCGTTCGCCCGAGAAGAGCCAGACCGATACCCCTATGGCGGAAAGCACGAGCAAAAGCAGGATGAACTTCTTCATCGGGTTCCCTCCGAACTTGTTGACGGATCGCTTCGCCCGCCTCCGGCGGTCTCGCGACTACATCAAAATGCCCGCGATGGTGGCGCTCAGATAAGACGCAAGGGTGCCGCACAATAGTGCCTTCAATCCCAGCCGTGCGAGATCGCTACGACGCGATGGCGCCAATTCCCCGATGCCACCGATCTGCATGCCCACGCTGCTGAAGTTGGCGAAGCCGCAAATGGCCACGCTCACGATGAGCAGGCCCTTCTCCGTCGCGATGGGCACCGTTCTATCGGCGAGGCTCTTGAACGCCACGAATTCGTTCACGCTGAGCTTCTGGCCCAGCAACGTCGCTACACTGGTGACATCCTGCGACGGCACTCCCATGCACCACGCGAGCGGGGTGAAGAGTTTACCGAAGATCCAGTTCAGGCTCAGGTTGAGGTCCGGGCTGAAGAGGTGACCGATGTGTACCAGGATCCAATCGACCATGGCGATGAGCGCGATGAAGCCGATGAGCATGGCCACCACGTTCATGGCGATCTTGAAGCCGTCGCCCGCGCCGTGCCCGATGGCGTCGATCACGTTGATGTAGGGGCTCTTCACCTCCAGCTTCACGTTGCCCATCGTCTGACTCTCCTCGGTCTCGGGCCATACGATCTTGCTTATGACGAGCGCCCCCGGGGCGGCCATCAGGCTGGCGGCGATGAGCTTCGGTGCGAGGTCGAAACCGGCTTGGGCACCCATGTTGACATACACCACGAGAATGCCCCCCGCGATGCAGGCCAGCGATCCGCTCATGCTGGCGAGCAGTTCGCTCTTGGTCATGCCCGCGAGGTAGGGCCGGATCATTACCTGCGCTTCGACCTGGCCCACGAAGGCGCTGGCCACGTTGCTCAAGGCCTCCGCGCCGCTCACGCGCATCACGAAATTCATGGCTTTGGCGATCACGCTCACCACGCGTTGCATGAGGCCGATGTGGTAGAGCACCGCCACGAGCACGCACACGAGGATGATCGTGGCGGTGACGTTGATGGCGAACACGAAACCGCCGGCAGCATAGTTGGCCACAGTGCCATCGAACTGCATCGCCGCCAGCCCACCGTAGGCGAAAGAGGCTCCCTGCCGGGCGAACTGCTCGATCTTCTCCATACCATGCCCCAGCCCTTGGAAGAACTTCGTTACCGGAGGGATCTTCAGCACGAGCACAGCGATGAGCAACTGGAGTCCGATACCGCTGATGACCAACCGCAGGTTGATGGCCTTGCGGTTATTGCTCGCGAGAAAGGCGATGCCCAGGATCATGGCGATGCCGATCAGGCCGATGAAACGCTCCATGTGAACGGGGTGTGGTGGTGGCGCTGAAAGTAAGGCGGGAAGCTGTACGCAACGATCGCCTTGCCTCACGCGGATGGCGCGGGGAATACGGAGGAATGCGATGCCTGGGCCATGTTGGCCGAGACCCTTTCACGGCCGTTATTGGGCTTCTCCGCGCCCCCCCGCGCCCTCCGCGTGAGGTCCGCCACCGTCAATGCGATGGGCGATCGGATCCACCACGTTGCGCTTTACCCAGCGCGGCAGCAGGAAGGCCCCGATGGCGATGTAGGGGTAGTAGCTCATAAGGCGCCAGACGAAGGCGAGCTTGTCCGGCCCCACACTGATGTACATGCCGAGGAAATTGCGGAAGATGATCTCGGCGATGCCGCTTCCCCCCGGAGTGGGCATGAGCAGGACGATGATGCCCATGATCACCTGCTTCCCATACATGACCAGATCATGCTGGAAGCCCATACCCGGATGGAAGGCATGCACGATGCAGTTCACGATGGAGAACCGCGCCGTCCAGCTCAGGAAGGTCGTAAGGATGCCGGGCCACCAATAGCTCCACCCACGCTGCTTCAGCCCCCCAGCAGCGGTGATCAGCTGATCTCCGGTGATCACCATGCTCCGCCTCCACCGACGCAGACCCTTCATGGAAAATATACCCACGAGCGCCTTTTTCACGAAGAGAGGATTGATGAACAAGGCATAAGCGACGAAGAGCTTGTAAACCACGATGATGCCGAAGACCACCCAGAAAACGGTAAGGAAACCTATACCGGCCCATGACCCGCTGGTATCCATGCCAGTGAACGTGAAGAGTTCCTCGCGGCCGACGGTGAGGTATACCAACGGAGCCATGATCACGATGAAGATCCCGTCGAGGAAGGAAGTGAAGGTGATCACCGTGATGCTCTTCCCGGCATCGATGCCCTCCCGACTGAGGATCCAGATGGCGAAGAAGAAGCCGCCGCCGATGATGCCGGGCGCAAGCGCGCTGGCGAACTCCCAGAGCATCACCACAACGAACGTGCGCCACCACGTCAGGCTGTTGTCCGTGAGGTGGCGGATGCGCAACATGTACATGTAGTCGCGCATGAACAGGCTGAACAGGGCCAGCAGCATCCAGCCCGTTGTGCCCGTCGTCCAAACGAGCGGCTGATCCCCGGCTTTCCCGCTAGCCCGCCAGACGAGGAAGGCCGTCGTGCTCAGGCCGATGATCACCGGCAGGAGGATCTTCCCCAAACTGTATTGCTTCAGCAGGCTGCGCTCGTCCTCGGCCATGCGCTAAACATAGGGACCGGTCGTCGGTTGTCGGTTGTCCGTTGTTGGTTGTCGGCCGATCAGGAGCGGATGACATGACGAGAAGCATCGGCAGCCGGTCAACCGACAACCAACAACGGACACAGTAACTCTTCAGTTGGTCCCCTCGCGTCGCTTCAGCTCATCACGAAGCTTGCTGGCCCGTTCGTAGTCCTCATCGGACAGGGCCTCGTTCAGCATGTTCTTCAGGTCCTCCAGGCTGGCCTGCTTGATGCTCTTCTTATCGGCCTTCTCGCTCTTCTCCACTTTCTCAGTGGCTTCCTTCTCTTCGTCGCCTTCTTCCACTTTCAGCCCGGCCGCGCTCATGATGAACTCGTAGGTGAAGATCGGACAGGCGAAGCGCAGGGCCAGGGCGATGGCGTCGCTGCTTCGAGCATCCACTTCCACTTCAGTATCACCTTGGGCGAGCACGAGTTTGGCGTGGAAGATCCCCTCGACCAGATCGTTGATCACGACCTCCTTCAAGGAAATGTTCAACTGGTCGGCCAGGTTCTTGAAAAGGTCGTGCGTGAGCGGCCTTGCGGGCTTGATGTTCTCCACCTGGATGGCGATGGCCTGGGCCTCCACACCACCGATGATGATTGGTAGGCGGCGGTCCCCCTTTTTCTCCGCAAGAATGAGCGCATAGGCGCCCGCATGCGTATGGCTGTACGTGATGCGCAGGAACTTCAGCTCGACCTTCTCCATGCCTCGTTTCGCGGGGGGTGAAGATAACTCGGAAGCACCAGCGGGTCTAAGAAGTTGCCAAGGGTTGTTAGTCGCTGGTTGTCAGTTGCCGGTTGTTGGTTGTCGGGCTGCCGATAGAGCGCTCCTAACGCCCAGCCTGACAACCAACAACCGGCAACCGACAACAGTGCCCTCAGCGCTCCGCGTTCAGCTTTTTCGCGGCCTCGATCAGCTTGGGCAGCACCTCAAAGGCGTCGCCCACGATGCCGTAATCGGCTGCCTTGAAGAAGGGCGCCTCGGGATCCTTGTTGATCACGGCGATCACCTTGCTCTGGTTCACCCCGGCCAGGTGCTGTATGGCCCCGCTGATGCCGATGGCGATGTAGCAGTTCGGGCGGATGGCCACGCCGGTCTGGCCCACGTGCTCGTGGTGTGGGCGCCAGTGCATGTCCGCCACCGGGCGGCTGCAGGCTGTGGCGCCATGGAGCAGGTTCGCGAGTTCCTCCACGGGCGCCCAGTTCTCGGGGCCCTTCATGCCGCGCCCTGCGCTCACGACTATCTCGGCTTCCGGCAACGGGATGCCACCGCCGGCCTTGCGTGTCTCTTTCACCGTCACGCGCGCTGCACCGAGGTCGCCGCTGAATTCTTCCACGGCGGCACCGCCGCTACCGGCCTCGATCGGCAGGCTGTTGGGCATCATGCTGATCACCTTCACCGGCGTCTTCACCTCCACCCAGGCCTGGGCCTTGCCGCTGAACACGTTGCGTTTCACCCTGCCCGTAGCGTCGGGGAGCGTGATCGCACCGGCGACCTGTCCGGCCTTGAGGCGGGCGGCCACGCGCGGGGCAACGGCCTTGCCAAGGATATCGTGCGTGCAAACGATCACCTGTGCGTTCTCCGCTTGGGCTACGGCGCACACGAGCCTGGTCAATTGCTGGCCGTCGGCGGTCTTCACGCTGCGGGCGACCACCACCTTGTTGGCGTTCAGCGCGCCGAGCTTGGCGGCATCCGCATCGCCGAAGGTGACGGCGGTGACCGTGGTACCAACGGCCTCGGCCACTTTGCGGCCATAGGTGAGGGCTTCCAGTGCAGCCTTGGCGACCTTCTCGCTGCGGGTGTCAATGAATACGACTACGCTCATGTTCGGTTGTCTGTTGTCTGTAGTCGGTTGTCAGTCTTGGTGGGAAGAGCGCTCCATTGGCAGCCCGACAACCAAAACCGACAACCGACAACATGGTTCATCAGATGACTTTGGCTTCGGTGTGGAGGAGTTCGATCAGTCTCCCGGCCTCTTCGGCGGGGATCATCTTGCAGGCCTGCTTGGCTGGCGGCAGCTCGAAGCTCGCCGTGCGGGCGGTGCTGTCCACGGCCGCGGCGGGAACCACCGTCAGCGGCTTGGTGCGCGCCGCCATGATGCCGCGCATATTCGGGATGCGCTGCTCGGCCATGCCTTTCGCGCAGCCCACTACCAGCGGCAAGGCCACCTCGCACACCTCCACGCCTCCCTTCACATCGCATTCCAACGTCGCTGTGGTACCGGCGACATCGAGCTTGCTGACCACGGGCAGGTACGGCATGTCGAGCAACTCCGCCAGCATGGCGCCCACCTGTCCACCGTTGTGGTCGATGGTCTCTTTGCCGGCCAGGATCAATTCAAAGCCCTTGTCCTTGGCCCAGGTGGCGATCTGCTCAGCCACCTCGAAAGCGTCGTTCGGCTGGGCATCGATGCGCACGGCATCATCGGCACCGATGGCCAATGCCTTGCGGATGGTGGCTTCGTTGTCGGCCCCGCCCACGGTCGCCGTGGTCACCGTGCCGCCCAAGGCCTCCTTAAGCTCCAGAGCGCGCACCAAGGCATACCACTCATCGTACGGGTTCACGATCCATGTGACGCCGTTGCCGTCGAAGGCGGAGTTGTTGTCTTTGAACGCGATGCGCGAGGTGGTGTCGGGCACCTGCGCGATGAGGACGAGGATCTTCATGTGTTTGCGGCCCATCGCGTCCACCGCTTCCGGCGGCTTCGTGAGGGGCGGCAAACTTAACAGCCGGCGCGAAGCGGAACCCGGCACATTGAACGCGGGATTCCGGCCTACGGGATACCCGGTCGAACAACCTGCACATAGTTGTCCGCGTAGCTCAAGATGGCATCCACGTCCTCGTCGGACACCGCGTTCGGGGTCATGATGCTGCCGTTGAATTTCTTGAAAAGGTCCTGGGCGTACGCGTCGCGTGGATGGCTCTTCAGATAGCCCAAGCTGTTCTTCACCCACGCGTGGATATCCCCACCGCTAAGTGCCCAGCGTTCCCTGGCACCTTTCAGTGCAGGGCCTGTCATGTTCCGATCCGGCTTATGGCAACTGGCGCAATTCGCTTTGAAGAGCCTTTCGCCCCGCTGGAATGCGATGCGTTCGGCATCATTGGCCAGTGCCGTCGGAAAGCGATGTTCCACGGAATTCCCGCATATGAATATGGGCGCCTTCGATTTTTCCTGCGCCGTGGATACCATTCCCCATGCCAGCAGGACCGTCGCTGTCATGAACAACAAGAGGCCCATGGTCAACTTCGCCCGGGCGATCGCGATGAGGGGCCGGTGATCCTTGTCCGTCATCCGGTCCCCAAGTTACCCCTTGATCAGCGTACGGCGTGGCCCATCGGCACCAGCGAACGGGACGTGTTGAAGATCAAGAACAATGGAAGGCTCGCGCCCATGACGATGAGCCCGTTGTGTGTGATGGTGGTGTAGGTATCGGCATTGAACCCCCAACCATTGAACCACTTGACGGAAGCCAGCGGGGCGACGAAGAGGATCGCGAAGAACGAGGCCCCGAAAAGGGCGCCCGGAATGATGGAAGCGGCGGACTCCGTGTTCTGCGTGATGCGGAAGACCTGCGCGTTCGGAATGGTCATCGAGGTCCCTTCCGGCATATCGTATCGGGAGATGCTGAACGTGCTGTCTCCTCCGTAGCAATTGAGGTCCTCGGAATCCTGCAGGATCGTGATCGAACTGTCCTCAACTAGCAAGAGCGAACCGGTCACGGTGTGGTCGCGGTTCTCCCAGTCCGGGCACTTGTCGGTCTTGAGGTCGATATGGATGTACTTGCCCTCCTTGATGCGCTTGGGCGCGCCTGAACGCTCATCGTACAGCGTGAAGCGGTCGCGCTTCTGCCCCAAGGCGTGCGAAGGGACCAGGAGCGCGAGCAGGAACAGGAGGATGTTGCACATGGCGAAAGATGTGGAACACCGTCCGGCCGCTTACTTTTCGTCTCTACCGAAACCGCTGCGATATGAACCGACCGCTACCCTGCCTCGCCCTCCTCGTATGCACCATCACCGCCACGGCCCAGACCCAGAACGCCCTGGACTTCGATGGCGTGGACGACCGTGTGACCGTGGCCAACGCCTCCGCCCTGCTCGTTGGCGGCAGCGGAATTTCGTTGAGTTGCTGGTTCTACCCGCGCAATGCGGCCCCCGGCTTCCCGGATTTTGATGGCATCGCGGGCTTCCGCAACGAGAACGACTTCGACTTCTACCTCCTGCAACTCACGGGCACCTCGCTGGAGGCACGCATCCGCTTCGGCTTCTCGGACGTCTACACGATCGAAGGCGGCGGGGTGCAACTGAACACCTGGAACCACGCGGCCCTGGTGCATGATGGCGCCACGTTGAGCCTCTACATCAATGGTGCGCTTTCATCGAGTGCGAGCGCTCCGGGCACCGTGGTCAACGCCACCTCGCCCTTCCAGATCGGCAACCTCACCTACCAGATCAACGAATTCACGCTGAACGGCAAGGCGGATGAGATCGGCCTCTGGAAACGCGCGATCACGGAAGCGCAGATCGCTTGCCTGTTGAACGGATCCGCGGATCTGACCGATCCGGACCTGGTGCTGTTCTACGGTTGCGACCAGGGCACGGCCGGTGGGGACAACACGGCCATCACGTCACTCACCGACGCGACGGGCACGATGGACGGCGAGTTCATCGGCCTCGCTCTCACGGGGGCTGGCAGCAACTTCGTGGAAGGTGCCGGTGTGGGCACTTCGCTGAACGCCGATGTGTGCCCAGGGGCCAGCTACATGCACGAGGGTCAACCACTTTCCGCTGGTACGTACACCTTCACCTACACGGGCCAGTCCGGCTGCGATTCGGTGGTGACCGTAACGGTGACCGAGCTTCCGGTGAACATCAACGTGAACGCCACGGCCACCCAGCTCACCAGCTTGAACGGCAGCGCGTCCTGGCAATGGCTCGATTGCGACAATGGCTTCGCGGAGATCCCCGGAGCATCGTTCCAGACGTTCCACCCCACGACCAATGGCAGCTACGCGGTGGAAGTGACCGACGATGGTTGCGTCGACACCAGCGCGTGCTACGCCATCACCTCGATCGGGATCGAAGAGCGTCTGGCGCTGCTTTCAGCAAGGCTTGCCCCTACGGTGACCGCCGGCCAGCTCCGGTTGCTGCTGGATGCTCCGCAGGGCATGCTGAGCATCGTCATCAGCGATGCTTTGGGGCGCGTGGTCATGCGCTCGCAGGCCATGGCCAAGTCCGAGCAATGGATCGATGTCTCAGCCTTCGGCCAGGGCACCTATTCCGTACAAGCGACCGCCGCTGGCCGCACCCGGGTGTTGCGTTTCATCAAGGAATAGCCCGGCTCAATAGGTGGTGACGGCTGTGATCTTCCCGCCGGGCGTGCGGTGGCCCCCGGGATAGAAGGCTCCCATGTTCAGCCGGGCACGACCGAGCAGATCGGCGATGTTGGCCGTGCCCAGTTGCTCTCCGGCCCGGAGGACCAAGCGGGCCGTGGCTTCAGCGTCATTCCCTGCCCGGTGGTGGATGAGCGGGATGCCGTTCCTCACGCAGAGCGTCTTGAGGTCGTGCTTCGGCATATGCGGCCAGATGCGCTTGGACAGGCTTACGCTGCAGAAGTATTGGAACAGGGGATGCCGCAGCCGGTAGCTGGCCAGGGTTCCTCGCAGCACGCCCATGTCGAAGCTGGCATTGTGGGCAACGAGGGTGGCGTGTTCCACCAAGGGGAGCACCTGTTCCCACACCTCATCGAACGTCGGTGCATCGGCCACATCCGCCGGGCGGATCCCGTGAACAGCCACATTCCACGGTGAAAAATGGGGCCAGCTCGCCGGCTTGATGAGCCAGTTCCGGACGTCCGCCACCACGCCGTTCCGCACGACGGCCAGACCGAGCTCGCAGGGGCTGTTCCACTGCGCCGTGGCGGTTTCGAAGTCCAGTGCGAGGAAGTCCATGGGGTGCGGGTCGAAATTGCGACAGGATCGCAGAGCGCAGATGTGGACGACGGACAATTGACAGCGCTTCCTTGTTGGTAAGCTCCACTGGGCGTGCCGAGCGGCACCGACAAGTCGCGCTCCCGGGTCATCCGTCCCTCCTCCCCGTTCATCAAACCGTATGCGGCAACGGGTTGGCAACCCCGCTACATTTGTACACAGCAGGGTGGATCCCTGGTAACATGACCAACCACGAGCAGCACCGCGTTCCCCTGAGCCCTGGCCAGAAGGCGCGGCGTATCAACCTCGATCAGGACCTCTATGGCACCTTCGCCGAGATCGGCGTGGGACAGGAGACCGTGCGGCACTTCTTCCGTGCCGGCGGGGCGAGCCAGACCATCGCCAAGGCGATGAGCGCGTACGACAAGGACTTCAGCAACGCGATCTATGGCCCGGAGCCAGGCAACCGGTTCGTTTGTGAGAGCCGCTTGAAGAACATGTTGCGCCACGAGTTCGGGCTCATGCTCGAGCGCCTGAGCCGCAAGGATCACCCGACGAAGAAATTCTTCACGTTCGCCAACACCGTGGCGAGCAGCACCTACGAACGGCCCCACAGCGGCCACGGCTGGATCGGTGTGCGGTTCCAGACCGCTCCGGACCGTCCGACGAGCGACGTGATCATCCACGTGCGCTTGCACGACCCGGACATCAGCCTGCAACAGGAAAGCGTGGGCATCATGGGCGTGAACCTGATCCATGCCTGCTTCTTCCATCACAAGGACCCGCAGGAGATCATGACCGCGCTCTACGACAACGTGAGCCGTCACGTGGTGGAGATCGACATGATCCAGATGAACGGGCCGGACTTCAGCCAGGTGGACAACCGCCTGCTGAGCCTGCAGCTCGTGAAGCGCGGCTATACGGACGCTGTGATCTTCGGACCCGATGGGCAGAACCTCCAAGCGAGCGAGGCACTGTACAAGAAGAACATCCTGGCCATCCGCGGCAGCTTCCGCCCGGTGACCAAGGTGAACATCGACATGATCATGAACGGGTACAACATGTTCATCAAGGAGAACAGGGTTGACCGTCAGAACCTGCAAGTGCTCTTCGAGATCACGTTGAACAACCTGCAGAGCGATACCGGTGACGTGGACGAGAAGGACTTCATCGACCGCGCGGACATCCTCTGCTCGCTCGGGCAGACGGTGCTGATCAGCAACTACCAGGAATACTACAAGCTGGTGGAATACTTCAGCCGCTACACCAAGGCGCGCATGGGCCTGATCATGGGCGTGAACAACCTGATCGAGGTCTTCGAGGAGAAGTACTACCGGCACCTCAACGGCGGCATGCTGGAAGCCTTCGGCATCCTGTTCACCCGCGATCTGAAAGTGTACGTCTACCCGAGCAAGCCCAGCCAGGATGCGGCCATCATGACGCTGGAGAACATGCCGGTGCATCCGAGGCTGCGACCGCTCTATGACTACCTCGTGAGCAACAAGCGCATGGTGGACATCGAGAGCTACGACCCCACCGTGCTACACATCTTCAGCAAGGCCGTGCTGCAGATGATCCGCGACAGCAAGACCGGTTGGGAGGATCTCGTTCCGCCCTACGTGGACAACATGATCAAGGACAACCGGCTGTTCGGCTACGTGCCCACGACCGCTGCAGCGGGCAAGCACGGCAAAGCGGCAGCGAAGGCTTAGGGAACGTTCCATCCATGCGTTGCACGTTCCGCACCAAGCTTTTGAGAGCGGCCTGGTCGTTGGGCCTGCCGTTCTGTGCAGCGCACATGACCAATGGCCAGTCGCTTTATCTGGACCCGCTGTTCGGCAACAACGGGACCTATGTGCACGATGCACAGCTACAGACCGTGGCGTTGACCTCCTGTTGGGCAGCGGACGGTGGCGTGTTGATGGCCGGCTGGAGTGCGGAGTATTTCACCGGCATGTCGTCCATCGCTGTCTGGCGTTTCGGTGCGGACGGCCAGCTCGATCCCGCATTCGGCACGGTCGGCGATGGCCGGTCGGTATTCGACGTCTCCCCACAATACCTGGAAGGCATCCGGGACATGGTGGCACTGGATGACGGACGCTACCTGCTGGCAGGGTACGTGAACACGGACAGCACCGGGAACGACATGTTGCTGTTCATGCTCGATCCCGATGGGCAACCGGACCTTACCTGGGGGGACGACGGTCGTGTATTCGTCACCGCCCAGTTCAGCCAGGACATGGCCTACTGTGCGACGGTGGACAATACGGGTCGCGCCGTGGCCGGTGGAGATGCCCATTGGGGAGCCTTGGTCGCGCGCAGGCTCCCGGATGGTTCGCCGGATCCCTCGTTCATGGGAGTCGGCCAAGAGCTCTATCCCTTCGGGGACCATGATGTGTTGAATGCGGTACGCCTCCTCCCCGACGGCCGCCTGCTCTTCGCGGGCACGACGACCGGTCTCGGCGATCGGAGCCCGCTTTTGCTGATGCTGGATCCGGACGGTTCGATGAACAGCGCCTTCGGCAATGGTGGCAGCGTTGTCCTCGACATCGGCGCGCCGACAGAGGTGATGGACATGACGGTCGACGAACAGGGCCGCATACTGCTCGCCGGGAAGCGCACGGAGGGCTTCACGCAACAAGCCGCGTTGATCCGCTGCACGCCGGATGGCCAGCTGGACACGACCTGGAGTGCGGACGGCGCGGTCACTTACGGGGATCCCAGTGAGTTCAACGTGTTCAACGCGGTGATGACCGATGGCCCAGACCGCGTGGTCGCCGGCGGGACCTTGGACCTCGGTAACGGCCCCATCGCATTCGCCATGGTGGGCTACCTGCCGAACGGGACCATGGATACCGGCTGGGGCGATGCCGGCGTGGTACACACGGGGTTCCCCGGCATAGCGGAAGGCGCCATGTACGACCTGGACCGATCGAGCGATGGTCGTGTCCTGGCCAGCGGCACCTGCATGGGAAGCGACCTATCGCAGAAGGCGTGTATCGCTCGCTATGACTGGCGTCCTGTGGGCATGGATGAGCCCGGACCATCTCAGACAGCATTCCTGCTCGACGCGTCACGCACCGGTGCGCGGTTCTGGATGGCCGACCGTCGCTCGGCAGAACCGTTGCACATCCAGGTCATGGACATCTCCGGGCGCGTGATGGGCACGTGGACCCGACAGGTCCAGGGTTCTCAGATCGTGGAACTCGAATGGCCTGCCTTGTCGGCCGGTGTCCATGTGCTGAGCATCCGTGGTGAGCAGGGTGCGGCGAACCTCCGGTTCGTCGCGCCATGAACGCGGACAGGCCACGACGGACCGTCACTTTTCGCGCCCCTGTGCATTGGA
>CAZYPC010000078.1:13809-20777 GCA_964649165.1 uncultured Chryseobacterium sp.
ATGAACGCGGACAGGCCACGACGGACCGTCACTTTTCGCGCCCCTGTGCATTGGAGGGATATGCGTTCGCACCTTCCCTGTGCTTTCCTCCTTCTCACTTCCGTCGGCGCTTGCCAACAGCCGTCGGTCGCACCCCGTCCGGCCATGTGCGCCACGCGGTTGATCACCTACGACCTCGCTGACACTACCGTATTGCTGCGTTTCGACCCTCCAGCAGGCTTCACGCGTCCAGCGGCACAGGACAACAGCTTCGCCGCCTACCTGCGGCATCTCCCGCTGAAGACCTTCGGAGCGAACGTTCATCTGTACAACGGCCAGCTGAAGGGCCGTCAGGATGTCCATGCCTCGGTGATCGACATGAGCGTGGGCGACAAGGATCTGCAGCAATGCGCGGACGCCGTCATGCGGCTACGCGCGGAATTCCTCTTCGCCGCTGATCAGAAGGACGGGATCGCCTTCAACTTCACCAGCGGCTTCAAGGCCCCGTTCGCGCGTTGGGCGAAGGGCGAGCGCATCCGGGTGAAGGGGAACGCATGCTCGTGGGTCAGCGGTGGCAAGGCCGGTGCGACGCATGACGACCTGCTGAACTACCTCGATAGGGTGTTCTCCTATGCAGGGACGGCCTCCCTGAGCAAGGAATTGAAAGACTGTTCCTCCTCCTCCCCTGTCCAACCGGGTGATGTGTTCATACAGGGTGGTCATCCCGGACATGCGGTGATCGTGGTGGACGTCGCGAACGATGGAAACGGCGGCCAGGTCTTCCTGCTTGCCCAGAGCTACATGCCCGCGCAGGAGATCCATGTGCTGAAGAACCCCACGGACCCGAACTTGTCTCCGTGGTTCAAGCTGAACGATGGAGATGATCTGGAGACGCCGGAATGGACCTTCCGATGGGACCAGCGGAAGCGGTGGCCGTAAGGCCGAGCGACCATCGACCGATCGCGTTCAGCAGATAGGGCTACTCGATCACAACCTTCACGACGTTGGGCGGGCCGCCATTTTCCGGCTGGAAGCGCACGAAATACAAGCCGGTGGCCCACGCCGATGTGGGGATGCGTTCGTTGCTGTTGGGTGCGAGCAATTGGCGGTAAAGCGTGCTTCCGTGCGCATCATGCACCGTGATCGCACAACGTACCGCCGGAGAGATCACCGTGATCGGATCGCCCTGAACGATCAGCGTGGTGGCCACGCTGCCGAGCGTTGAAGGCCGTACCACCGGCGGTATCCCTGTGAAGTAATAGCAGTAGTCAGACACCGCGAGCGGGGTGAAGGAGGTGACCGAGCAGATCGTATCGGTGATGGTGATGGGCACCACCACCTCGGAATAGGGTTGGTCCTGCACGGCCACAACACTGTTGGACTCTAGCAAGCTGGTAAGCTGCGTGGGTTCAGAACCGCAAGCGGCCAGATCGGCGATCGGCAATCGCCACACCGCCGGGCGATAACTTAATTCGCTGAAATCTTCATCGTGTGCCTCCAGAGAACCGCCGATGGTCAACGTAGTATCGAGATTGTCCCAGTCGTAGATCGCACTCTCGTAGACC
The DNA here is from genome assembly GCA_964649165.1 of uncultured Chryseobacterium sp. Lineage (GTDB taxonomy): Bacteria > Bacteroidota > Bacteroidia > Flavobacteriales_F > PHOS-HE28 > PHOS-HE28. Next base: position 15,354 of record CAZYPC010000078.1, read on the forward strand.
AAGCCAGCTACGGTGTGCTCAGTTACTTGGATGCCGGCGACCACTTCCCCGGTGCCGGATAGCCGCCACAATGAAGTTTCTCCGCGGGAAACCAGCAATTCCCCCGCACTTGTCCCGGCGCAATGGGACAGTCTGTTCTCGGCGCTCGCCGAGATTCGGAACCAATCGAGTGCGCCGTTCAGATCTAGACGCATAGCGAACCAGCGGTAGTCCCCGTCATCCGCCACCGCATCATAACCACCAACCGCGACTGGTTGTGATGCTATGGAGCAAATGTCACCCAACCAGAATTCAGGGCCTGCCACAGTGTACCCGTTGTACCAGATCATATCCCCAAAGCCATTCAAGCGGCCCATACGGAAGGCTGAAGCGCCTTGGTCGTACGAGCCGAAGTACCAGCCGCCTAAACCATCACTGCAAATGTGCAGTACGTGGTCCGCGTTCGGATTGAAAAGAAAGTTCCGCGACCAGAGCAGATCACCATCGACGTCCAGGCAATAGAACCATTGGTACGCGCTGCTCTCCACCTCGCTCATGGTGACCAAGCTGCTGCCCTCGGTATCCGTGGCGATCCGAAGCCAGCCGTTGTTGAAGAGGTTGACGTATGGATCGTGGATCATGAGCGATTTGCTCCAGATGACCTCTCCAAATGCATCCGTTCGCACGATCTGGAGTCGGATGTGACTGGTGTCTCCATCCGGAATGTAACCCGTTACCTCACAGAACACCACCCCACCATCGGGCATGACCGCGCAGTGCTCGCTGCTGATCCCGTAGCGTTTGCACCAGCTCGGAGTCCCAACTGCATCCAACTTCCATTGCATATCGCTCTGGCCCAAGTCAATGGATAGTCGTAGGATAGTGCCACCATCCGTAGTTGAAGTGGTGCGCGACGAGGTTACCCCCGTTATCCCATTACCGACGGTGTCCAACAAGTATTGTTGTATCTGTCCTTGACATAATCTGCTAGCTAAAATTGCCAGCATCAGCAGCACCGGATGCGCTCTCATCTTTGTTTCCATGGGCGAGGCATTTCCCTTGATGTCTGGGCTAACGCACTGAATCAGGGCCTGAAAAATCGAATGCGGCCAAGAACCCGCCCTGTCATCCGATCGACCTCGAAAAGCAGATATGGCCCCTTTGCCAGCGATTCTATGACCGCAAGACGCTCTTGTTCGCAGCGGTAATCGCCGACGCGGCGACCAAGTAGGTCGGAAACAACCCAGAACTCATTGGGTTGAGCAACATCATCGATATTTGGATGCAAGTCTTTCTCGCGGAGCCATGTATTGGGAAGCGGCTCAGGATGGTATGACTTCTCGGGCGCAAGCTCACACGCGTGATACGGTGGAGGGGGTATGTGGTGTACACATGCCGAGCATCCCCCTTCGCAGCGCGTACACATGAAGTAGGCAGCAGTGGGATCCAGGTACGGCACCGGGCAGATGCCATAGAACGGAAAGGCACTGGGGGGCTGCGGATCAAGCGCAACATTCGCGGTACATGTGGCAACCACATCGGCAGGCCAGGAAGCATGATCCCTTGCCATCCATATCTGAAGGTCCTCCGCACATAGCAAATCAAGATTGGTCGTATAGCCTGCCGGATACCTTACGCCCAACACATCCACTTCTGTCTTAGGCAATTGACAGTATCCAATCGTGTATTCGCCCTCAGGCAGGTCATCATCCCGTTGATGCGCACCCTCGTACGAATAGGTACAGCCCAACATCATCGCATGATAGTTCGGCTGCCCAGGGTCTGCCAGACCTCCATGGATCGCAAAGGGCATTAGCCGGCAATATGTCCGCAGATTGCACAGATTTAAGGTCAACCCACCATGCCCTCCGTTCACATCGGCTTGTATCAAGTGGTCGAACCCGTCGAAACTATGCCAACTCATGCTATAGCGCACACCGGCCGCTGGGTCATAGTACGTCTCATCAAAGTCGCACAGATCGAATTGCGTGCGGTCCTGAAGATCTCCGGTACGCTGGCAATCGAATGGGTGTACGGTCCTCCCATGGATCCTGCAGTATTGAAAGCGCATTTGAGGTGAGTTCGGCCACAAGGCTACCCCGCCTTCCGAACCGATGAAGGTACAGCTCGTGAAGCGGAAGGGGCCTGGAACCATCGCCAAATAAGCGTTATTGTCCGAAACGTTCGCTGTGAGTCCAAATCCCTTGTTGTACTTGAATATGCAACTCGTGAACGAACCATGGCCGATGGGGGCCGAATCAAAATAGTTAACAAAATCATGGTACTCGATATCCACTCCGGCACCCGGTTGGGAACGCACGAGATAGTTCCCGTTCTGCTCGAAGGCACAAGAGGTGACGTCGACCCCGGCACCTGCGATCCATGACAGCCCGTTACGGCCATTGCGGGAAAAATGGCAATCGTGTATACCAATCCTCATATCAGCACCCTCCTCGAAGACGCTCAGTTGATGAGCCAGTATGTACATCCCGTCAAAGCAGAACTGGAACACGTTCAAATGATCCAAAGAGACTTCCCAACTGTCGTCCAGGACGATTCCTGTATGCTGTATCTGCGTGCCATCGCCGTGCGTCGCGCCACCTATCCTCGCGTTGTTCATATTGCCATCGAGGGTAAGGTCCCTGACGCTCACGTAGGCACATCGCTCCAGGTGAATGCAAATACCGATCGTAGCCATGTCCTCCTGCGCCGCACAGGTGACGCCGCATGGATAGATCAGAGCATCTCCGTTTGTATGGTCGAACGCTCCGAAGAGCAAGCAGTCTGAGTACGTGAACCGCGTTCTCTCGCTACCGACCAGTGTCAAGTTCATACAGTCTGTGAAGTGCAATGGGGATCTGCCTATTCGGTACATGGCTGGCGGTACTCCGGGATCCTGTTGCCCCACAAGGTACTGCCCGTCTCCAAATATCAGTTCACCATTTCCACCCCGAGTGTTGAACCACTGAGCAGCGGCTTCGAAGGCGAACTGGTCTGAACATGGGTTATCCGGCACAGCACCGAACATGGAGATGTGCATCACTGCATAAGAGCTGGGAAAAGGGTCCGGAGGGATGATGACTGTCTCTGGGCAAGCATTCGCGACAGAGGTCAAAAGACCCGTAGAAAGTACAGTCGCACAAGCGCGGCGGGAAAAACTTCTCATAACGAGGTGTTGCAGCCGGTGGTGGTGATCCGTTGCTATCCAAAGCTAGTATTATTCCGAAATCAGCAATTCCGGCCGAAGACCCGCAAGGAGCGCTATTTTGCCTCGCGATGGAGCGCATCGCGGTATTCTGTGGGGCCAGTGCCGGGCATGACCCGCGTTGGAAGGAGCTCGCTGTGGTCGTGGGACGGACCATCGCGGAGCGGGGCTTCGGCATCGTCTACGGTGGCGGTCATGTGGGCCTGATGGGCATCATGGCCGATTCGGCGATGAAGGCCGGTGGCGAGGTCATCGGTGTGATCCCGCGTTTCATGGAGAAAGCCGAACTCGCTCACCAGGGCGTTACGGAACTCATCCTGGTGGAAACCATGCACCAGCGCAAGCAGCGCATGCACGAACTGAGCAACGCGGTGATCGCCCTGCCCGGCGGGTTCGGAACGATGGATGAGCTTTTCGAGCTGCTTACCTGGCGGCAGATCGGTCTCCATCAGCAGCCCATCGGGTTGTTGAACGCGTTCGGGTTCTACGACGCGCTCCTGCAACAGACCGAACGCATGCGAACGGAGGGCTTTCTCCACGGCGACACCCGCTTGATCGTTGGATCGGACATCTCCGGCCTGCTCGACGGCTTGGGGCTCGGGCGCCGGTGATCCGGATAGTTGGGCCAACGACCTGGAACCGCCCACTTCGGGTAACTACCTTCGGGCATCGCCAGCGGGCCATGAAGTACCATCTGCTCCTCATCGCCCTGCTGTCCTCAACCCTGGCAAGACCACAATCGCCAGAAGGGTACCAACTGGTGATCGACCCGGCGGGCGCGGATTCGGTCGTTGTATTCGCGGATGGCTTGGTGACGAACGACGGCAGCGTGCTGATACTGGGCGGCTACGACGAAACGGGAGAGGCGGCCTTCAGCCTTTGCGCCTACGACCCGACAGGCCAGTTCCTCTGGGGCAGGAAAGTCGCGTCCACCAGCTCAGGAACGCAGATGACGCCGCGCAAGCTCGTGCGCATGTCCAATGGGGAACTGATCGTCTTCGGCAATTGGGCCACGGGCGGTGCGCAGGCCTACTTCATCACCCGCCTGGATACGGCCGGACAGGTACAATGGACCAGGACCTATCGGCAGGAGCTCACCGGCTTCGACTACGGGTTCAGCAGCATCGTGGCCACGAGCGACGATGAACTCGTGGTGAGCATGGGGCTGATCAACCGCACGGTGGCGATGCGCCTGAACATGGATGGAGGCCTTCTCTGGGCGAACCGGTACATAACGGACCTCTCCCCCACGGACAAGAATCCGGGATTCGATTTCACGGCGACCGCGGATGGCGGCGTGCTCCTGACGGAGAAGGCTGAGGATGACATCTTCCTGGTGCGACTGCTCGCCGATGGTTCCGTGGATTGGGCCAAACGCTACCCCAACGGTGGCTACTGCCATACCAACGTGGCCATCCTGCTGGAGGATGGCGGCTTCCTCATCGGCGGTTCCAGGGATGCGGCACCCTTCGCCGCGCGACTTGACGCCACAGGCACCATGATCTGGCAAAAAGAGTATTTCTTCGATGAAGGAATCGTGGAAGCGTTCACAGGGGCATTGGAACTTCCGGACGGTGATTATGTGCTCACGCCTTCAAGGGGCTCGTCCGGCATCATGGCCCTTCGTGCGGCCCCATTGGGAAGCCCGGTTTCGGCCAGGACCATCACCGGATCCGGTTACACAAAGGTGATCGGCACCCATGAGGACCTGATCATGTTCGGCGGGCGCGCCTGGTTGGATGGGCCCGGCGGACTGGAAGATGCCATGCTGTTGCTGTCCTCCAGCGCCACGTTGGGTATGGACTGCTTGGAAGGGACCACGGGGGTTACCGCCAACGACATCGCGATCCCTGAACCCATCTACGGCTGTGATGTGGTCATGGAACCCATCGTACAGGACAGTGCGCTGACGTTCACCAGCAGCGTGCAGTTCGGCGCCCGGCCGATGTGCGCCTCAACCTCGGCCATACCCGAAACGGGCGAAGCTCACCTGCATGTGTTCCCCTCACCTGTTCTGCAAGGGCAAACCGTTCGGCTGGATATCCCCGGAGCAGCCTCCATCCAATGCATCGCAGCCGATGGCCGCCTGGTCAAGGACCTGGGGATCCTCCGCATTGTCGCGCCGATGGCATCATCCACAGCGGATCTGCCTCGCGGGCTTTATGTCCTGCGTGCGAAGGATGCCTGCGGACAAGTCCTGGCGACCGGTCGGCTCGTGGTGGAGTGAAACAAGGAGCTAG
>CAZYPC010000079.1:0-20736 GCA_964649165.1 uncultured Chryseobacterium sp.
AGAGGTTCGGATCCGTGGCGCTCCAGTACGGCACGTTGATGTAGGAGAAGATCGTGCGTTGCTGATCGTCGTAGGCCCACAGCTGCGCGGGGTTGTCATCGCCGGCGAAATTCAGGTCCGTCATGTAGCCCGCTACGTAGTTGTCCGTCTCGCCACCCATGGGCATGTTGGGGAAGGGTGCAGCGATATTCCCGGGAACGGCGAACGTGACGTAGCCGTTGCTGCCGATGTAGATCTTCTTTACGCTGTACCAATAGAAGGGGAAGTTCTCCCCGAGCACGAAGGGCCCCACAATGTTGTCATCGGCCAGCCCGGTCACCAGCGTTCCGGTGGTCGTGATATCGATCCATTCGTACACCGGCCCGTCCGGCTCATCGCTGTCTTTCCAGGTATATCCGTATTGGTCCGGCCCGCCGAAGGCGGCGAACAGGGCGGGGATGCAGAGGGTGGTGGCAATAAGCGTAATGGTCCGGATCATGGCGCGACGGTCCCCGGCAAGTGTCAAGGGTAGCCGAATGTAGGGACTACCGGGGAAGACGATTGGTTGCCGGAAGTCTTTCTGGGCGTCCGGGATGGCGATCCCCGGGCGCAGTGCGATGCCGATGTTTGTGATCGATGCTGGATTCCTACTTCACGGCCGGCCAACAGTTGTACCTGCTGCTCCCTTTTTCGGGGGCGTTAGCGGCCGTCATGCTGAATGCCAGAGGGCGGTCGCGGTCGGCGATCGAACTGCTCACGATCGTGGCCCTGTTGCTGCGGCTGTTCGCCGCGCATCTGGACCCCTACCTCAACGAGTGGGACGAGTGTTTCCACGCGCTGGTGGCGAAGAACATGCTGCAGCACCCATTCGCGCCCATGCTCCACTGGAACGAGGCCATGCCGGTGTCGCACGCATGGACGGAAAGCCACATCTGGCTGAACAAGCCGCCCTTCTTCCTCTGGCAGATCGCGCTTTCGCTGAAGGTCTTCGGTCTGCACCCGTGGGCGGTGCGGCTGCCGAGCGCGCTATGGCTTTCATTGCTGGTGCCGGTGGTCTACCGCATGGGCCGGCTGCTCCTCGACGAGCGTGCCGGGTTCATCGCCGCGCTGTTCACCTGCTTCTCCTACTACCTGGAGGAACTGACCGCAGCGGCCGTATGCAACGACCACAACGATGCGGTGTTCATCCCGCTGGTGGCCTGTAGCTGGTGGGCGCTGCTGGAGTACAGGAACGTCCGCTCCTGGAAGTGGGCATTGCTCACGGGTGTCTTCAGCGCGTGTGCGGTGCTCACCAAGTGGTACGTGGGGCTCTCCGTCTTCGTGCCGTGGGGCGTGATGATCGCACGCGACCGGTTCCCGCGACAGGATCTCGTGCGGTGCCTGACGGCGTTCACCGTGGGGCTGGTGTTGGCCGGCTCCTGGTTGCTCTACACCGCTTGGCGTTTCCCTGCTGATGCGCTCGCCGGACCCGGACTGGACCTGCACCACCTGACGAGCAACCTGAACGGCGACAAAGGGTCATGGACCTATCACTTCAACGTCATCGGTGATCTGATCCAGCCATTCACCTGGTGGTTGATGCTGCCGGCCTTGGGTTGGTTGGTGTGGAGTCTCCAGCGGTCGGAGCATCGGCTAATGGTGGTCGTTCTGCTCGTGTCCATCCATCTCGTCTTCGCCATCGCCCGCACCAAGATGCCGAGCTACACCTTGGTGCTCTTTCCGATCTACGTGCTCGCGCTGGCGAATGCGCTGATCGGGATCGTGGAACATTTGATCGTACCGAAGTTGCAGAGCGCCATCCTAACGCTGAGCGCCGTGGCCATCGCCGCTGTGATGCTCGACCTCGAGCGGCTGCAATACCGGCATACGCTGTACGATCCACCACGAACGGACCAGTGCTGGCGGCAACAGCAGCTCGGGGCCATGGCGTCCATGGAAAAACTGGTCACACTCATCCCTGATCCGGAGCACGCGGTGGTCTTCAACATCCCGGCGATCCACCACATCCAGTTCATGTTCCTCACCGGCATCGAGGCTTGGAACACACCACCCACCGCAGAGGATGTGGTTCGCCTGCAGGGCAGGGGCTTTGTGGTGTACGCGGTGCAGGATGGCCGACCCGCAGTCGACTTCCCGTCGGGTATCACGTTGTTGGGCGATGAGGCCGTGCGCTTTCCGGATGTGGGGCGTCCGGTTTACTGAGGACATATCAACTGGTCCGGATGAGACATTCGGACACTGTCGTTGCCACCATTCCATCATCTCCCTCAACCGTTCGTTGATGAACTAGGGGGCGTGAGGGGCATCCGGCTATTTTGGCCGTCCTTTCGAGGAGCCCCCTATGCTGAGACTTCTGACCCATCGCCTGGCGCTGTTGTGGGCGCTGGCCTTCCCCCTCTTCGCCGCCGCCCAGCAGACCGGCACCGTGAAGGGCTTCGTGTACGAGGCCGCCACGGGTGAGCCGAGCATTTTCACGCCGGTGAGCCTGGTGAACACCCCATTCAACGCGACGACGGATGTGCAGGGCTATTTCAGCATGACGAAGGTGCCCGCTGGGAAGTACACCATCCGCATCGTGTACCTGGGTTTCGACACGCTTGCCCAAACGGTGGACGTGAAGGCCGGCCAGATCACCACGGAAAAGCTGTTCCTGAAGAAGGGTGCCATCGGTCTTGCCCCCGTGGAGGTGACCAAGGACCGGCAGATCGCCGAGGATGAGACGCGGGTAAGCGTTCAGCGATTGACCCCCAATACGATCGAGCGCGTGCCGGCCATCGGCGGTCAGGCCGACCTCGCGCAGGCCTTCCAGGTCTATCCGGGCGTAGTGTTCACGGGTGATCAGGGCGGCCAGCTCTACATCCGCGGCGGTTCGCCCATCATGAACAAGGTGCTCATGGACGGCATGGTGCTGTACAACCCGTTCCACAGCATCGGGCTCTTCAGTGTGTTCGACAACGACATCCTGCGCAACGCGGACATCTACACCGGCGGCTTCAACGCGGAATATGGCGGGCGGATGAGTTCGGTGATGGATGTGACCACCCGCGATGGCAACAAGCAGCGCTTCAGTGGTAAAGTGGCAGCCAGCACGTTCGCGGCGAAGGCGATGTTGGAGGGACCATTGAAACGAGCAGAAAAAGAGGGTGACGGAGGCAGCAGCTTCCTGCTCAATTTCAAGCACAGCTACCTCGATCAGACGAGCAAAAGCCTTTACTCCTTCGTGGACAGTGCGGGGCTACCGTTCAAATTCACGGACGCCTACGGGAAGATCAGCCTGAACGCGGCGAACGGCAGCAAGGTGAATTTCTTCGGTTTCCGGTTCACGGACGGCGTGAAGTACCGCAGCGTGAGCGATCTGGACTGGACCAATACCGGCGGCGGCGCGAGCTTCGTACTGGCCCCGAGCGGCAGTGCCGTGCTCATCGATGGCGTATTCGCCCTGAGCAACTACAAAGTGACGATGAAGGAGCGTGATCTGGACCCACGCAGCAGTGGCATCAACAGCTTCAACGGCGGACTGAACTTCAAGTATTTCGTCGGCGAGAACGAAGCGAAGTACGGGGTGGACATCGTCGGCGTGAAGACCGATTTCAACTACTACAACAGCACCGGCATCGGTCTTTCGCAGCAGAAGGTGAGTACGGAGATCGCCGGCTATTTCAACTACAAGATCAAGGCCGGTCGACTGGTGCTGGATCCGGGAATCCGTGCGCACTACTACGCCACGCCGGCCGTGATGAGCCTGGAGCCCCGGTTCAGCTTCAAGCTCAACCTGTACGACATCGACCCGGACCCGCAGGCGCCTGAGGTGTGGCCAAAGGTGCGTGTGAAGGGTGCGGTGGGCCGGTACAGCCAGAACCTGATCGCCGCGCAGAGCGACCGCGACGTAGTGAACCTGTTCTACGGTTTCCTCACCGCCCCGGAAGACGTGACCAACTCGATCACCCTGGAGGACGGCAGCACGCGCGAGATCAAGGACCCGATCCAACGTGCGGACCACTTCATTTTCGGTTTCGAGGTGGACGTGAACAAGCGGCTCAAGGCCAACATCGAGGGCTATCTGAAGGACTTCCGCCAGGTGACCAATCTGAACCGCAACAAGGTGTACGAGGACATTCCGGCGTTCGCCGCGCAGCCGGCTTCATTGAAGAAGGACTTCATCATGGAGACCGGCAAGGCCTATGGCGGGGACATCCTGCTCACCTACGAGAAGCATCACCTCTACCTATGGGGGGTGTACTCGCTGAACTTCGTTGAGCGCTGGGATGGCACACGCACGTACCGACCGATCTGGGACCGCCGTCACAACGTGAACCTGGTCGCCAGCTACACCTTCGGCAAATTCAGCAGTTGGAAGGCCACCGCGCGTTGGAACTACGGCAGCGGCTTCCCCTTCACACCGACCCAAGGCTTCTATGAGCGTCTGCCCTTCGACAACGGCATTGGCCAGGACATTCCAAACGCCAACGGTGACCTGGGGATCCTCTATGGCGACCTGAACAGCAGCCGCCTGCCGGACTACCACCGCCTGGACCTGGGCCTCACCAAGACCTGGAAGTTCAGCGAACACCAAGTGCTGCAGGTCGACCTCAGCGTCACCAACACCTACGACCGGCAGAACATCTTCTATTTCGACCGGGTAACGGCCAAGCGCAAGGACCAGTTGCCGCTGCTGCCGAGCGTGGGGATGAGCTATACGTTCTGAGGACTTGGTCGTCGGTTGTCGGTTGTCGGTTGTCCGTCCACCGATGCTGCATGACGGTTGTCGGTTGTTCGTTGTCAGGCTGCCGATGCTGGGTGATGGTTTTCCGTTGTCGGTTGGCGGTCATCCGTCTGCCGATGACGACAGGTCCCACCCACCAAGGCTGACAACCAACAACGGATAACCGACAACAGATCCCTCGGACGACCGCGCACGCCTATCTTTACACCCCGTGATCGCGGCTCAGTTCAGGGCCCACTCACATGCGATGACGGGCTCCACCAAGTACATCTTCGTTACCGGCGGCGTAACCAGCAGCCTGGGCAAGGGCATCGTGAGCGCCTCGCTCGCCAAGCTCCTGCAGGCACGCGGGTTCACCGTGACCATCCAGAAGCTGGACCCGTACATCAACGTGGACCCGGGCACGCTGAATCCCTATGAGCATGGAGAATGCTATGTGACCGAAGATGGCGCCGAGACCGATCTGGACCTGGGGCACTACGAGCGGTTCCTGGACACGCCCACCTCCCAGGCCAACAACGTCACCACCGGTCGCATCTACCAGAACGTCATCCAGAAGGAGCGCAAAGGCGAATACCTCGGCAAGACCGTCCAGGTGATCCCGCACATCACGGACGAGATCAAGCGCAACATCCAGGCGCTGGGCCGCAAGGGCATCTACGATTTCGTCATCACCGAAGTGGGTGGTACGGTCGGCGACATCGAGAGCCTGCCTTACGTGGAGGCCATGCGCCAGTTGAAGTGGGAAAAGGGCAAGGACGCGCTGAGCATCCACCTTACGCTCCTCCCCTTCCTTAGCACCACAGGCGAACTGAAGACCAAGCCCACGCAACACAGCGTGAAGGAACTGCTGAGCCTGGGGGTACAACCGGACGTGCTGGTGTGCCGCACCGAGCACCCGATGGTGAAGGGCATGAAGGAGAAGATCGCGCTCTTCTGCAACGTGGAGCCGCGCGCTGTGATCGAGAGCGCCGATGCGGACACGATCTATGACGTGCCCTTGCTGATGCAGAAAGAGCAGCTGGACGTGGTGGTGCTGGACAAGCTCGGCATCACCGGCTATCCGGAGGCGAATTTGGAGCAGTGGACCGGCTTCCTGCAACGCTACAAGGAACCGAAAGGCGAGGTGAGCATCGGCCTCGTGGGCAAGTATGTGGAGTTGAAGGACGCTTACAAAAGCATCAAGGAAGCGTTGGACCACGCCGGTGCCGAGTGCGAACTGAAAGTGAACATCCGCTGGGTCCATAGCGAGCGCCTCACGTCGAAGAACGTGGGCAAGCAACTGGGCGGGCTCAGCGGGATCCTGGTGGCTCCGGGCTTCGGCCATCGCGGCATCGAGGGCAAGATCGAAGCGATCAAGTACGCGCGGGAGAACCGGGTGCCGTTCCTGGGCATCTGCCTGGGCATGCAATGCGCCGTGATCGAATTCGCGCGCAACGTGCTGGATTTCGGCGGTGCCAACAGCACCGAAATGGACGCGAACAGCCCCTACCCGGTGATCGCCATGATGGAGGAGCAGAAGCGGGTGGAGAACAAGGGCGGCACCATGCGGCTTGGCGCGTACCCCTGCAAGCTGACGGACGGTTCCAAGGCGCGCGCCGTCTATGGCAAGGACCGCATCAGCGAGCGTCACCGCCATCGGTACGAGTTCAACAACGCGTACATCGACCAGTTCCGCGATGCCGGCATGCTGCCCGTGGGGATGAACCCGCAGACGAGCCTGGTGGAGGTGGTGGAGTTGCAGGACCATCCCTGGTTCATCGGCGTGCAGTACCACCCCGAGTACAAGAGCACCGTGGCCCGGCCACACCCGCTCTTCATCGGTTTTGTGAAAGCGGCCATCGCGCAGGCCAGCGTTGCGGGTACCGCCGCGGCGGAGAAAGTCGGAGCCTGACAGGTCGTTCTGAAGTATTCCGGGCGCCGGTCCGGCTCCAGGAGCGGCGGCTATCTTCGCGCCCCTTCAAATGGACCGTAACACCATCATCGGCCTCGTCCTTATCGTGGCCATTTTCGTCGGCTTCCAGATCATCAATGCGCCGAGCAAGGAAGAGATCGCCGCAGCTCAGGCCGCCGAACGACGCTACAGCGACAGCCTCGCGCTCGTCCAGGAAGAACAAGCCCGGAAGGCCGCCGACACGTCCGCGTCCGTCGCACAAAAGGCGGTCACAGACCCGTTCATCGCCCGACTGAACGCCGATACCACCCTTTCGGACAGCATCCGCACGGCTCGGATCGACAGCGCACGCCAGGCTGACCTGCTCGGGCGCTTCGGCATCTTCAACCCCGCCTCTACCGGAACGGACGAATCCATCACGCTGGAGAACGAGAAGCTCCAGGTCACCATCCGCACGAAAGGCGCGCGGCCCGGAATGATCCGGTTGAAAGACTACCACACCTGGTCAGGCAAACCCCTGCTGCTGGCCGACCCTGACAGCAGCTCGTACGAGTACCGCTTCTTCCTGGGCAATCGCGACATCAGCACCAAGGACCTGCATTTCACCGCAGAGAAACTCGGCACGACCGGCGTGCGCTTGAAGGCGGCTACCAACGACCCCTCGAAGTATCTGGCCATCACCTACCAACTGGACAGCGCCGACTGGATGATGCGGGTGAACGCGGAACTTGTCGGTCTGCAGAACGAGGTGAACCCTGGCACCGTGATGTTCCACTGGGATGTGACCGGACTGCAGAACGAAAAACACCTCCCGACCGAACAGGGTAAGTGCACGGTGTTCTATAAATACATGAGCGAGGACCGCGAGTACCTCTCGGAGACGGGTGACGAGAGCCTGAAACTGGAGGGCCGGACGAATTGGGTCGCGTTCAAACAGGATTTCTTCACAGTGGCCATGATCAAGCCCGACGGTTTCACGGCCAACGGGAGCGAGATCGCGATCAAGGCATTACCCGCTGACGGTGCGCACACGAAGCGTTACACCGCACGGCTCTTCTTCGATCAACCTCCGTCCCCCCATGCCTCGCTGACGATGGACCTGTACCTGGGCCCGAACCACTTCAACACGTTGCGGCGTACGGATATCCCGGAGTTCGAGCGGATCATCGATCTGGGCTGGGGCATTTTCGGTTGGGTGAACCGCTTCATCGTGATCCCGGTCTTCAACTTCCTGGGCCAGTTCAAGCTGAGCTACGGCATCATCATCCTGGTACTCACCATCGCGATAAAGCTGGTCCTGATGCCCATCGCGTTCCGGAACCAGAAGAGCAGTGCGCGCATGCGGGCGTTGAAGCCGGAGATCGAGGCGATCAACAAGAAGTATCCGGACCCGGACGACATGATGAAGCGCAACACGGCGAACATGGAACTCTACCGCAAGGCGGGTGTGAGCCCGATGGCCGGTTGTGTGCCCATGCTCCTGCAGATGCCCATCCTGTACGCGATGTTCCGGTTCTTCCCGGCGAGCATCGAACTGCGCCAGCAGAGCTTCCTGTGGGCCGATGACCTGAGCAGCTACGACAGCATCGCGACGCTGCCCTTCACCGTGCCGTTCAACTACGGGAACCACGTGAGCCTCTTCACGATCCTCATGGCTGCGAGCACGATGATCTACACCCTGATCAGCAGCAAGCAGATGCCCCAGCAGCAGGGCATGCCGAGCATGAAGATCATGATGTACATCTTCCCCGTGATGATGCTCTTCTTCATGAACAGCCTGCCCGCCGGGCTCAGCTATTACTACCTGCTGGCGAACCTCATCAGCATCCTGCAGATGACGCTGCTGGGCAGGTTCTTCATCAATGAGGAGAAGCTGCGCGAGGAATTGCTCGTGAACATGAGCAAGCCGAAGAAGAAGAGCAAGTGGCAGCAGCGCATCGAGGAGATGCAGAAGCAACAGCAAGCGGCGCGGAAACGGTGAGGTTCCGCCGGAAAGGATCGTTGCGGAAGTTCGAGAGTTGAAAAGTTCAAAAGTTGGAGTGTTGGCCGGTCGCAGGCCAGGAACACTCCAACTTTTGAACTTTGCAACTCTTCAACTGCGGAGAACAGCGGAAGCGCGGCAACTCCCTTTCTTTCCGTCGTGAAGGACCTCTCCATCGGCATCAGCGGCTTTACCCGTGCGTTCGGGTTCGCCATGCGCAACCGGTTATGGTGGTTGTTCCTGGCCCCGGTGGCGCTCTGGCTGCTCTTCGCGAGCGGTATCCTGTGGGCGAGCCACGCGGTGGTCGAAATGGTGAGCGGTTGGGTCGCGGCGCACCTGGACATCAGCGTTCCGGCCGAAGACCGTTCCGGGCTCGCGGGTGTGTGGGACGATGCCAAAGGCTGGTTCAATTCCACGCGGGATCTCCTGGTCCTTGGCGCCGTGAAGCTCGCGCTCTGGTTCCTCTTCGGGCTGGTGGGAAAATACCTCGTGCTTATCGTGCTATCGCCGCTCCTGGCCTACGCGAGCGAGCGCACGGAGGAGATCGTCACCGGGCGCACCTTCCCTTTCCGCCTGGGCCCGCTCGTGAAGGACATCGGGCGGGGCATCGTCATGGCCTTCAGGAACGGCCTGATCGAGACGTTCATCAATACGCTCGTCTGGTGCGCCACGTTCTTCATCGCCCCGCTGGTACCCATTTCCGCGATCGTTCTCTGGCTGGTCTCCTCCTGGTTCTACGGGTTCAGCATGTTCGACTACATCTTCGAACGTCAGCGGATGGGGGTCCGCGCCAGCGCCCGCACGGCCTGGTCGCGCCCCGGCCTCGTTCTGGCGAACGGCATGCTGTTCAACTTCCTGATGGACCCGCCCTTCCTGCAGTGGATGTTCGGCCCCGTGGTGTCGGCCGCGTGCTTCTGTGTGGTACCGGTGATGGCCAGCATAGGAGCGGTATTGGCGTGGGACAAAGTGAACGGACCAACCGAAGGCGCCCGCCAAGCCATTCCATCGCACTGAAGCGGTCAGCCTCGTGGTCTTGTATTTTGGAGGCCCTCCCCGGTTCCCGGGTGAAACCGGAAAGCATGTCCGCGCCGAGCCCCGAGCAGACCCCCTGGCATGCGAGCATCGTTACGCGCATCACCTTGGTGTTCGCCACGCTGTTGGTGGGGATCATCGCGCTGATGGGATGGATCGGTTGGCGGGCGAGCCGGGCGGAACTGATCACCCAGGCGCACCATGCGATGGACCACTCGCTGGCGGTCTCGATCAACCGCTTGCAGAACATCGATCGATCCCTGGGCGAGAACCTCGACCTGCTGGCCACGGAGCCCGCTGTGCTGGAATGGTGCGCAGCGAAGGAGCGTGGGGACGCCGTGGCGGAGCTTCGCGCCAGAGAGGCGATAGCCGCCTTTTTCGAGCCGGTGATCCGCAGTCGCAACCGGTTCGCGCAGGTGCGGCTGATAGGCGCCGATCCCGAGGGCAGGGAGGTCGTGCGCTTCGACCGTTCCGGTCGCGATGTGTACCGGGTGCCGGACGAACTGCTGCAACCCAAGGGTGACCGGAGCTACTACCGCGCGACGATGGCCGCTCCTCCAGGGGCGAGGCTCTCCTTCCCCATCGACCTGAACCGCGAATACGAGCGATTGGAGCGACCGTTCGTTCCCACCATGCGTGTATCGGTCCCGCTGTTCACTCCCCGTGGCGCGCGTGCCGGTATGGTGGTGATCAATGCCGACATGCGCCAGGTGTTCAACGATCTGCTGGCCACTGCGGACAGCGGCCGCACGCTGGTGTTGGCGCGCGGGGATGGAGAAGTGCTGGTCCACCCCGACAGCGCGTTGACCTTCCGGTTCGAAGTGGGGGGATCGAAGAAGCTGGACGACGTACTCCCCCGCCCGACCGCCGATGTGGCCGATGAGGAGGTATTGGTGGGCTATCAGGACTTCACGCTCGGTCCTTCGAACGACCGGTACGTGCTGGCGCTCACACAACCCATGAGCGGGCTGCTGGGCGCGTTCAAACAGAAGCGGAACATGTTCATCGGGGTGTTCGCCGCCATCGCCTTCGGAGCGATCCTCCTGATCATCCTGTTCGCCCTGGGGGTGCGATCGCGACTGAACCGGCTCACGGACCTGATGGAGCGCTATGCGGTCGGTTCACCCGAAGCATTGCCCGTGGACCGGCGTGACGAGTTCGGGCGGATGACACGGGGCTTGCGCACGATGCAGGAGCGGATCGATGCGCGCGTGAAGGAACTGGAGTCCGCGCGTTCCGCGGCCGAAGCGAGCGACCGACAGCGGCAAGACCTGTTGGCGAACATGAGCCACGAGGTGCGCACACCTCTGAACGCCATCATCGGCATGGGTGGAGAAGTGGACACCTCGATACTTACCGCGCGGGACCGCGAGCGCATGGCCATCGTGAAACGGAGCGCGGAGCGGCTCAAGGGCCTGGTGGATGACCTATTGATGCATGCACGTATCGGTGAAGGGAAGCTCGTCCTGCATCCGGCGCCGGTGGATATGCGAACGCTGATCGGCGATGTCGTATGCGCGCATCTTCCCGTGGTCCAGGCCAAAGGGATCAGTGTGGTGACCGCGCTGGAGAGCCTGCCACCCGCACTGCTCACCGACGCCTTGCGTGCGCATCAGGTCATCGACAATCTGGTGGGGAACGCCGTGCGCTTCACGCAGCACGGAACCGTGACCATCACAGCGGAGATGGTCGATGCGAAAACGATGCGCTTCGCTGTTGCCGATACGGGACCGGGCATACCCCAAAGTGAGCGCACGCGCATCTTCGAGCGCTTCGAGCGGGCCACCGCGAGCGACCAGGAGCACGGGGCCGGGCTGGGCCTGGCGATCACCAAACGCGTGGTCGACCTCCTGGGAGGCACCATCACCTTGAAGAGCGAAATGGGTAAGGGATCGGAGTTCACCGTACTGCTTCCGGCCGTACCTGTCGCTATTCCTGCGCCGGTCCCCCTCCCTGAGCTGGACACGCGTGGCCTGCGGATCCTGTACGTGGAGGACGTGGCCACCAACCGGATGCTCCTGCAGGAATGGGGATCGCGCTGGGGTTGGATCCTCTCCGTGGCGGAAACGGGAGAGGAAGCGCTCGCCTGCTGCGCGCGCGAGCGATATGACCTTCTGCTGATCGACCTCGGCCTCGGCCAGGGCCTGGGCGGCATCGAACTGGTTCGACAACTCCGCCGAGCGGGACCGCATCGCCACATACCCATGGTGGCGCTCACGGCGCATGCTTCGGACAACGAGGATGCGGACGTATTGCGCTCGGGTATGAACGACCGGGTAACGAAACCGGCCGATCGGGAAGAACTCCAGCGAACGGTGGCGTTCTGGTGTGACCGGTCCGGCGGTTTCGAGGAACCCGATCTGGGGCCCTTGGATGCTCAGTATGACAACGATCCGGAAAAGCTGGACCGCGTGTACCAGCAATACTGCAAGGAATTCACAGAACACCGGCTGGCTCTGCGCGCCGCATTGCGTGATGGTGATCAGGAGAGACTGCGCAACGCTCGGCATATCCTGCGGCCGCATTGGCAGCTTCTGGGGCTCACGCGTTCCGTGGCCATCCTGGATGGCCTGGACGCACACAACCCGACCCAGGATCCAGAGGGATTGGAAATGGCCTTCCGTAGCTGCGACCGCGCATTCTTGAGGGCCTCTGCTTCCGCACAGGTCCGGATCACCGAAGTGGCACGCAACTCATAGCAGTTTGAGCCTGCTGAGCAATTCTTCGCGGTAGCTGTCGCTCACGGGCACCAGCGCGCGACCGACCTTGATGTCGTTGCTGTCCAGCCTGTCCACATGATCGAGGTTCACGATGAAGCTGCGATGCACACGCACGAAGGTGGACGGGAGTTTCCGCTCCAGGTCGCGCATGTTCATCAGCGTGGTGATCTCCTTGTCGGCGAAGGTGAACCGCACGTAGTTGCTCTCGCTCTTCATGAAGCGCACCTCACGCAGGTCCACGCGGGCGATCTCCGTACCGCTTCGCACGAACACCACATGGTCGTGGCCGTTGGCCGAGGGAACGGGCACATCGAGCTTGCGCAAAGCCCGGGCGAACGCGTCGAAGGTGACGGGTTTCAGCAGGTAGTCCAGCACCCGGAAGCGATAGCTCTCGAGCGCGAAGGAGGAATCGCCACTGACGATGATGGCTGGTACGCGGTCACCGATGGAAGCGAGCAGTTCGGGACCGCTGAGCCCGGGCATGTGCAGGTCGAGGACCACCGCATCCGGGGGGTCGCTCTTCAGCGCCGATAACGCCTGGGCTCCGTCCGGTACCACCCGCGCCAACGCCCCGAGTTTGGTGGCGAAATGCAGCAACTGGTCCGCGATCAGTGGGTCATCATCGGCGATCAACAGGCGCATCGGGCGGAAAGGTAGGTCGTGAGCGAAGCGTGTCCTCGGGGTGCAATGAAACGCGGCCCGGAAATATCCGGGCCGCGTTCGTCGGTCGATCCGTGGAAAGTCAGCCCTTCTTGACGGGCTTTTCCACCTTGTTCGGATCCGGAGCCATCTGGGGAACAACCGTGGGTACGACCACCTGCTCCTTCGGCGCGGACTTCAGCGTCATTTCATCCACCAGGTTGGTGGCTCCCGCGTATTTGTCGATCGTCCAGAGCACGTAGCGGATGTCCACGCTGATCGTGCGCTGCAGCTCGGGTTCGAACGCGATGTCGCCGCTCATGGCTTCCCAATTGCCGTCGAAGGCGATACCGATGAGCTCTCCCTTGCCATTGATCACCGGGCTGCCGCTGTTGCCACCGGTGATGTCGTTCTTGCTGATGAAGCAGGTGACCAGCTCGCCGTTCTGGTCGGCATAACGACCGTAGTCCTTCTTCATGAGCAGCTCATGCTGGCGTGCGGGCACAACGAACTCTTCATTGGTATTGTCCTCCTTCTCCAGGATGCCGTCCGCAGTGGTCACGAAGTCGTAGTGCATCGCGTCACCCGGCTTGTAGTCGCCTACCTGGCCGTAGCTGCAACGGATCGTGCTGTTGGCATTGGGATACCACATCCTGTTGGGCTCGCGCTCGCGCATGGCGGCCACCATCAGGCGGTAACCTTTGTCGATCTTCAATTGTGCACTGCCGATGGCGGGCCCGAGGGCGCCCTGGTAGAGTTCCAGCGAGCTCTTCGCGGCCTGGAAGCCGAGATCCTTCTCCAGCACCTTCGCCGAAGGCTTCGCAAGGAACTTGCCCAGCTTGGCACTGTCGCACAGGATGCTGGTCTTGAACATGGCCGCAGCCCAGGCGTTGTAGTCCCCTTTGAACTTCTTCTGGATCACGTCCCGGATCACAGCCGGTTGCAAAGAGGGATCCACATCGGTTCCGATCATGCGGAACATCTCTGCGGTGATCTTCTGGTCGGTGGCCGGGTTGTAATCCTTCCACATGTCGATCATGCGTCCCTGAACGCGGGTGGAACCGGCGGCGATCTTGGATGCGTCCTTCGGATCGGTCTTCAGCGTGTTGTACAGGCCGAACATGCGCATGCCCATCAGCACACCCTCGCAGCCGAACGCGGCTTCCTGCATGTAGGTGCTGGCCTTCTCGAACTTGGCCCGCTCGGCGTATCCGGTCTCGAGCTCGGACAAATAGGCGCCGTACTTCGTCTTCCGTCCAGCATCCGCGTTGATCCAGGTCGTGAGGTCATTTTCCAGCTGCTTCTTCTTGTCGTACACATGCAGCCGTTTCAACCCGCGCTGCTGACCGATGAAGTACTTCCAATAATTGCTCACTTGGGCATACTTCGCGGCATACTTGATGCGCACCGCGTCGCTGGCGTCCATGTCCTCCTTCATAAGGTCGAGCTTGCGACCGCGGATCTTCACACGGCTGGGCTGTTCCACATCAAGTGCCAGTTGCACGCCCTGGCTGGAAAGGAAACGGTCCGTGCTACCGGGGCAGCCCATCACCATGCTGAAATCGCCCTGCTTCACGCCATCAAGGCTCACGGGGAACCAGTACTTGGGTTTGTAGGGGACGTTCTCCTTAGCGTATTCGGCCGGCTCACCATCTGGTCCGGTGTACACGCGGAACATGCTGAAGTCGCCCGTATGCCGCGGCCACATCCAGTTGTCCGTGTCGCCACCGAACTTGCCGATGGCGCTGGGCGGGGCGCCCACCATGCGCACGTCCGGAAAATCCTTGTAGACGAAGACGTAGAACTCATTGCCCTCGTACATCGTCTTGAAATCGGCGCTCATGTTCTTGGCATCGCCGACGGCCTCCTTCTCCAGAGTGCCGCCCAACTCGCCGATCTTGGCTTGCCGTTCCTCTTCGCTCATACCGTCGTTCACCGCAGCGAGCACCTTGTCGGTGACGTCATCGATGCGGGACAGGAAGCTCACGTAGAACCCGGCGGGCAGCTCCTGGTCGCGGGTCTTGGCCCAGAATCCGTCGGTGAGGTAGTCATGCTCCACGCTGCTGGCGCTCTGGATGGCCTCGAAGCCGCAGTGGTGGTTGGTGAGCATGAGGCCCTCGGAGCTCACGATCTCACCGCTGCAGAAGCCGCCGCCCAGGCGGGCTACGGCGTCCTTCATGCTGCTGGCGTTCACGTTGTACACATCATCGGCCGTGAGCTTGAACCCGAGGCGCTGCATGTCAGCCTCGTTCACCTGCTTCAGCTTGTTGAGCATCCACATGCCCTCCTGGGCGTGGATGGCGGCGGCCACGAGCAGTAGCCCGGACAGCAAAAACGACTTCTTGGTCATCATCATGGTTGTTCGTTCTGGATGCCCGCACCAAGGAGCGTGCGCGACAAGGGGTCGCGAATGTAGCCGTCTGGAACCCTGCGCGGATCGCCGCACGGGGACGAACGGTTGACCCCGTGTCCTACTTCGTCTCCGGGACTTTCGTCCAGGTTACCGCGGCCACCAGTGAGTCCGCATAGGCGGCGAACGGCTTGAAGGCGCGCGGCGTGTCCACCCGGCCCACGACCTTCTTGTCCGTTCCATTCGCGTTCACGCGGATGATGGTGCTCGGCAGGTCGGTCACCGGGCCGTCATACTTGTCCTGGAACGCGAAGAATCCGATGGTTTTGGCGCGGTCATAGAGCGCCTGCATGGTGGCCTTGTCCACCTGGCCCGTGAATTTGCCTTCGCGTGGAGCGTGGCTGCGGCCAGTGTAGCGGGCGCTGCCGTCGGCATCGATCTCCACCGTGTACGCTGGGCATGTGCCGAAGCACGGCGTACGCTGCAGGGAGAAGAAGAGCTTGTCCGCATCGCTGCCGAAGGTGGTGGCATTGCTGGATGCAGGTTGCTGTGAATGACAGGAAGCGAACAGGGCGGCGATCGCGGCGAAGGGAAGGAGCATGTTGCGCATGGTGTACGCCCACGCACTGGTGTGCTTCGGCGAACGTGGGCGAATGTAGACGGGCAGATCTTCCCGATTCCCGGGCCGATCATGCGCCGGGCAGGATCCTGTGTCGCTTATTGCTTGGCGCTAAGTGGTGGCCAACGATCCGGTCTGTCTGGAAGTTTTCAACCGGATGAGCGAACGCGAGCGCTTGTGTTTAGCTTTCGGAAAAGCCATCACTATGAACGCCAAACGCCAATTACCACTGACACCGGGCAGAGGACCCCGCTGTACGCATCATCTCTTGCTGCCTTTTACGCTCTGCGTGTTCGCGCTGGGCGTGGTCCCCAATGCCGAAGGGCAAAAGCTCTAAGTGGAGAACTATACCAACTGTGATTTCACCGTCAACGTGCGCTATGCGGATGTGAATTGCGACTATTCATCGTATCCGACGTACCCGCCCAGCAACGTTTGCCGCCCCAATGTGGCGGTCAGTACCTATTCCGCCCCGAATCAAACACAGACGAACTATACGATGCCGAACAACCGGCAGATCTGCTCGATCAACATCTTCGATGCTGCGAACAACCTGCTCCTCTACTGCAATTGTGCGTTGGGTTCGTGCCACTTGGACGACTATGATTGCAATGGGACATTCATCGATATCGATGTAACGGTTGCCCAGAACGCGACCACGATCAAGTGGCTGCCGTGATGGGTTCGGGTCGTTCAGGCCAGGTCTTGGCCATTTTTTGGTTTCTCTGCTCTCCGCTCTTCTTCCTCGCCTCTGAGGTGTATGGACAAGCGCGGAACGCACACTGGGTCCTTGGAGGCTTTCTCCAGACGCAGCCCGGCTCTCTCTGGGGCGAAATGACGACCGCTCCGGTCTTCACGGGAGGAACCACGTTCGGCCAATGCGAATCCGCTGCTGCGATCTCCGACACCTCCGGCACCTTGCTGTTCTACACCGGCCGTGGGCGGGTACATCGGGCCAATGGAGAAGAGATGTACAACAGTTTCTCAGCGTGGCAGAATGCCACGGTAACGCAAGGTCAACTCATCATTCCCCGTCCAGGCCATCCCGAGTTGTACGACCTGATCATGATCGATAGTGCTGCGGATTCCACGCTCAACTCGTTGAACAAACCGAAGGCGGTCCGCATGGTGGTCGACATGTCGGCCGACGGTGGCACCGGGGCTGTGGTGGGCAACGAATTGATCTTCGGGTACAACCTGACCGAACGGCTTTGTGGCACGCCACACACCAATGGTTCGGATTATTGGATCCTGATGCATGAGTGGAAGAGCGACAAGTTTCTCGCTTATGCGATCGGCGAGGGCGGTTTGGATACCCTTCCTGTGGTCAGCCAGACGGGCGCGGTCCATTCCGCAGAATACGGCACATGCACGACAAATAGTAACCGGCAAGGGGAAATGAAGTTGACCTATTCTGGTGACCGGGTTGCACTCTGCTCCTTCAACTTCTGCGGCTTCGACATGGTGCAACCCGGCATCGTCCAACTCTTCGATTTTGATGCGCTCACCGGGCAGGTGGACTATTGGATGACCTTGCCTGATCACTATCACACATACGGCATCGAATTCTCGCAAACTGGCGGGAAGTTCTACGTGAGCGGCATCGATGAGCAGGAGCGCTATGTGGATCAGTACGATCTGCTTGCGGGTGATACAACCGCCATCCGTTCTTCACGGAGCAGGATCTACGCGACACCGTACAACGGACAACCGGACCAACCCTTTCCGAACGCGATGGAACTGGCTTCCAATGGCAGGATCTACGTGAGCCACTCGGGGCTTTCCCTTGATGTGATCAACGCGCCGGATGAACAAGGCCTGGCGTGTGGCTACGCAGAAGCGTCGATGGTTTTCGGGAACTACCAGCAACACCTGTCGCATGCTAGTCAGATGAAGCGGTACCACGACAGCGAGTTCATGGGCGTCCATACGGGCTTGGGCACCCTTCCACGACCTGAAACCCTCCGCCCTTGGCCGGATCCGGCACTGGATCGATGCCATCTCACCCTACCAGGTCGGAACATTCGGAGCCTCTCGCTCTTGGACGCGACGGGAAGCCTGGTGCGCGGGGTGCCCTGCGCCCCCGGCCAGCGCGAGGCACGCATCGAGCGCATGGACCTGGGTAGCGGCATTTACCTGGTGCTTGCGAAGGATGCGCATGGCGTTATCGTAGCCACCGGCCGCGTCATGTTCGAATAGCGTCGGCATCCTTACTCTCCGGGTTCCAGGAATGCCGTGACCCGGCGACATGAACAGGCGAGGTACCTTCGCGCCTTCCGCAGGAACAGATGGACCTCACCGCGCTCAATGCCATCTCCCCCATCGACGGCCGCTATCGCGACAAGACGGCGGTGCTGGCGAAATGGTTCAGCGAGCACGCCTTGATGCGCTACCGCCTGGTGGTGGAACTGGCCTACTTCGACTTCCTGTGCGAGGTGCCGCTACCCGAACTGGCCAAGGCGGACAAGCGCAAACTCGCCGACCTGCGCGGGCGCATCGGGTCGTTGACGGCTTTGGACACCGAGCGGATCAAAGAGATCGAGCGCGTGACGAACCACGACGTGAAGGCCGTGGAATACTGGCTGAAAGAGCGGCTGGAGGAAGCGGGCTTCGGTGCGATGAAGGAATTCACGCATTTCGCGCTCACCTCGCAGGATGTGAACAACACCGCGCTGCCGCTTTTGGTGAAGGAGTTCGTCTTCGAGCACTACGTGCCGCACGTGACCGCGCTTTCTGAACGGTTGCACGGCCTGGCCTTGGATTGGGCACAGATACCGATGCTCGCACGCACACATGGCCAGCCGGCCTCCCCCACCCGGCTCGGCAAGGAGATCGAGGTGTATGTGGAGCGCCTCGATGCGCAACTGAAGCTGTTACGCGCCACACCGTTCACCTGCAAGTTCGGCGGGGCCACGGGCAACTTCAACGCGCACCACGCGGCCTATCCCGAACTGGACTGGCCCCGCCTGGCCGACCGTTTCTGCGAGGACAAGCTCGGGTTGGTCCGCCAGCGTTTCACCACCCAGATCGAACACTATGACAACCTGGCCGCGCTCTTCGACGGGATGCGCCGGGTGAACACGATCCTGCTCGACCTCTGCCGCGACATCTGGACTTACGTGAGCATGGACTACTTCCGGCAGAAGACCAAGGCCGGTGAAGTGGGTAGCAGCGCCATGCCCCATAAAGTGAATCCCATCGACTTCGAGAACGCGGAGGGCAACCTGGGCATCGCCAACGCGCTTTTCGCGCACCTGAGCGAAAAGCTTCCCGTTTCTCGGCTGCAACGCGACCTGACGGACAGCACGGTGACGCGCAATATCGGCGTACCCATCGCACACACGCATGTGGCGATCGGAGCGGTGATGAAGGGACTGGCCAAGCTGCGGCTCAACGAGCCCGCCTTGGAACGCGACCTCGATGGGCAATGGGCCGTGGTGGCGGAAGGCATACAGACCATCCTGCGCCGGGCGGGCTATCCTGAACCGTACGAGCGGTTGAAGGAGCTCACGCGTGGAAAAGAGCGCATCGGCCAGGAGGACATCGCGGCGTTCATCGCCAAGCTGGATGTTGCGGCAGACGTGAAGGAGCAGTTGCGCGCGCTTTCCCCGCACAACTACACGGGGATCGACCTGATCGGGCGGGGCTGATCGCGATGAAACGCTCGTACATGGCACAAGCCGAGCGAAGGACGAAGTGCAGGTCCTGAAAGGAGGACACCCGTGTCGCGTGTTGAAGAGTTGGGAGAGTTGGAGAGTTGCATCCTCGCTACGGCAACCCTCCAACTCTCCCAACTCTCGAACTCCAGACCACTCAGAGAAGCGACCGCTGGAACACGATAAGATCCATCGCTGGAACATCTTCCAACCCGAGCGCGCGCATCATCGTTGCCAGCTGTCCTCGGTGGTAGCTGCTGTGGTTGAAGCAGTGCATCAGCGCCTGCCAACGCGGTGTGATGTGCGCGTTGCCCTTCAGATCCTTGTAGGTTGCCGAGGCCAGCAGTTCCTCGGACGATAACGAACGCGCAAAGTCATGCATCACGCGAACATGCTTGAGGAAGGTGGGCAGCTCTTCGGACGGTTCAGCAGGCCACACCTGGGGAATACCGGACATGCGCTGGAACCACGCAGCCTCGGCATTGCGCATATGCATGAACGTCGATCGCAGCGAGGGAAAGCTGCTTCGAACCGGCTCATCGAGGATGGCTTCCGATTCCCGGGACAGGCGATCGGCGATGCGCGTGTTCGCCCACAGATCGTAGGCGGCGTAGTGGTGGATCAGATGCGTCAGGTCCATGCGGGTTGATAAGGGTGTTGAAAATACCGGTCGATCCGTTCCAACGGTCCATCGTGCGACCGGGTAAGTTCGCGGGAACGTTTTTGACAGGATGATCGCCACGTTTTTCGGGAGAAAGAAGATCAGTGAGGAGAAGCTGGCGAACGCCATCGTGAACGCCGTGTTCCAGCTGACGGAGCAAGGATATCCCACGATCATCGAGGAGTTGCAGGACTCACCTGAATTCGTCACGCGCCCCGTATTCGGCCCAGGGGATGATGAGCTCTTCGCCCTGATCGTGCTGGCGGGGAACCTTCTGGACGCACCGAAACACCTGCCCGCCGGTCAGGACCGCCGCTTCTTCGCGCACGCCATCAGCAAGTACGGAGCGGCGATGGACATCCCCGCGAGCGAACTGGAAGTGGAAGTGATCGCGCTACAGCACTTCATGGAGCGCATCAACCACCCCAGCAAGAACACGGTGTACGCCATGAGCAAGGCGATCTTCCACAAGTACGACCTGT
>CAZYPC010000080.1:0-20634 GCA_964649165.1 uncultured Chryseobacterium sp.
GTGAGCTGCTTCAGGCCGAGCGCATTGTACATGATGCTCGCGTGGCTGAAGGTGAAGCCCTCGTACGCGTTGCGCAGGTCCATGTGCGCATCGATGTGCAGGATGCCGAAGCTCTTGTGCCTCTTGGCCAACGCCCGGAAGTAGCCCAATGGCGTGCTGTGGTCGCCCCCGACGAGACCCACGAGCTTGCCCTCATCCATCCAGTAGCCGCAACGCGCTTCAACCCACTTGTTCATCACTTCGCATTCCGCGTTGATCAGCTTCAGCGCTTTCGCCGCGTGGGCCTGATCCTTCTTTGAGCCACCCTCGACCAAGAGGTCGATCACCTTCTTGGCCTGCTTCTTCAACGCATCGCTCTGGTGCGACAACGCTTTCGGAAGTTCATCCATCGCGATCCCCCGCTTCCAAAGTTCCGGGAACTCCGGGTGGAACAGGTCCACTTGGAAGCTCGCATCGAAAATGGCGTCCGGTCCGTGCGAGGTACCGCCGCCGTAACTCGTCGTGACTTCCCACGGAACGGGCACGAGGACGATTTCGGCTTCCGCACAGGTGAAGGGCAGACCATACATCTGCGCGTTGGCATCGCCCGGGCTGTTCGGGTCGAAGGACTTGATCTTGGTGGCTTTGGACATGGGCAGGTCAGCTCGGGCGGCGAATATCGGTGTACGAACGGATCATGCCCTTTCGGACCTGTATACCAGAACTTCCAGTTGGCCATGCGAACATTGGAACGAAGGGAAGTCCTCCTACCTTCGTTCTGCTCCAACTGCGCGGGCCACAGTGTTGAAGTGCCTGTTCGATGCCGCTACCGCATCGTATCGTCGAAGGTCGAAACCCGCTGAGCTTGTCGAAAGATGGGCGAGGCACAAAACCGGAAGTACGATGAAAGAACAATGGACAAGTAACGGAGTGGGGGAGAACTCCCTCGGTGGCATAGGTGCCGAAGCGCTTGAAACCCGCGTCAGCGCTGCAAAAATCGCATGGGGGGGTAGTTCTCATGGCGCTCGCGATGGGCGCCCCTGAGCGGCTGTCCGGACAGGGATGCGACGAACTAGTGGCGTACACCATGTTCGACGCCAACTACACGCTGAATGCGCAACATGAACTGCACTTGAGCGGGACCGCGAGTTGGAACGCTGCGTTCAACGGCATGCAAGTGCATGGGCAGATCATCATCGAGTCCGGCGGACTTTTGACGATAGAGAACGCGACCATCCATTTCGCGGATAGCCGACAGATGACCTACCGGACGGCCATCATCGTGTGCCCGGGAGGGAAGCTCATCGTTCAGAACCACGCGGTGCTGACCAGCTTGAATGAATGCCCGGACAGCATGTGGGACGGTGTGGTGGTCGAGGGTGTTCCTAGCGCTCCGGAGTCATCTGGCCTGCAAGGACAATTGACCATGCGCTCATTCGCGAAGATCGAGAATGCCATCGTAGGGGTTATCACGGGTTCGTGTGCGGATCCCGTGCAGTGGGGAACGGAGTTCATCAGCAACACGGGCGGCATAGTGGACTGCGAGAACGCCTGGTTCATGGACAACTTCTGGGGTGTGGTCCTTCGGCCATACGATCACCCGGGCAACGGTGGCGAAACAGCGACCCACTTCTTCGGCTGCACGTTCGCGGCGGACGGGCCGTTGAACGTGTGCGACGATCCAGACGATATCCCACCGCCGCCCGAAGAGCCCTGTGATGACGTGATCGGCATTCTGCTCTATGCCCGCGAGGTAGGTCACCTGCGGATCGGTGGTTGTACGTTCTACAACAACTATGGACCTCTTAACTGGACCGATGTCTCCATGTGGGGATCCGCGATCGTGGCGTACAATACCTCGATCTCCGTGCTCCCGCTCTGCGATGGGGTGTACACGGGCCTTGTACCCTGCGTGGAACCCGCGATCCGCACGATCAACGATTTCCGAGGTTTTTTCAGGGGTATTGCGGTGAGCAATTGGTCCCCGGACAAATACGCGGAGGTGGTGCGGAGCGAGTTTGACCAGACCATCCGGAGCATACACCTGCAAGGGGTGTCGCATTCGGTGCTCGTCCACAACAAAGTGAGTGTGCCGCTCGACCCGTTGAACGTCGTAGCCCCGCGGGGGATCGGACTTTCCAACTGCTCGGCGTTCGAGGTGCAGGAGAACGAGTTGAGAGGCCCGCTCGATAACAGCATGACCCAGTCCAATACGGGCCTCTGGTTGAGCGGCACGGGCAACGGCCCGAACACCTTTTACAAGAACCAGTTCCTGGGCAAGCTCACCACCGCCAACATCATCCAAGGGCTGAACGACGGCCCCGAACCGGATGATGGGCTCGAGTTCAAATGCAACAACTACGGCTACAACGACCTCGGCAACCGCTACGATGTGGCGTTCACAGGACCCAACGTGACCGTGGGAGAGCAGCAAGGTATGATGGGCGATGCAGGGGATGCTGCAGGCAATACGTTCTCGCCCGGAACTTGCGAAACTCCCGGTACGCACATGTGGGTGACCGGGGCCATCAACAACTTCACCTATTGGCACCACGATCCGAACTCGACCAGCGAGGTGGTATTGCCTGTGTGCCGGACCAACCCGCCCTTGGTCAACAACTGGTTCATCAATACCTTCAGCGTTTATGGTGATGGAGTAGAGGCGTGTCAAAGCCAAACAGATCTGTTCGGCGGGGGGGGGGGCGAGCCGGTGGTCGTTGTGGATGCGGAGGAGAACTATGCCCTCATCCGGGAAGCATACAATGAAGCGCGGGATGGCGGCGATACCAGAGGACTGAGCGACTTCATCGCGGATCCTGCGCACAGCAGCTATGACATCCGGAACCAACTGATGCTCGTGGCGCCCGATGTGAGCCGCGAAGTCTGGGAGCAGGTGTTCGCCTTGGATCCACCGATGAATCCCTGGCACCTGGCCCAGGCCCTGCTGGCCAATGTGCCGCTACAGACCGCGGTGATCGACCTCATGAATGCGAGCGGCATCAACAACTATTACAAGGATCTCGTGACAGGGGCGCAGGGAGATGGCATCAGCAACCTGACCATCCAGGAAAGCGAATTGTCCCATTGGAAACACCGGCGGGAACGTGCCCTGAACGCGCACGCGCTGGGGGCCTTGCGCAGCGGGGATCCGCTCTCGATGCGGAACGCGCTGCAGTTCCAACAGGAGCATCCGCAACCCGGTTTGCCGCTGAACGAACTCGGTCTGTTGATGGCGCTCGGCGAATACACGGAGGCGAAGGACGTCGTGGACGGCCTGCCGCTGGCCGAAGTACCCGACGAGTCCATGGAGGTGCTGGGCATGTACCTGGGCCTGCGGATCGCCGGGCTGACCATCAACGATGTGAGCACCAGCGACCGCGCGCGGCTCCATGACATCGCCGACCGTTCACCCACCGGGCAAGGCCAGGCACAGGCCTGGTTGGAGTGTATCGGCGATGGGCCGTTCGAGGATGGAATGATCGAGCCCGGCGAACTGCACGCCATGCAACTGGATGCGTATGCTGAAGATGATGGTGCCAACGAACTGCTGTCCGCCTTTCCCAACCCCAGCGTCGGGAAGCAACCGGTGTATGTGGTGGTCCGCTTGCCGGAGGGCATGGAGTTGGTCACACTCCGGGTGAGCGATGCGACCGGACGCCTCATCAAGGAGGAGACGGTGGCACGCAAGGTGTCCATCATCGAGGTGGATGCAGTAGTACTGGTGCCTGGTCTGTATGCGTGCGGGCTCTATATGGAGGAGTTGCAAGTAGCTTCTACCAAGTTCGAGGTCATACGCTAGCCATGTGCGCGCTACGGGTATGGCTGGTCATCATGACCGGAGGCCAGCTGGTGCTGGCCTCCGGTCAGACCTTCAGCAGAAGGTATGATCCGTTCGGGCAGCACTACGAGCAGGTCGCCTGGGATGTTGAACCGAATGGTGCGGATGGTTATGCGGTAACGGTCACTACCTACTATGATGATTCGGTCTACCTCTACATCACGGCCGCGTTGCTTCGGTTGGATGCGGAAGGCCATGTGCTCACCGAGAGCAAGATGCTCTATGGGATGAGCTCGGTGTACGCGGGCTGGGCGAACTGCGCTGTGCGTTCCAATGATGGCGGTATCGCCATCGGGGGCGCTACATACCCACCGTCCGAGATCCCGCGAGCGGCTATTGTCCGGTATGCCGCCAACGGCGACTCGCTCTGGTTGCGCGAGTACGGTGAGGTGACGCAAGAGTCTGTTGGTCGGCAGGTCAAACAGTCCAAGGACGGCGGTTACATCCTATGTGGGGAGGTCAACATGGGCGGCTCGAACGATGCGCTCCTGCTGAAGACCGACGGGTCTGGCAACGAAGAATGGCATCGCAGTTATGGCGGTCCCGGCTTACCGGACGGAGCGATATGCGTGGATACCACATTGGATGATGGGTATTATGTCGGTGGTCAGTTCCGTACCTCGCAGAACAACAAAGATCTCTGGGTATTCCGTGTGGACGGCATTGGCGATTCGATCTGGAGCAAGCGGTGGGGTACACCATACGACGAGACATATGCCTATCTGACCACCTTGGCCAATGGGAATGCACTAGTGGCCAGTGCCACGGGCTTCACGCAGGACAATACACAGGGGCGCTTCTACATGGCTGAATTGGGCCAGGATGATGGGCATTTCATCTGGCAGCGCTACTACGGCGCAGTCAACATCGGTGGCCTGGTTTCCGTGAAAGAAGTACGTCCCGGCGGTGGGGCTATCGCCGGTGGGGTGTATTTCGAGCCGGACTCCACGCCGTATTTCAAGGGTTCGTTGTTGCGCACGGCTGCGGACGGGGATAGCCTGTGGATGCGGAATTATTTTTACTACGACAGCCTGATCAGCGACGGCTACGGGTACTTCCGGGATGTACTACCCACTGCGGACGGTGGCTTCATCGCTTGCGGCTCGACACATGGTTGTTATACCTGCGACTACCCGCCGGGCTACGAGCAGGATGCCTGGGTCGTTAAGGTGGACAGCCTGGGCTGCCTGGTGCCGGGGTGCGATGGCATCGGCACGGGGATCACAACGCAGATCACCAATCTGAGGGAAGTGCTTGCGGTGTATCCGAATCCGGTACACGGCGAGGTGAGTGTGCGACTTACGCTGCCTGGCGCTTTGCGAACCAGATGCATTGACATGAGCATCGTGGCATCCGATGGCCGGGTGGTGCGGAATATCCCGTGGCTTTCCGGAGGGTCGGTGACGCGGGTTGTTGATATCCATGACCTGTCGCCCGGCCTGTACACCTTGCATGTTACGGATGGCCCTACGTGGATCACGGGAGCCCGGCTTATCGTGGAGTGAAGCCGATCTCACGGCCGCATGATCAAGGTGCTCGGCGCGCCGGCCAGCCACGGGCTCTGCTTCTCCACGGCGCGCTTCCACCCTTCAAGGCTGATCAGCATGAGGTCCTTCTCTGCGGCGAGGCCCGTATCGGACTCTTTGGTGCTGCGCAGATCCATCTTACCGGGTGAGGCATCGAGCAGCGCTCGGACGGTGGCCAATATCTCCGGGCTCTGTTGGAATACTTCGCCGACATCGAGCAGGGTGACATGCGCGCCTTGATTGTACACCAGCTTCTGTGCCCAGGTGAGGAGGAAGCTGTCGCCGGATCCGAAGAAGGGCACCACCACGCGTTCGACCTTCTCCAACGACTTGTCCACGTAAAGACCTACCGGAATGCGCGACTCCCGCAGGATCTGGCGTACGCGGTCCTCGAAATCGCGGCTTTCGAACAGGCTCTCCTTGCCGGTGAGCGTGTCGATAAGCCGCTCGGGATCGATGAAGCGGCGGCCGATGCCCACCACGCGACCGAGCACGGTTCCCTCGTAGATGCTGCGCCCCACGCCCACGATGGCCATGTCGTAGATGCCGCTGTTGATCGCGGCCACCACGTCCTTCTCGATGTCGTTGCTCGCCTTGAACAGCGTGTCCAGCCGCATCCCTTCACGCGTCGCGAGCTTGCGGATGCCGCTGAAACTCTCGCGTTCGCGCACCGCGGTGTTGAACGGGTTCAACTCGCCGCTCGGGCTGAAGTGCAGCGCCGTGATGTCGGCGTTCGCCGTGCTCTTCACGAAGGCGTTCGCCAGCCGCACCATGCTGCGACCGCGCTCGGGATCGCCGAAGGGCACCAACACCTTGAACTTGCGCAGCTCCGCAGCGAGCTTCTCCTTTTCCACAGCGATCTTTTCCGGAAGCACCTTGTCGATAATGCTCAGCAAGGGTCCGGTCATCAGCGTGGTCGCCAGGGCCATGATCACCATCATCGCGAAGATCTCGGGACTGAGCACGCCCAGGTCGTAGCCGATGTTCAGCACGATCAGTTCCATCAGACCGCGCGTGTTCATCAGCGCTCCGAGCATCAGGCTGTCCCGCCAGCTATTGCCCAGCAAACGCGCGGGGCCGGCGATCCCCAGTGATTTGCCCGCCACGGCCACGGCCACGATCACAGCGCACCACTTCCACAGCGCGGGGTCGTTCAGAAGCCCGATCTGCGTGCGCAGGCCGGTGTACACGAAGAACAAGGGCAGCAACAGCACCAGCGCCACGTCCTCCACCTTGTCGATGAACAGGTTGCGGAAACGCACGTTCGCCGGCATGATCACACCGGCCAGGAAGGCCCCGAACAGCGCATGGATGCCGATGACCTCGGTGGCATAGGCGCTCAGGAGCATGATCAGGAAAAAGACCGCCACTACCGGCTTGCTCAGGCTTTCACGGTCGGCGTACACCTCGCCCATCTTCTTGAGGAAGGGGCGGACCAGGAAGATCATGGTGGTCACGTAGGTGATGGCCAGTGCGATGGTCCACACCGAACTCACGATGCTCCCGGCCTTCACGATGGCGATCACCACGGCCAGCAGGCACCACGCGGTGATGTCATCGATGGCCGCGCAGGCGATGGCCAGCCCGCCCAGTCGCGTGCGCGTGATGCCACGTTCCTGCGCGATGCGCGCGAGCACCGGGAAGGCCGCGATGCTCATGGCGATACCCATGAACAGCGCGAAGGAGAGGAACGGTACCGTCGGAGGCGCGAAGCGTTCATACAGGAACGCCGAGAGCACAACACCGCTCAAGTAGGGTATCACGATGCCCGCATGGCTGATCACAACGGCCTGCTGGCCGCGGTCCTTCAACACGCCCAGATCCAACTCCATGCCCACCACGAACATGAACAGGATGAGACCGATCTGCGCCAGGAACTGCAGGTTCCCCAAGGACTCCGGCGGGAAGAGGAACCCGGAGTACGCCGGGAACTGGTCGGCCAGGAAGGAAGGACCCAGGAAAATGCCCGCAGCGATCTCGCCGATCACCGAGGGCAGTCCGAGCTTCGAGCAGAAAAAGCTGAATATGCGGGCGGTGAGGATGATCGTGAGGATCTGCAGCAGCAGCTTCGCCAGCGGATGCGTCAGGTTCTCACGGTACGTATCCTTGAAGTGCTGCCAATGCCCTCCGTCAGCCGTACCCATCGCGCTGACGGCCTCCGCGCTCTGCATGGCCATGCCCCGCTGCACGTAGAGCGCTACGCCCAAGGCACCCATGGCGAGCACCAGGATGTACAGGAGCCAGGGCTTGGACCGGAACACGCCGGGCAAGATAGATGCGGTGCTGTTGCCCGTATGCGAAGCGGCCCCGGAGACCCCGGCGACCCATGAGGATCGTCGGCGTTCCGAGGCCGCTGGTACCGGCGCGGTCTAACCCCTTGTCGCGCTGCCGGCCGAATGATCAGAGAGCCACGACCCGATCGAGCAGGTTCAACAGGCTCGGCAATTGGACGCCTGCATCCCTGTCGGAGGTTACAGTGCGCGCGATGGATCCCGTGGG
The DNA here is from genome assembly GCA_964649165.1 of uncultured Chryseobacterium sp. Classification (GTDB taxonomy): domain Bacteria; phylum Bacteroidota; class Bacteroidia; order Flavobacteriales_F; family PHOS-HE28; genus PHOS-HE28. Next base: position 7,843 of record CAZYPC010000080.1, read on the forward strand.
CTTGCGTGGCGTGCGTTTCTTGCTGGGCAACACGGTCGCGGCTACCGGGCCGTGCTTCGCGCTGTCCACGGGTGCGGCCTCCGGTTTCGCGGGCATCGTGCGTGTGTCGCGAAGTCCTTCCGGTGTCATGGTCCAGGAACGGCCTAGCATGTCGCGGTCCAGCGTGTTGGTCACGTTGTCCACGTCGTAGATGATGTACTTGCTGTCCGGGCGGAAGAAGACGCTGCCGCCGATGGGTAGCTGGAGGATGAAGTGCGCGTCCTGCGAACGGAGCTTGTCGTGGGTGCTGAAGCGGATCACCGGCGAGACGAAGATCACATCGCCTTCCTGGCGGCTCTCCCAGCCGATGCGTTCGGCGCGCTGGAGCGCTTCCTTGGAGTTGTGCGCGCGCGCCTCACGCACCACCAGCAGGTGGTACAGGCTGTCCGGACTGGTCGCCACGTCGAGATCGGCCCAACCACCGTACACCATGCCATTCTCCACGAAAATGCCGTCCATGTCCACGTCGATCGCACCGTCGTCGTAGCTCATGCGCCAGTCGCCATGGCCTTGTTCGGCAGGGATGGCGTCGAGGTAGAGCATATTCCCGGTCGGCTGGTTCAGGTGCACTTCTGTACGTACACTGTTCGAGCGGCGGAAGTCGTGCGCGATGCTGTAGCCGGCGATCATGGTGGGGAAAATGGCTGCGAACCAGAGCACCACCAAGGTCCAGCCGAGCCATTTCGGTGAGCGTGTGTTCAACAGCAAACGGAATCCCGCGAGGAACAGGGCGCAGATCGGAACGGCGAGCAGGATGAACACACCGACGCCCATCCACATCGCCTCGGCACGGCTGTTGAAGACCAGGCCGCCCAGGTCAAGGATGCCCATGCTGTCGCTGTTCCAGCTGGCGAAGTGCCACAGGGAGACGCTTCCTCCGATGAGTCCCGTGACCAGGCTGAGCAAGAAGCTGAACCCCATCACGATGAGCGCCACACCGACCAGCTTGCGGAAGAGCACGGCCGCGCTGCTTCCCGCGCTGCGCGCATAGCCTGAAGCCTCGCGCCCCCATTGCTGCGCACGCGGCCCGAACTCCTTGCCGAGGTTCTCCGCCTCGTTCGCGAAGCGTGCCGCACCCTCCTCCACGATGCGCTTGATGTTCTCCACCGTTACCGGCTCTCCGCGCATCATCAGGCGGTCCGCCGCCGACTCAGCCTTTGGTACCAGGATCCAGAGCAGGATGTAGATCGGGATGAGCGAGCCCACGCTGGCCATCACGAGCACGATCATGGCGATGCGCAGCCACAGGGCTTCGACCCCGATGAAGTTGCCGAGGCCCCCAAGGACACCGCCCAGCCACTTGTCGTCCGGATCGCGCATGAAACGTTTGCGACCGGTGGCCGTGCCCGGAGCGGCGGCGTCAGCGGCGGCGGCGCCACCGGCACCTTCCGCGGCGAAATCCTCCGGGCGGCCCATCACGCTCTCCACGTGACGCACGTCCTCGATCGTGACCACGCTGCGGCCCGTGAGGCGCTCGGTGAACAGTTCGGCGATGCGCGACTCGATGTCGCCCATGATCTCCTCCGCGCCCGGGCTCCCGCTGAAGTTCGCGCGGATCCCGGCGAGGTAGCGTTGCATCTGCTCGTACGCGTCCTCCTCGATGTGGAAGACCGTGCCGGCGACGTTGGCGGTGACTGTCTTTTTCATGTGACTGACGTTCCGTTCTCGGATCGTGGGGTTGCGGTCAAGGATTGTTACGGGTGGTCTTTTTCACGGCGGCGGCGAGCTCGTCCCAGGTGTCGTCGAGCTCCTTGAGGAATTTCCGGCCCAGCGGGGTGAGCTGGTAGTACTTGCGCGGCGGGCCGCTGCGGCTCTCTTCCCAGCGATAGGTGAGGAAGCCGGCGTCCTTCAAGCGGGTGAGCAACGGGTAGAGCGTGCCTTCCACCACGATCAGCTTCGCCTCTTTCAGCTTCCCGATGATGTCGCCCGGATACAGGTCCTCTCCGCTCAGGAGCGACAGGATGCAGTATTCGAGCACGCCCTTGCGCATCTGCGCCTTGGTGTTCTCCACGTTCACGTTCATCGGTTCGTCCGGTTATGGGTATCCGGTGGTACTTGACGACGCAAAGAAAAGGGGATTGCTTGGTACTATGCAAGACAAAGTACTTGTTTTTGACGAACGGTCGACCGGGAGGGATGGCTGGCACGAACGGGGAAGGGCCGCTTCAGTGCGGCCCTTCCCCTGTTCAAACAGCCTGGATCAATCGAGTACCACCGTTCTGTGAACGGCGCCGTCGGCGAAGCGGACGATCAGGATGTAGGTCCCTGCCTGGAGTTCTTCGCGGGGCATCATGAACTGAAGGGCCTTCACCGTGGTGGTCTGGGCCAGGCGGCCGACCGCATCGTACAGTTCGTAGCCGATGATGGCGCGCTGTTCACTGGAAGCGCGTAGCGCATCGGTCACCGGAACCGGCCCCACGGTCAGTCCATCGTTCAAGTCGACCTCTTCCAGGCCGATGGGGATGCCCGTACATGTGCAGGTGCTGTCGAACGCATCGTTGAATGTCAGCGGAGACCCATCGTCGCATGGCATTCCGACGGTGGAATACGCACCGGACAGTCCAAGCGTCGCAACGATGCGCGGGTTCATGTACCCCATGATCGTATCGATGTAGGCGCGGCCCTTTGCCGGTGCCATGTCCGGGTCTCCAGCGAGCTCCGCCTCATGCGCCGTGATACCGGGTGCGACTTCCGTGAGCGCCTCCGGGCTCAACGCATCCCACCAGATCCAAGGTGCACCTTCCTCGCGTGTCGCCGGGTCCACCGCCGGCCAGTCGGGGGTCACGAACGGGAATACACCCTCCGCGTTGGCATCCAGGGTGACCGTGGATCCGGTATGGACCTGCTGCGTGCCATACAGATCCCGGGCCCGGTCAGTGTACGGATCGCCATCCGGCAGGCCGGTGAAAGCCGCATTGTTGCCCATGGCATTCGCAAGCGGTTGGTACACGTCGGGGCCATGGACCGGTATGATCCCGGCGCCCCCCGGGCCAGCGAGCAGATCCCCGGCAGGGAATGGCGCGATGGGGTCGAACACACCGTGGAACGCCAGCATGGCCGGATCGCCGGGTGCAAGCCAGCTCGTGTCCACCAATGTGCCGCCGATGCTCACGCACAGGTCGAAGTCGCTGTTGTTGAGCGAAGGACGGTACAGGTTGTACATGCCGTTGAAACCGTCCAGGTCCCCTTCCCGCCAGGGGTCCACGAAACTGGTATCGGGTTCAGAGGCGTCGGGAAGCAGTTTCGGTATGTAGAGTTCCGTGGAGTCATCCAGTGTTGCGGCCGCGAGCGCGATGCTCCCCCCGATACCCTCGCCACAAACGATGACCTTGTCCAGGTCGCCATGGTACTGCGCGGCGTTCAGCTTCAATACACGTATGCCTTCCTTCAGATCATGCATGGCGCGATACAGCGCATTGAACCACGTTCCGCGAAGGGTGTCCGGGTCGTTCGCGTGGGGCTTCCATCCCAGGCGGTAGCTCAGGCTCGCTGCCACGTATCCACGCTGTGCCATTCGCCGGCAGACCTCCACCGCACTGCTGTCCTTCCGGGTGCCCACCGGCCGGCCGTTCAAAGGCGGGGGCATCAGATCGCCGGTGTGCAGGTAGATGAAGAAGGGGCGGGCCTGTTCGCAGTCCAACAACTGGTCGGGCTGGTAGACGTCCATCCGCAAGTCCGCCAGCTTTACCATGGTGCTGGGGCTCTCCGGGTCGAAGAACGAGAGAGGGATCGGTATGTGGTTGGCGGCGAAGTACTGCAGCTGTATCACCTCCGATGCGGCCAGTTCTGGATCGCTGAAGTCGGATCGGAGGAAGTCGATGTTCGCTGCGTAGGGCACATCGGGTGTGATCGTCAGTTGATCCACGCTGAACACTTCACTCACGTAGCGCTGGGCCACTAGCGTGTGCGCCACGCCCAACAGCGCGGACAAGAGGGCCTGGTATCGGATTTTCCGGATCACGGTCCGCGATTCGTTGAGCAAGGTATGCCGCCGTCGCTGCCGTCATATATCGCCCGGACGAACGAAGCCCCCGCCGCTCCATAGCGACGGGGGCTTCCTGTAGAATGCGGATCGACTAGTCCAGCGCCACCTTCCGCGTCACGCTGCCATCGGCGAAACGCACCGTGAGGAAGTAGGCTCCCGGCTGCAGGCCGTTGCGGTCCATGGTGAACTGACGAGCGTTCACGCCCGTGTTGCGGACACGACGGCCCGTTGCATCGTGCAACTCGTAGGACAGCATCATCTCTTTCTCGCTCACCACGCGGAGCACGTCGTGCGCGGGATTGGGCTGCACGCTCAGGCCGTTGGAGAGTTCCACTTCGGCGATGCCGATCGGCGAGCCTTCACAGATGCACCCGGCCAGGTAGACATCGTTCACCGTGTTCGCATTGCCATCGTCGCAGGGTGAACCCTCGGCGATCAGTTCGTCGGAGAGGCTGAGTGCCGCGATGATGCGCGGGTTCATGTAGCCGATGATCGTGTCGATCACCGCGCGGCCTTTGTCCGGACCGAAGTTCGGGTTGCTGGCCTGCGAAGCCTGACCGGTGGTGACACCGGGTTGCACTTCCACCAGCGCGAGCGGGCTGTTCGGATCCCACCACTGCCAGGGGCTGGCTTCCTCGAACGGTGCGAGACCAAGACCCGGCCAATCCGTGGTCACCATCGGGTAGAGGCCTTCCACACCCGTATTGATGGCCACGCTCGAACCGGCGTGCACCTGTGTGCTTCCATAAAGATCACGCGCGCGGTCCGTATAGAGGTCGCCATCGGGGAAGCTCGCGAACGCCGCGTTGTTGCCGTAGGTGTTTACCAGCTGGATGAAGAGGTTGCTGCCTTGTACGGGAACCACTTGCTCGCCCGTGGTCGGCACGATCACGATGCCCTCGGTGAAGGGTGCGAACGGATCGAACACGGTGTGGAAAGCCACCATCGGTACATCACCTGGCGCGAGCCAGCTCGTATCGGCCAGCGCGCCGCCCGCGTTCACGCACATGTTGAAGTCGCTGTTCTCGCCGTTGGGGCGATACAGGCAGAAGAGTCCACCGTAGCCTTCGATGTTGCCCACCGTGGTCGAATCCACGTAGCTGATCGTCGGGTCGAAGGGGTCCGGACGGAACTTCTCGATGTAGAGCTCAGCGGGTTCATCCAACGTGGCCGTGGCCAACGTGATGTAGCCGCCGGTGCCTTCGCCGTAGAGCACCACCTTGTCCGGGTTGATGTGCAGGTCGGACGCGTCGGCCTTGGCATTACGGATGCACTGCTTCACATCGTGGATCGCACGATAGATCGCGTTGAGCAGCGTGCCGCGGCGGATCTCCAGCGTGGCACCGAGCGGGTTCCAGCCCAGTCGGTAGCTCATGCTGATCGCCACGTAGCCGCGGCGCGCCATGCGCTTGCACACTTCCACGGCGCTGCTGTCCTTCCGCGTCCCGTTCGGGCTGCCGTTCAGGGGTGGGGGCAAGGCGTTGCCGGTATGCACGAAGATGAAGAGCGCGCGCTCCTGCTCACAATCCACGGCCTGGCTCGGCTGATAAATGTCCATCATCAAGCGGGCCACTTTCACCGCGGTGCTCGTGTCCGCCGGGTTGAAGAACGGGGGCGGGATCGGGTCTCCGTTGCTCACCATGCCTTGCAGCATCTGCACCTCCGGAACGAAGATGCCGGGGTTGCTCAGGTCGGAGGTCAGGAAGTCGACGTTCTGGCCGAATTCCACATCCGGCGTGATCGTCAGTTGCTCGTTCGTGAACACCTCGGTCGCGTACCGCTGTGCGCTCACGGATAGGGCCACGGCCAATGGCGTGATGGCCAGCGCGCGTAGGCTTGTTCTCATCGTTGTTGGGTTTAGTGGCCGAAATGTAGGCCGGAACGAAGAAGTGGAAAGGGGTAGGTCGGAGGCCCTGACCACTTTCCACTTTCCGATCGCCACTGATCGTGTCAGGAGCGGGCGACTATCGATCGCTCAGCTCGTACACCAATTGGATGTACGCCAAGCGCCCCACGCGCGGGCCTCCGAAGACCAGGTAGACGTCGTTGTTCACCGCTCGGTCAAGGCGCTCATCCTCCCGCACGGCGTCGTCGAAGAAGGGCACCACGCCGAACAGGTTGCTCGCCCCGACCTTCACGGTGAGGTGCGCCTTCGGGAAAGCCACGCTAGCCTGTGCGTCCACCATGTCGTAGCTCGGGATCTCCCCGCTGAATTGCGGTGAACCCTCGAATAGATAGCCCTGTACGAACTTCCAGTTCACGCCGTAGCCCAGGTTCCGCACCTCAGTGAAGGGGATGCGCCGGTCGCGGCTGGTGAAGCCCAGGTTGAATTTGTTCTCCGGCGTGTTGAAGGCCGGGATGATCGGGTCGTCATCGCCGCTGGTGAGCCGGTTGAAGCTGTAGTTCGCCGTCCATGTCATCTTCGGCCGGTACCAGCTCAGGCCGGCGTTCGCGCCCTGCGTGGTGACCTGTGAGGTCGCGTTCGCGGCGAGACGGTACGCTTGCAATCCGCCGATCGGGAAGCCAGTGTTCTGATCGAATTTGCCATAAAGCCCGATGATGTAGCCGATGAAGTCCTTGTACCAGCTCGCATACGCGCTCACATCGAGGTACACGTTCTCCCAATGCGTGCCGCGATAGCCGACCTCGATGGATTTCACCTGCTCGGGCCGCAGGCGGTCCACATTGAAATAGTTGAGGAGGGAGGTTTGCAACGTGTTGCGATAGGCGCTGAAGCTCTCGATCGTGAACATGGAATCGCGACCGGCCTCGAATTGCCCATCCACATTGCCGAGGAGGATGGCGCGGCCCACGTTGTAGTACAGGTACTGGTCGGCCAGTGTTGGGTTGCGGATCGCGCTGCTGAAGCTCACGCGCCACACATGCGCCGGGGTCTTGCTGTACACCAGCGAGAGGGCGGGGGAGAAGAGCGCATCGAAGTTCTGGTTCTTGTCCATGCGCAAGGTGGCGGTGGCGCGCACCCGCTCCCGCAGCAGTATCTTTTCGAGGCCCACGAAACCGCCGAATTCACTGTTCGTGATCTTTACACCGGTCGTATCCCGGAAGATGGTCCCGGCGGTGTTCGGCATGTACCGGCGGAAGTTGCCGCCCACCGTAACCTCGCCGAATCCCGGCTTGAACCTGTACTCGCCCATGCCATGCGCTAGCACGCTGCGGTCGTAGAACAGGGAGCCGCCCTCCGTGAATCGCCTGCCGGTTATCTCGTCGAACTTCTCATTGAATCGCTCAGTTCCGGGCTCGTATGCGGGTCTTAAGAACGTGGTAGTGGTGTCGTTCACGTGATCCAGGACCCAGGCATGGAATCCGGCCAACTCGCTCTGATGTTCGATCATCCATTGATCCTGCCAGGCCGCGTACAGCTCCGGTGTATTGATGCCCTGCGCGAATGCTTCCGAAGTGGTCAAATAGTCCGGGATCGCTTCGACCTGCGGGCGGATCCGCAAGCCCCATAGATTGCTATAGATCGTGTTCCATTCTCTCGTGTCTCCCGTCGCCGATTGGAGCCGTAGACCGGTGGTGAAGATGTCGTACGTCTGCCCGGCGTCTTCATGGGTGACGTAGCCGCGTAAGAACCACCTGCCTTCGCGCTTCACTTCCAGCCGATGCTGGTAGAACTTGACGTTCTTCAAGCGATATCGGTTATCGCCTTGATATACCGTGCTGCCCTGGCTGTAGTTGTTCGCGACGATCAGTTCGAGGCTGTCCGTGAAACGATGATGGATGGAGGCCGCGAGCTTCAGGTTGTCCGTGCTGTAGTCCACCAGGTCACGTTCGCGATAGCCAGCCCGGATGAACTTGCCCAGCCCAGGGAAGTCCCGTCGTTCTGATGTGCTGCCCAAGTAGTCATTGTTCACCGTCACATCCTCATCCCCGTAGATGTTCACCGCATCATACCGGCCGGGGTTCGAAACGCCCGTGGGGGAGTTGCTGGTGGCGTCGTAGTTCTCCGCCATCCAATCATCCGCGCGCAGGGCGAAGGCGTTCAGCTTGTAGGCCCACCGGCCGGGCTTGCCCTCCTTGTTCTTCAGCACCTCGGCCCAGCGCACACAACCTTCGAGCATGTTGCGCTCGCCGCCCTTGGCGCTAACGCTCAATCCCGGGAAGTTCCATGGGCTTTTTGTCGTCATGTTGATCACCCCGTTGAACGCGCCAGGGCCATAGAACGCGCTGCTCGCACCGGCGACCACGTCCACCTTCAGTACATCCAGATCGCACGCACCGAGGAAGTTGCCCAACGAGAAGTTCAACCCCGGGCTCTGGTTGTCCACGCCATCGATCAGCTGCAATGAGCGCACCGGGCTGGTGCTGTTGAAGCCGCGCGTGTTGATCACTTTGAAGCCGAAGCTCGCCGCCACCATGTCCACACCTTTCAACGTGCCCAGCCCCTGGTAGAAATCGCCCGTCGGTGCCTCCTTGATGGCGATCAGGTCCATCGTTTCCACGGTGAGCGGCGCCTGCTTCTGCTTGTCGCTGATGCGCTCTTTCACCACCAGCGCCTCCTTCAGCATCACCTCATCGGCGCCCATGCTCGCTTTGATCGGCTGGTCCAGGCTGGCCACCTCCACCTCCTGCGCGGCGTAGCCCATGCTGGTGATCACGATCGTGAACGGAGGAAGCTGCGACACCTTCAGCGTGAACTTCCCGTCGAGGTCGGTGCTCACGCCCTTGCTTTCGCCCTTCAGCTTCACGATCGCGCCGATGATGGTCTCACCTGAACTTTTGTCCGTGACCGTGCCGCGCAGTTCATACTGCGCCGTGGCTCCGATGGAGAGGAGCACGCAGCATAGGCAGAACAGGAAGCGCGAACAGCGATCGAACAGTTGATCCATGCGGAGCGGCTTGGTCCGTGCCAATATAGACGGATGCCCGCGCTGCACAGTCACGCATCCTTCTACATTCGGCGCACCAGCCCTGGCTCATCCGCTCATCACCACATTCGCCGATCTCCCATGTCCGACTTCCACCGCTCCCTCCGCCTGCTCGACGCCGTGATGCTCGTGGCCGGCTCCATGATCGGCAGCGGCATCTTCATCGTGAGCGCGGGCATGCTGCGCGGGCTCGGTTCCCCCTCCTGGATGCTCACCGCCTGGGTTGTGGCCGGCGTGCTCACCGTGCTCGCCGCGCTCAGCTATGGCGAGCTCGCCGCGATGATGCCCAAGGCCGGTGGCCAGTTCGTGTACCTGCAGCGCGCCTACGGCAAACTCGTCGCGTTCCTCTATGGATGGACCGCGTTCACGGTGATCACCTCTGGCATTATCGCCGCGGTGGCCGTGGCCTTCGCGAAGTTCAGCGCGGTGTTCTTCCCGGTGCTCTCACCGGACAATATCCTGCTGGCGTTCGGCCCGGTGAAGATCAGTGCCGCACAGGTGTACGCCGTCTGCGCCATCCTGCTGCTCACCTGGTTCAATACGCGCGGGGTGGAGAACAGCAAGACGTTCACCACGGTCTTCACGCTGGCGAAGGTCGTGGCCGTGCTCGCCCTGATCATCGTCGGGCTTTCCGTTGGCCTGGGTACCGACATGCTTTCCACCAACTTCAGCAAGGGCTGGGACGCGGTGCGGCTCGAAGCGGACGGTGCGCTCACACCGCTCACGGGCGGAGTGCTGCTCAGTGCGCTGGGCGTGGCCATGGTCGGTTCGCTCTTCAGCAGCGACGGTTGGAACAGCGTCACCTTCATCGCCGGCGAAGTGAAGGACCCGCAGCGCAACATCCCGCTCAGCCTCGCGCTCGGCACCTTCCTGGTGACGGCCCTTTACGTGCTGGCCAATATCACCTACTTGTCACTGCTCCCGGTGGAAGGCATCCAGGGCGCTGCTTTCGACCGCGTGGGCACGGCCGCCGCCGAGGTGATCATGGGGCCGGTCGCCGTTTCCGTGATGGCAGGCCTCATCATGGTGAGCACCTTCGGCTGCATCAATGGCTACGTGCTTGTGGGGCCCCGCATGTACTACGCCATGGCCAAGGAAGGCGTGTTCTTCAAGCAGGCCGCCACCCTCAACGCGAAGGGCGTTCCGGAGTGGGCCACCTGGGTGCAATGCGGCTGGGCATGCCTGCTCTGTTTCAGCGGTACCTACGGCGACCTGCTCGACTACACCACGTTCGCATCGCTCTTGTTCTATGTCGTGACCATCACGGGCATCTTCATCCTGCGCAAGCGCGAACCGGACACCGAACGACCGTACCGCGCGTTCGGCTACCCGCTCGTTCCCGCGCTGTACGTCATCTGCGCGCTGGCCTTCTGCGTCAATCTGCTCGTGATGCAACCGACCTTCACCACCATCGGCCTCGGCATCGTGGCCCTGGGGGCCGTCGTCTATTTCATCACGGGTATGAACAAGGGCAATGTACCCGCCTGATCCGGCGTTGTTCCCCGTTCCGTTCCGATCTTGAAGAGAAACCTTCTGCTCCTCTGGCTGTGCGTGACGGCCTTGGTCACTGTCGCCCAGGACACGGCTTTTTTCTGCACCAGCGGCGTTACCGGTCAGGCGCGGCCGAAAGCGTTCGAGCTGAACTACGCGCGCGTTGTCGACTTCTCCGTGGCCACGCGTGACGTGGAGAATGACAGCCTCCGGTTCAACAGCGAAGTGCGCCGGAACCGCCGCATCGAGATCAAGGTCCGTGTGCCTCTGCTGAACCGGCCGGACTGGAAGCTCAGTCTGGGCCTCGGCTACCTGGTGGAGAACTACAGCTTCGAGCGTTTCAGCGGGCCGGCCACGCCGTTGCTCGAACAATTGGAGGACCGCCCCTTGCGGTCCATCTCCTCCACGCTCTATGCAGGCCGTTATTTCAGACGTACGTACGTGATCTCCCGCCTGCGCGCGAGCCTGGACCATGATGGCATCGAATCCCCTTCGCGGGCGAAGAACCCCATCAAATACACGGCGGTCGCGTTCTTCGGGTGGAAGCGCGATGCGAACACGACCTTCGGCGGAGGCCTGGCCTTCTCCTACCTGTTGGGCAAAGCACAACTGCTGCCAGTCCTGGGGTTCAGTCGCACATTCAACCGGCATTTCGGTATCGATCTGCTGCTCCCGCAGAGCGCCAGGGTCCGGTTCAACCTCGCTGACAAGGACCTGTTCTATGCCGGCGCGGAGATCGACGGCGCGAACTACAATATCCTCTTCACCGGCCAGCCGCTTGATGGCACGTTCTTCCTGGAGCGCAGTGCGCTACGCACCTTCGCACGCTATGAGCACGAACTGCACGATTGGCTCTGGCTGGGTTTCGACGCAGGAGTTACCCATACGCTCAACCTCACCCTGGTCACGGACCATGGCGTGGATCGCGGGCGTACGATCATCGGCACGCGCGTGAACGACGCGCTCTTCTTCGGGGCCTCGGTGTTCATCGTTCCGCCGGAGAGAATGATGAAGTAGTGTCCGCTCGTTCTCGCAGCTCAGGTATGCCCGCCCACGGCGAGCATGGTCACGGTTTCGGTGTTCTTGTTCACCGTGAACGTAGCGCGACAACCTCCGGAAAGCCGGATCTCGTACTGGTTGGGCGCGCCCTGCAGCTTGGTGTACTTCGAATCCCACAGGGCTGCGGCTGCGGAGGGCTCGGTACCCCCCCGCACGGCGTTCATGAAGATGTTCAGGTTCCGCTGCTCGCTGCTGGTGAGGACCGCGCGGGGAGTGACACCGTTCTTGTTCAATGTCCAGGCCATGGGTGGGAGGGTTTTGGGATGAGTATCCGAATGTAGGGATCCATTCCGGATGTCCGCACCGGACGGAACCCGGTCCAGGCCGCCGGCTCGCCCCATCCCGCCACTTGCTCGATCGGGCATTCCCCTTTGCGGGGGAGACCCCAGTTTCGCATCGTCAATAACGACAACAACCAAACAACACCTTATCAACCATGGCATTCCGCGCAGACCTTTCGATGAACGGCAAATCCTACCGCCTCTTGCATTGCAGCTACGCCCTGAACCGCGATGTGGACCACACGGGCCGCCCCGCCAGCGAAGTGAAGGGTGGCACGATCACCTTCGAGATCGAAGCCACCGAGGATACTTCCATCTGGGACCTGATGATCGCCCAGTTCAAGAGCTCCGACGGCAGCATCGTGTTCAAGAAGCGCGATGAGGACGCGAAGATGAAGGAGCTCAAGTTCGAGACCGGCTACGTGGTGGCCCTCTCTGAGAACTTCGACAGCACGGGCGGCAACCCCATGTCCATGAGCTTCACGATCAGCGCCAAGAAGCTGACGCTGGGTAGCGAGGCCCTCGAGAACGAGTGGCCTATCTAAGATCCGAGCGAGCGGGGAGGGCCTAGGCCCTCCCCGCTGTCTTTTCCCCCCGGCCGAACAGGCCGACCTATCAACACCTTCAACCCATATCCAATCAATCCTCTTCCACATCATGTCCATCGACGTACGACGCACCGCCATCGCCTTGCGCTGGAACGATTTCACGGTCACCAACAATCGCCCCGTCGATCCAGCGGACGGGACCTCCCAGGATTCATACACCGCCTTCGACTACCAGATCGAGAACAAAGGACCCAGGAAGGTCGGCAACCTGTTCGCGTTCCCCGATCCCTGGAAGATCACCATTTCCCACAGGGCTGTCGTTTGGAGCGGTGCCGGGCAAACACCCGGGCTGCTCAGCCATGAGCAATTCCACTTCGATGTGGGCGTCGTTTGCGCCCGGGCCATGGCGCGCTCCCTCGAAAAGGTCAGGGTGCGCAAGGAGGCCGAACTCCTGCCCATCCTGAACGACCACATCCGCCTGCACTTGCATCGGCGCGCGG
>CAZYPC010000081.1:0-20571 GCA_964649165.1 uncultured Chryseobacterium sp.
TCAGGCCCAGCAGCTACTTCCGGCGCTAAACGAAGATCTTCGTCTACCCAACGTTGAACGCCATTGCGCGCAGAGCCGCGCAACGTCGTCCAACATCGAATGACAACGCGGTTCAGGGTTACAGTTCCGTCACGCTCTGCCTTCGCTGAAGCACGCGCTCCAGCACCTCCACGATCCGCTCCGTGGCATGCCCGTCCCAAAGCGGCGGCACCTCCCCTTTCTTGAACGTCCCGTTCTCGATGCGGGCGATGGCCTTGCGCACAGCATCCATCTCCAGCGGAACGAGTTCGTTGCTGCCGATCGTCACCGTGCTGGGGCGTTCGGTGTTCGGGCGTAGCGTGAGGCAGGGCACACGCCGGAACGTGCTCTCCTCCTGGATGCCGCCGCTATCCGTGAGGATGAACGCGCAAGTGGCGATCAGTTTTTGGAACGCGAAGTAGTCCAGCGGTTCGGTGAGGACAAGACCCTTGATGGCATCGCACTTCGCCTTAAGGCCGAAAGCTTCGATGTTCTTCACCGTGCGCGGATGGATCGGGAAGACCACCTTCCGCGTGGAGCACACTTCGGCGATCAGGTCGAGAAGTTCACCCAAGCGCGCTGGCACATCCACGGTAGCCGGGCGATGGATCGTCATGAGCACGTGACCGCCCTGCCCGAGGCCGTAGCGTTGGAGCACGTCGCTCGCCCGCACTTGAGGCTCGAAGGCCACGAGCGTGTCGATCATCGTGTTACCGACGAAGTGCAACTTGCTCTGTGATTCCCCTTCGCGCAGGAGATTATCCATGCCGCTCTGCTCCGTGATGAAGAAGTGATCGGTGATCCGGTCCGTGAGCACGCGGTTGTGCTCCTCGGGCATGGTGCGATCGAAGCTGCGCAGGCCGCTTTCCAAGTGGCCGATGCGCACGCCCATCTTGTTCGCCGTGATGGCCGCGGCCAATGTGCTGTTCACATCGCCCACCACCATCACCATGTCCGGCTTCTCGTTGGCGATCACCGGTTCCAACTCCCGCATCACGGCGGCCATCTGCGTATTGGGGCTGCCCTGGCCGATATCCAGCCAGATGTCGGGTTGGAGACCGAACTGCTCGAAGAACACATCCGCCATGTTGGCACTGAAGTGCTGACCCGTGTGCACGATCCGCACATCGAGGGTGCCTCGCTCAGCGGCGACCTTCTTGAAGCGGGTGACCTTGATGAAATTGGGGCGGGTGCCCACCACGATGAGGAGCTTCTTCATGCCGTGCGGCGCGAATGTACCCTGTACATCCGCAGCGGTCCGCAGGCAGTGACCGGAAGCGCCTAGAACTGGAAGTAAATGAATGTCTGGTGCGCCCCACCATACCACAGTGCGGTGAACGCGACGACGTAACAGACCACCGCACGCACGGTTCTGGGGAACGTCGAATGTTCGAACCGAAGCGCGTGCTCCTCGGAACGCTGCGACCATTCGAACAGCAGGTAGATCGCGATCATGCCCAACAAGGGCCAGGGCGTATTGCCAGGCAGGCTGAACAAGGTCGTGGAGATCATCCCCCGCACCACCCGGAACCATCCTCCGACATCCTCGGTACGCAGCAGGACGAAGCACAGCATCATCGGCAGGAACGTGGCGGCCATCCGGAGCAGGTGTTTCCACGTCGGAAGGAGGGTCTTATCCGGGAACACGGTCGGCCTGTTCAGCGCATTGGCGAACGCCATGGGAAGGAACAGCAGGCTCTGCAGCACCCCGAACAGGACGAATGCCCAATTGGCCCCGTGCCAGATGCCCACGGAAAGGAACACCACTGAAATGGAGATCACGGTACCCCAACGCCCAGCGCCCCGGAGAAGGAAAGAGAGCGGGGTGAACACGTAGTCCATCATCCAGCCGGTGAGGGACATGTGCCACCGTTTCCAGAACTCGCTGACGTTCGTTGCGAAGAGCGGCGTAGCGAAGTTGGCGGCCAGGGGTATGCCCAGCATCTTGGAGATCCCGATCGCGATGTTGGAGTAGCCGGAGAAATCGCCGTAGAGCTGGATGATGTACATGCAGGCCGCCAGCAGGAAGGTGCTTCCAGCACGCGCGCTCGATCCATCGAAAACAGGATCGAGCCATGCATCCGCGTTGTCCGCGATCACGACCTTGGCGAAGAAGCCCCACAACACCTGCCGGAAACCGTCGGAAACGAGCCGGGCATCGAAAGACCGACGCTCCGCGACACGCGGGAGGAAGTGCTGGGCACGTTCCACGGGACCTGCGAGGATCTTCGGGAAGTAGAACACGTAGGTAAGGAACGCCAGGGGCGATCGTTCGGGTTCGAGATCACCATTGTTCACCTCGATGAGGTAGCCGACCATCTGGAAAGTCAGGAAGCTCAGTCCAAGTGGCAGCAGGATCGGCAGCGCCCCTTCAGCAGGGCCACCGACGCCACCGTGCAGCAACGATGCGAACCCGGCAAGGAAGAACCCGGAATACTTGAAGAGGGCGAGCAAGCCGATGTTGAAGACGATGCCTGACCAGAACAGCAACGAGCGTCGGCGCTCGTTGACGGCGTTGACCAGACCGATCGCTGTGAAATAGTTCACCAAAGCACAGACGAACAGCAACGGCAGCGAGCGCGCATCGGCCAGACCATAGAAGACGAGGCTTGCCAACAGCAGCAATACGTTCTGCGCACGGGCCGAGCGCCCGGCCAGCAACCAATGGCACAGGAAGACGAAGGGGAAGAACAGCAGAAACCCGAACGAAGGGAACGGCATCCGGCGTTGGTATCAGGATCGGGCCTTGGGGAGAACGGTACCGGCGGATGGGCGCCGGACATGAGTCTGGGATCTCGGGTAAGCATACTCCATGTCGCCTGTAGTGATGCTCATCCCTGTCACTGGTCCCGGATCCTTGATCTGTTCCGCCAACCGCAAGGTGAAAAAACGTGAACCTGTTGCGTTCAAATGGCCCGCGTCGAAAATGTTCTCCAACCTGTAGAACTCAGGGTATCGGGAGGGATCGCTCAGGTCGATGCAGCTTCCTCGCGGCAGTGAATGGAAGAGCGCGATCACATCCTCCCCCTTCACCGGCCAAAGCGGCGGCAGGACGAAACGGAGCCTCACTCCGCGCTCCTCCGCCAGGTGCAGCAAGCCTTGCAGGGATCGCGCATGCGCGGAGATCGATGGACGTGCATCACGATGATGGACCATCGTGATCGCAGCTGCGCGCCGGCCGATCTCAGCGGTATCCGCCAGCAGCTCCTCATGTCGGCGCTGCAGGCCCTTGTTCTCCGGATCGCGCTGTTGTTGCCAGGCGAACGGTACGTGCCCATCCTTCAACGGGCCCATGACAATGCCGGTATCCAACAGATCATCATCCTTCAACCGGTCGGCCAGGCCGGGCATTGTGGCCGCGTAGGCGAACGCGCGCACATCCGGGACGATGATCTTCAGTCGGTCCAGGAGCGATACATCGTGCAGGCTGGCGTGCTCCCTGACGAGCGAAAGGCACGACCGCGCATCCACGTAGTACCAGGAACGGTAGTGATCGAAACTCTGCTCCTCGAATACGACATAGGGCATGATCTCGAGGATGACATCCGCCGGCGGATACTCGCTGCGGAGCAGATGGGCGCACGCGATCTCCGACTCTGGCGAGTACACCGCGTTCAGGGCCATGTTGAACGTCCTTCCTCCGTCGGCCAGCGCGGAGTCGAGCGTGGCGGGGATCACCTGACGGAAGAGGTGACTGGAGCCCACGAGCACACGGGCATAGTGCTGGACGGGCGTCTCCGCGCTGCGCACCTTCAACGCCAACCCGGGCGAACCCCAGAACGGTGGGAGCAGCGCGTGCACGATCAACAGGATCGCGATGGTGACACCCGCATGCGGCACGACCGACCGCAGAAGCCATCGGAAGAAGGGACGGACGGAAGCGGATGCTTGTTCCAATCTGCTACTGATCGTGGGTGACAAGGTTAGGCCATTTCGAACAGGGCTGGACCGGGCGAAGCCCACTACCGCTGGGATCGGACGAGCGGCTCACCCAAGGACTTCCGGCCGGCTGCGCGTGGCGATGATGAACTCGCGGCTGTCGGTATCGCTCACCTTACGCGCGGGCGCACCGGCGATGGTCATGTTACCCTCGGGGAAGGAGCTGTTCACCACGCTGTTGGCACCGATGGCGGTGTTGGCGCCGATCACGATATCACCGAACAGTTTCGCACCTGGGCCGATGTAGCAGTTGTCACCGATCCTTGGAACCAGGTCCAGCGGTCCGGGCCGTGTGCCGATCACCACGTCCACATGAATGCGACAGTTCTGGCCGATACGCGCATCCGGATGCACGACGATCGTACCACGATGAGCGATGCTGAGACCGGGACCGAAAACATTGGGTGGGATATCGAACCCGCAGCGCACGCTCTGGCGATGGAAGCGCACGGACCAGTACTTATAGATCAGCTTGCCGATGAGCCCCTTCGTCTTGTGGCAGTTCAGGGCATGCTCCACGCGACGGAGCAGGCGCTGGAACTTCCACACCTCGTCGAACATCATCTGCGAGGAGAACTGCCGCCGGAGGGCGATGCGGTCCGCTTCACGATAGGCGAGAAGGTCGGCGTGCGAGCGGATCATGCGGTGGTTCGCTGCGGGCGGCGTCCCTTCACAAGACGCATCAGTCGCTCGGTGGTGGCGAAGCCCAGCAAGTTATGCAGCGCCGCGTATCGTTCGGTGATGGCGCGGCTTACCTGTGGGCGGAAGCCCGTGCCGATGCTCCTTTTGTAGGTCGTGAGGGCCTTGGGCAGATCCTCCGCAGCGATAATGCGTAAGGCCATGAAGATGTACTGCCGCAGTGTTTCGATCTCCGTGGCGTACCTGTTCGGATCGGCGGCCGAGAGGTATTCCTTCATGTCATGCCGCAGGGCGATGTAACGGTCCCAATTGGCTCGCACGCCGGTCTGGGAAATCGACCCGCTCGCTCGCTTGAGCACATGCGTACGGATGCGCGGATCCCACGCGACGGGCGTGCCCTGTTTGAGCAGGCGGAACATCAGCTCATAGTCCTGGCTGCTCCCGAGCTGTTCGTTCCAGCCACCGACCCCAACCAGTGCATCCCGCTTCCAGAGGTTCGCGCTCGTGGTGCCCATCCGTGTTCGGATGAGCGCCATCCAAGGCTGGTCGTAGAGCGCGAGCGCGGGGAGCAGCAATCCGTTGGGCATTACCTGTTCGAAGTCGCCGACGATGAGTCCTGGGCTCGCATGCCTTTCCGCGAGTTGTACCTGACCGGAGATCTTGTCCGGCAAGATCGTGTCGTCCGCGTCCAGGAACTGGATGTACGCACCGGTGCAGACCACGGCACCCGCGTTGCGCGCTGCGGAGGCCCCTTTGTTGGTCTGTTCCAGGATGCGGATCCTCCCCGGATTGCTAGCGGAGAAGTCCGCCAGCACTCGCCGAGTGCCGTCCTTGCTGCCGTCGTCCACACAGATGATCTCCGTATCCGGATGGTCCTGCGCGAGAGCCGAGCCCAATGCTCCCGGTAGATGCTCCTGCACATCGTAGCACGGGATGATGATGGAAACACGCATGGCCACTCGCCCTGCAAGGCAGAGTGCCGCGAAAGTAGCCCCCGGGAACCCTCAGATCCGCTGCTGCCGGGTGCGCGGGAAAAGCCCAACCACGACCTGGAGGATGAGCAGAAGCACCGGATACTGGATGGCGTGCAGCAGATTCGCCGAGGCTTCCTCCACCGGTAGCCAGCGGGCCAGGCCATGCAGCATCAAAGCCGCTGCCGCGATGCCCAGGAAGACCCAGGTAACGGTGCGCCAGAGGCTGTGCAACACCCCTGCGTTCTTCAGCAGGAGGAGACACAAGGCCCACATACCGAGCACGAAGAGTACGGCGAGCATCCATTTCAGCCGGGTCAGGTCGGTGATATCCCAGCTTTTCACCCAACCCTGGAAGCGGGAATGGGCGAAGGATACAGGCGTGGCGCGCGCGATATGATCGATCTGGTAGTTGAGATTGATGAAGAGGAAGTCGCGCAAAGAACCGGTGCCGATGCCGGCGAGCAGGATCAGGGCGGAACGAAGGCGCGGCCCCATCGTCAGCGCGTCGCTGGCAGTGGTGCGAACCGCTTCACCCAGATGTACCAGAGCAGGAGCACGCAGCCATAAACCACGACCTGGAAGGTGTAGTCATGCTGGAAATTGAGCAGTTCGTAGTCGATGGTGACAATGTAGCAGAGCGCGACAACGCGCAGCACGTTCATGGCATGGATCAACAGGACCCCCAGTAACGCGAACCAAGGCTTGTGCTTCCCGGGCCCCGGGAAGGCTACGATGAAAAGCGCGAAAACCACCATCACCGAGAGCCCATCGCATCGGTCGCCGATCCAAAGGAAATTGCCGCCCTGGACACCGATGTATCGACTGCTGTCGCCGGCCGGCTCCGGGAGCAATTCGTAGCCCACCAGGCGCAACACGCCCCCGGCGTGATCGGTGAGCCGATCGATCAGCCAGCGGTCCAACGCTCCCCAAGGGTGGATGACCAGGGAATAGAGCAACTGCCAGCCGATGAACAAGGCGGCGGCCATGAGAAGGAACCGGACCAGCGCATCACGCCCGACCGATGAGGACGGGGCGTTGGGGGTCATCAAGCGGCCTGCTTCGAACGCCTGTGGAGGTCGTAAGAGCGCTTCGCACCGAGCAGCACACCAGCGCCGATCAGGAGCGAAATGCCACCGTCAACTGGAATGCATGGTGGTGGCCAGCACGGAGGAGGGCCGCCTACGGGGGGACCACCCTGTGCGAAGAGGCCTCCGATAAGCGGAAAACCCGTCAAGCACGCGAGGGCCGCGAGGCGTAGCACATACTTCATTTCTTCAGAGCGCTCAGGAACTTGCGCCAAATGTAGAAAGATCGACCAACCGGCTTCCAGAGGGGTATACCCATTGTTTTCAACGATCCGACAGGTGACGGGAATACCCTGTCCAGGCCGAGCGAAGGCCATGCATGTGCCGACTATATTCGCAGCCCTTTTGCGGTGCCTACGGTCCTTTCAGGAGCCATCGGCGCCACCCGGGAACCCATGGCAGCAGCGGCAGGCCCCAAGGCGGGCATCATCGACGTAAATGACCTGCGCTCCGTACTCCGGATCTTCTCGAAGAACTGGTATTTCGTAGTGGTGGCGCTGATCCTTTCAGCCGTCCTCTCCTACCTCTATTCCTACAAGATCCCGGAGGTGTACGGGGCAAGTACGCAGATCCTGCTGAAGGACCGCGACACCTACAACTACCAGAGCGCCGTATACCAGAACATCGGCTATGTAGCGGCCTACGGGGACATCGTGAACCAGAAGCGGGTGCTCACCAGCTACGACATGATCAGCCGGGCACTGGACAAACTGGACTTCGATGTCTCGTACTACATCATCGGGCGTTTCAAGAAGACCGAGGTCTACGCCAGCCTGCCCTTCACGGTGAGGATGCGGATCCTGAACCCCAAGCTCTTCGAGAAGCCGTTCGACCTGCACATCATCGATCCGGAACATTTCGAACTCAGCTACGATCGTGGGGCCGGCATCATCAAGAAGACCTTCCCGTTCGACACGGACAACCCGGACGCGGCGGATGGGGATTTCACGTTGCGGATCGACAAGGTTCAGGCGATGACAGCCGCCAACCTGGAGCGCTACACCAGCAGCGACTACCAGTTCGTGGTACACAGCCGCCAGTTCCTGGTGGGCAAGTACAGCTACGGTATGACGGTGGAGAACCTCGAGTACACCTCCATCCTGGACGTACGCGTGGAGGATGAGATCCCCTTGCGGGCCAAGATGTTCCTGGACACCATCAGCCGGGAGTACATCAGCTACACCCTGCAGAGCGAGTTCGACATCAACGACCGCACGATCAGCTACATCGACAAGCAGATCGAGGAGGTCAGCGCCATCATGGCCGCCTACGAGGATGACCTGGAGCGCTTCATCAACGCCAAGGACATCCTGGACCTGAACAAGCAGGAAGACCAGTACTACAACGAACTGGTGAAGTACGACGCCCAGAAACGCGAGCTCGAACTGATGATCGAGAGCGTGAACGCCCTTGAGGACTACGTGGTGCACATCGGCGAGGAGAAGCTGCTGCCGCCATCGTTCTACATCCTCAACGACGACGTCTTCCTTCGGAACATGCTCACTGAACTCTATGGCATGCAGATGTCGCGCAACAACCTGCTGTACGATGCCACGGAGCTCAACCCGGACATCATGAAGCAGGACTCCACCATGTCGTTGAACCGGGCCAACCTCATGGTGTATCTGACCAACACGCGCAAGGCGATCGAGGAACGCATCCGCGATGTGCAGGTGCAGATCGACGACTACACGCGACTGATCAAGGGCGTGCCTGCGAACCAGCGCGGCCTGCTCAACATCAAGCGCAAGCTCAACGTGAACGAGAAGCTCTACGAGTTCTTGTTGGAGAAGCGGGCCAACACGGTGATCGCGAAGGCCGGGATCATCCCCACGACGAAGGTGATCGAGAAGGCCCGCGGGCTCGGGGTGGTTCGGCCGGACAAGATGAAGATCCTGTACACCTTCCTGGTGGGCGGCGCGCTGCTCAGCATGATCCTGGTGTTCGTCCGGGTGCTCTTCTATGACCGCATCGAGAACGCCGACCAGCTGCGCGCCATCACCCACCTCCCGGTGTTCGGGGAGATCATTGCCAGCGAGAAGGCCGAGGAGAACTACGTGGTGGTGGACAGCGACCCGAAGAGCGCCATCACCGAGAGCTTCCGCACCGTACGCACCAACCTGGAGTATTTGCCCGCCACGGAAAAGGGCAAGGTGGTGATGGTCACCAGTTACCGCCCGAACGAAGGCAAGACCTTCTGCTCGGTGAACCTGAGCGCCATCCTGGCCAAGGCGGGCAAGAAGGTGCTGCTGCTGGAACTTGACCTGCACAAGCCCAAGGTGGGAACCAACTTGGGCATGAACACCACCCAGGGCCTCACGAACATCCTGGTCGGGCGCGTGCCCGTGGGCGAATGTGTGCAGCCAACACAGATCGAGAATTTCAGCGTGATCCTCAGCGGCCCCCCGCCCCCCAACGCCTCGGAACTCGTGCTGAGCAAGCACCTGCGGGAGTTGTTCGAATGGGGACGCGGGGAGTTCGACTACGTGCTGGTGGACACACCACCCGTCGGCCTGATCACGGACGCTTTGCTGATGATGCGTCATGTGGACGCCACGCTGTTCGTGATCAACACGCGGTTCGCCAACAAGGACCACATCAAGAACGCCATGGAGACGGCCGCTGCAAGCAGCTCCAAGAACTTCGGGTTCATCCTGAACGGCGTGCGGATGAAGAAGAGCCGCTACTACTACAACACGAACTACGGCTATGGCTACCGCTACGCCTATGGTTACGGCACGGGCTACGGTTACGGCTATGGCTACGGCGGGCGGCGCAAGCGGAAGGGTGGCGATGAACCGGGTCGCAAGGATCTGAACCAGAACAGCTGATCGGCGGTTTGAACGGAGGAGCCTGGCGAAAACCATGAGCACGCGCGCGATCGATACGTCCACCTGGGACATCGTGATCCGGCCGCGCCAGCCCTGGTGGAAACCGGACCTCAAGGAATTCTGGCACTACCGGGATCTCCTCATGCTCCTCGTGCGGCGCGACCTCACCGCACAGTACAAGCAAACGGTGCTCGGCCCGGCCTGGCTCGTTCTACAGCCCCTGCTCACCACCATCACCTATACCGTGATGTTCGGACTTGTCGCGCGCCTGGCGCCGAGCGGAATACCGGCCATGCTCTTCTACCTGAGCGGGATCGTACCGTGGACCTACTTCAGCGGCGTGGTCAACAAGACCTCACGCACCTTCATCTCCAATTCGGCCGTTCTTACCAAGGTCTACTTCCCCCGGCTCATCATGCCGGTGAGCACCACGCTCTCCACCTTGTTCTCTTTCTTGGTCCAATTGGGTCTGCTCCTGATCACCATCGGGGTGTACGTCGTGTTCTTCGGTTTCCGGTGGTCGCCCGATGCACAACTGGTCTTTCTCCCGCTAGTGATCCTCATCATGTCCTTGCTCGGACTTGGCGCGGGCATCCTCGTATCTGCGATGACCACCAAATACCGGGATCTGGGCTTCCTTGTGGCCTTCGGCGTGCAGCTCCTCATGTTCGCCAGCCCGGTGATCTTCCCCATGGAGATGGTCGCCAAGAATCCGGCACTGCTGCAAGTTCTGCAATTGAACCCCATGACGCCGGTGATCAACGCGGTGCGCACCATGTTCTTCGGCGGCGCGTTGGACTGGGCAGGGCTGGGCTACGCTTCGGCCGCTGCTACCGTCCTGATCCTGGGTGGGTTGGCTGTCTTCCAGCGTGTGGAACGCTCATTCGCTGACGTGGTATGAGCGGGCAGACACCTCCCGTGATGATCCAGTGCTCCTCCGTGAGCAAACGCTATCGCTTGGGCGAGGCCGGCGGCGCCACCTTGAGCGAGGATGTGGGCGCCTTCGTGGCCCGCATGCGGGGAAGACCCGATCCGCGTATCCCCATCGGCAAGGAAGTGGACAGCCAGCGCATCGGCAGCGACTTCTGGGCCCTCCGCGGCATTTCCATGGAGGTACGCCAGGGCGAAACACTGGGCATCATCGGGCGCAACGGCGCGGGCAAGAGCACGTTGCTCAAGCTCCTTTCGCGCATCACCCTGCCCACCGAAGGAGAGATCCGCATGCGCGGTCGGATGAGCAGCCTGCTCGAGGTGGGCACGGGATTCAACCCCGAGCTCACGGGCCGCGAGAACATCTTTTTGAACGGCGCGATCCTCGGCATGCGCAAGGCGGAGATCGGGAATAAGCTGAACGACATCATCGCGTTCAGCGGCATCCAGCATCACATCGACAGCCCGGTGAAGCGCTACAGCAGCGGGATGAAAGTGCGGCTCGGCTTCTCGGTGGCTGCGCATCTGGAGCCGGAAATACTGGTGATCGATGAAGTGCTCGCCGTGGGCGACGCTGAATTCCAGCGGAAGTGCCTGGGCAAGATGAAGGACGTGTCGCGCTCCGGCCGCACCATTCTTTTCGTGAGCCACAACATGACGGCCATCGCATCGCTGTGTTCGCGTGTGATCTGGCTGGAAGGCGGAAAGATCAAACAGGATGGTCCCGCGGATGAGGTGGTGCGTGCCTATCTGCGCGCATACGGTTCGTCCGGCGAGCAGCGGGAATGGACCCCGGGCGAACAGCCTGGCAACGAGCTCGTACGGCTGACCTCCATGCGCATCGAGCGCGCGGAACCGACAAGGCCGCTTGGCGTGAAGGACACATTCCGCATCGCGGTCCGCTTCAACAACACCGGCATCACGGACAACGACCTGAACATCTCCCTGCACGTCTACAACGGCGAGGACATCCTTGCGTTCACGAGCAGCTGGCACGAAGGCGTTCGCGGCGGACGCACCATCGCCAAGGGTGACAACACAGCGTGGTGCGAGGTGCCTGGCGATCTCCTTAACGAAGGCGACTTCCGGGTGGTGGTGAACTTCTTCCGGAACTCGAAAATGCTGTTCAGTGAAGAAGACACCATCGCGTTCGAGGTGCACGACGTGGAGCGCGAGGGTGCGTGGTACGGGCGGCGGAAAGGCGTTTTCCGGCCGCAATTGATCTGGGGCAGCGGATCATGAAGGCTGTTCTGAAGACCCTGGCGGAGCCCTTCCGCCCGCGACTGGCGCCGTCGTTCTTCATCATCGGTGCGCAGAAAGCCGGTACCTCGGCGCTGTTCACCATGCTGGCCAGGCACCCGGACGTGCTCGCACCGACGGTGAAAGAGCACAGCTTTTTCGATAACGACGCCAACTACGCGAAAGGGATCAAAGCCTATTTGCGGGAATTCCCGTTCTCCCCGTTACGCGGCGGAAAGATCACCTTCGAAGCCACGCCGGACTATCTCTTCTTCAAGGCCGCTCCCGCACGCCTCCACACGCACTTTCCGGAAGCTCCCTTGGTGGCTGTCCTGCGTGACCCGGTCAAGCGAGCCTATTCGGCGTGGAACATGTACCGGAGTTTCGGCCACGGATCACGCTATGCGCATTTGCATGACCCCCGCACGTTCGCGCAAGCCGTGGATGACGAACTGGCGGGGAACACGAAAGAGGCCGCACACCTCTACCTGGCCCGCGGCCTCTATGCGGAGCAGGTCGCGCGATACCAGGGCCTGTTCGGGAGGGAGCGCCTGCTCGTGCTGTCCTACAAGGAGTTCAGGTCCGACCCGGCTAGCGTTCTCCACAAGGTGTGTTCCCATGTCGGCCTTCCTGATCACGTCTTCGGGCAGGACGTGCTCGGCGCCCGCGACAACGTGCGCAACTACGAGGCCCCGTTACAGCCCGAACTCGCTGATCGGTTGTACGACTGGTTCGCTCCGCACCTGGCCGCATTGGAAAGCACACTCGGCCGCCCCTTCGACCTGGACGAACGGAAGTCTTCGCACCCGAGCGGCCAGAAGCCATGACGCGCGTCGCGATCATGCAGCCATATGTATTCCCTTACCTGGGGTATTACCAACTGCTGCATGCCGCCGACCGCTTCGTGTGCTTCGATGATGTCAACTTCATCAAGAAGGGCTGGATCAACCGCAACCGCATCCTGCTGAACGGCGCGGCGTACACCTTCACCATCCCCATCGCCGGGGCGAGCCAGAACAACACGATCCGCCGATCCTTCATCGCGGACGACGCCTCGTGGAAACCGAAGCTGCTCGCCAACATCACGCATGCCTACCGGAAAGCCCCGTGCTTCGCAGAGGTCTTCCCCACCGTTGAAAAGCTCGTTACGGAAGCGCATGGAAGCATCGCCGACCTGGCCGAAGCCTCGTTGAGGCTCGTCGTGGAACGCGTTGGTCTTCCGGTGAGCATCCATCGGTCCAGCACATTGGGGCTCCCTGAAGAGATCAGGGCCCAGGAACGCATCATCGCGGTGGCCCGGCACCATGGCGCGAGCACCTACATCAATCCGGCGAACGGTGCCGAACTGTACGATCCGGCGCGTTTCGCGGTCGCCGGCATGGAACTGCGCTTCCTCCGGATGGACCCGGACGTTACCTGGCCGCAGCAGGGGAATGCGGGCTTCGAGCCGCACCTCTCGGTGCTGGACGCGCTGATGAACTGCTCGGCCGCCGAGCTGTCCGCGTTGCTGAACCGCTATACCTTGAGCGCCAAGCATGAGCTCTGAAGCCGCCACTCTGCCGCGACAAGGTGCGACCTTCGCCCCACCGATGAGCGCGCGCGAGCCCATCTACGTCACCAAAGCCTTCGTGCCTCCGCTCGAGGAGTACACGACGCAGTTGCGGCGCATCTGGGCCAGCGGGCAACTCACCAACCAGGGCCCGCTCGCGTTGGAACTGGAAAAGCTCCTGGCCGAGCGCCTCGGGGTGCCGCATTGCCTCTTCATGGCGAACGGCACGCTCGCGATCCAACTCGCCATCCGCGCGCTGGGCGTGAAGGGCAGGGTGATCACCACGCCGTATTCGTACGTCGCCACCGTCAGCTCCATCCTCTGGGAGCATTGCGAGCCGGTCTTCGTGGACATCGATCCCGCGACCACCTGCATCGATCCGGACGCGGTGGAGCGCGCGCTGAAGAAGGGCGGTGCCGCCGCCATCCTGGCCACCCACGTCTACGGTCTGCCCTGTGATGTGGAGCGCCTCGCGGAACTCGGCCGACGCTTCAACGCCAAGGTGATCTATGATGCGGCGCACGCCTTCGACGCCATCTACAAGGGCGAACAATTGCTCGCTTACGGCGACATGGCCACGTGCAGCTTCCACGCCACCAAGCTCTTCCACACCGGCGAGGGCGGCTGCGTGATCGCGCACACGGACCAGGACGCCGCACAACTGAGACTGCTCCGCAGCTTCGGCCACATCGGTGATGAGCATTTCCAGCTCGGCATCAATGCCAAGGCCAGTGAGCTGAACGCTGCGATGGGCCTCACCGTGCTGCCGCACGTGGAGCGCTTGAAGCGCGAGCGCGGACAGGTCGTGGCCTGGTACAACGAAGAGCTTGCGAACGCCCCGGTCACACGCCCCCAAGCGCCCGAAGGCTGGACAACGAACCACGCGTACTACCCGGTGATCTTCCGCACCGGCGAGGCGATGCTACGGGTGAAAAAGGCGCTCGAGGCCGAACAGATATTCCCGCGACGCTACTTCTATCCCTCCCTGGATACACTGCCGTACGTGCAGGCCGATGCCTGTCCTGTGAGCCGGTCGGTGGCTGATCGTGTGTTGTGTTTGCCGTTGTATCCGGGGTTGGGGCAGAACGACGTGGACAAGATCGCGAACGTCATCCTTGAAGAATCGACATAGACGGCCTCTTTCGGCGTGAACTTATTGGTTCATGCCCAGCTATCCGTATCAACAGGCATCTATTGGACGAAACCCAAGTATGCTATGATGCCAAGGCCGATCGCCATGATTCCGATGGCACACCAACGGAGGAGGCTTGACTTGCGCATTTCGCTCACCACCGCCAGCAGGATCCCGACGAACAACACACCCATCGCCGCGACCTCCAACGGGGGGGCATCATTGCGCCGCATGCTGGCGATCACCCCAGCGCCGCAGGTCCGATCGCGATGACCGAAGCTCTATTACCCACCAAGCTCATGGTAGTTTCGATTTGTAGCTAAAGTACCGTCTTCTTTGGCGCGAGCGTCCACGCTCGTGCCCTCCCCCTCAACTCTGCGAGCCATACTTCGCACACGAGCACAGACGCTCGCGCGATCGCTGCGGATCTCTGGTACAACATCGATAGCTTTGAGCCATAGCCGAAGTTCCAATGGGCAAGAAGACCGCAGCTCTCCTCATCCGACCAAAGACCGCTAAGGAGAAAGCCTTCATCGAAGGTTTGCTCGAACGTTTGGGCATGTCGAGCCATGCGCTGTCCGAAGACGACCTTCTGGATCTTGGTCTTTCGCAGATGATGCGCCGCGTTGACCGCACCAAACGCGTGCACCCAAGAACGGCGATGAAGATCCTGGCGAGCTGATGGAGGTCATCTTCCTGCGGTCGTTCATTCAGGACTTCAAGCAGATCCACGAACAGTCCATGCGCCGAAAGGTCGAGCGCACGGTGAAAGAGATCCAAGCCGCCTCGTCGCTGCGCGGAATGCGCAACCTGAAGAAGCTGGAGGGCCACGCGAACGCGTTCAGGATCCGTGTCGGCGACTATCGCATCGGTTTCTTCCTGTCCAATGGCGTCATCGAACTGGCGCACGTGGCCAACCGCCGCGACATCTACCGGACATTCCCTTAGCCGGAAGCGAGACTTCCGTCGTCTTCCACACCCCACCCAAAACCCTACTTTCGCGCGCCCTTTCAAAGGGCTTGGAACCGACGCGAATGACCGTAGGAGACATCATCAAAGAAGTGTTCATGTTGCGCGGGGCGGACCTGCCTGTGGAGACCGTCATCATGGACATGCCGGAGTGGGATTCGCTCACGCACATGAACTTCATCGTGCGGCTGGAGGACGAGTTCAAGGTGCAGTTCACCGGTGACGAGATCGCGGCGATGCGCACGATCGGCGACGTGGAGAAAACCCTGGCCGCGCGGCAGGCCGCAGGCGGATGAACCTCGAAGGCCGGAACATCCTGGTGGCCGGTGCCGGAGGGAATCTCGGCCGCGAGGTGGTCGTCGACCTGGTTCCGCGTTACAGGAACATCATCGCGGTGGACCGCGCCTTCGCGGAAGCTCCTGCGGCGGCCAACGTCCATCAGGAGCAGGTCGACCTGAACGATGCGGACGCGGTGAGCGCGGCCTTCGATCGCTGGTCCACGGCTTTCGGTCCGATCGAAGCGGTGGTGAACCTGGCGGGCCGCATCCACAGCGAGCCCCTGTTCAACCTGATGAAGCGCCCCGATGGGCGGCACGCGCTGGACACGTGGCGCTCCACGGTTTCGAGCAACCTGGACACGGCCTTCCTGCTCTGCCGCGAAGCTGCGGCCCGCATGGCCAACGCGCGCAAGCCGGGCGTGATCATCAACTTCAGCAGCATCGCCGCTCAGGGCAACGCGGGCCAGACCGCCTACACCGCCGCCAAGGCCGCCCTGGAAGCGATGACCGTCACCTGGTCGAAGGAACTCGGTGTTTTCGGCATCCGCGTCTGCGCCATCGCACCGGGATTCATCGATACGCCGAGCACGCGGGAAGCGCTTTCACAGAACATCGTGGACCAGTGGACGAAGCAGGTCCCGCTGCGTCGCCTGGGCACAGCGGCGGAGGTTTCGCACGCGGTCCGCTTCATCCTGGAGAACGACTACTACAACGGCCAGGTGCTGCACCTGGACGGGGGACTGCGCATCTGATCGACCATGGAAGTATCGCTGAGCGGCTGCGTACACCTGGGCCAGGCCTTTGAGCGGGTCCGCTCGGCACGCGGAACGCACACGGCGCTCGCTTACGCAGGCGGGAAGCGCATCACCTACACCGAACTCGGCGAGCGCGTGGACCGGATCGCTTCGGGCCTGCTCGCTCGCGGATTGAAGGCGCGGCAGGTCGTGGCGATCTTCAATCACAAATCGACCGACGGCATCGCCGCGATCCTGGCCTGCAACAAGCTGGGGCTGCTGTACGCCAACATCGACACGGCCAGTCCGCCGGACCGGTGTGTGCGCATCCTCGATCGTTGCGTGCCGGCGATCATCCTCGTGGATGAATCGAGCACTGAAACGATGCGCGCGATCTGCGGCACGCATGCGCACAAACTCGTGACGCTGTCTGATGTGGCGCAAAGCACGACAACAACCACCCCTGAAGTCGCCGGTGTCACGGGCAGTGACGGCGCGTACATCATGTTCACCAGCGGTTCCACCGGCTTCCCGAAGGGCGCGGTGATCACGCACCAGAACGTGTTGAACTTCATCGCCTGGGGCCGGCACGGCATCGGCATCACCGGCGATGACGTGATGACGAACGTGAACCCGATCCACTTCGACAACTCGGTGTTCGACCTGTACGTGGCGATCTACAACGGTGCCACGCTGTGCCCGTTCACCTCCGAGCAGGTGAAGGACGCGCGCGGGCTGGTGAAGCTCGCGGATGAACTCGGTTGCACGTTCTGGTTCAGCGTGCCGAGCATGCTGGTGTATCTGCTCACGATGCGCGCGTTGGACAAGTCGTCGTTCACCCGCATGAAGCGCATCATGTTCGGCGGCGAGGGATTCCCAAAAGCTAAGCTCAAGGAGTTGCACACCCTCCTCGGCGATCGCGTGAAGCTCATCAACTGCTACGGCCCGACGGAATGCACGTGCATCTGCTCGGCCTACGACATCACGCCTTCCGATCTGCAGGAGATGGATGAACTGGCACCCCTGGGCCATCTCAACGCGGACTTCTACTTCCACATCGACGCGCTGGACACGAGCGACCCCACGCTGGGGGAGCTGCTGCTCGGCGGCCCGAACGTGGGCAGCGGCTATTACAACGATGCGGAGCGCACGGCGAAGGCCTTCGTGCAGGACCCGTGCGAGCCGCACTACCGCAAGATCATGTACCGCACCGGCGATCTCGTCCGCCTGGACGAACAGGGCCTGCTGCGCTTCAAGGGCCGCGTGGACAACCAGATCAAGCACATGGGCTACCGCATCGAACTGGAGGAGGTGGAGGCCGCCTTCAGCGCGTTGCCGGCCGTGCATGAGGTGGGCGTGATCTACAAACCGGCCGCGGCGGGTGCGGGGAGCATTCTGGCGTATGTGCATGCGCACGAAGGCGTCACCGCCGAAAGTCTCGCCAAGGACATCACGGCGAGCCTGCCCGTGTACATGCGGCCGCGCACCATCTTCGTACGCCATGAAGCGCTGCCCAAGAACGCCAACGGCAAGATCGACCGGCAAGCCCTGAAAGCACTATGAGCAAACCCATCGTCCTGTTCGGCACCGGCAAGATCGCCGAGGTGGTGCATCACTTCATGGTCCATGAGGCCGGAATGAACGTCGTCGCCTTCACCGTGGACGCGGCCTTCGTCGGCGATGGCAGCAAAGAAGGGCTGCCCGTGGTCGATTTCGCGTCGGTA
This sequence comes from uncultured Chryseobacterium sp., assembly GCA_964649165.1. Classification (GTDB taxonomy): domain Bacteria; phylum Bacteroidota; class Bacteroidia; order Flavobacteriales_F; family PHOS-HE28; genus PHOS-HE28. The sequence goes on from CAZYPC010000081.1 coordinate 18,042, forward strand.
GAGAAGCAGTTCCCACCGGACAGGCACGACCTGTTCGTCGCGCTGGGCTACCACGAGATGAACGCCCTGCGCGCAAGGAAGATCGCCGAGGCGAAAGCGAAAGGCTACGCCCTCCCCTCGTTCGTGCATCCGCAAAGCGGGCTCCCGAAAGGCACGCCGATCGGCGAGAACTGCTTCATCATGCGCGATGTGCACATCCATCCGAAGGTGACGATCGGTGACGACGTCTTCGTATGGAGCGGCGCCATCATCGGTCACCACGCGGTGCTCGGCAACCACCTCTGGTTCACCAGCGGCGCGAACGTGGCAGGGGCCTGCACCATCGGGGACCACTGCTTCTTCGCCATCAACTCCACGGTCTCGCACGGTGTGCGCATCGGCCGCCGCTGCTTCATCGGCGCCAACGCGTTGGTGACGAAAGACATGACCGACGAGCAGGTCGTGATCGCCCAGAGCGACAAGCCGATCCGCCTGAACACCGATCAATTCCTGCGCATGAGCGCTTTCTCCAACATCTGACCACACCTATGGCCAACGACGGGCACCGTTACGCGACGTTCGAATCGATGAAGTACGACGCCCTGCGCGGCCCGTACCGCGACGGCGTGAAGTTCATCAAGGAATCGGGCTACACCATCGATGACCTGCTGGAGCACTTCCCCGCTTTCGCCGGCCATTTCAGCATCGGGCGACTGCTCACGCACTACGAACTCTACCGGCGCACGCTGGAGGTCGCGGGCCACATCGCTGAGGTCGGTGTCTACAAGGGTGCCGGCTCCATCCTCTTCGGCAAGCTCGTGCGGCTCTTTGAACCCAGCGGCATGACGATGGTACACGGCTTCGACTGGTTCGAGGGCATGGCCACCACGGACGAGGAGAAATTCGTGGACAAGGGATCGTACACGGAAAGTCACCAGCGCGTGATGGACCTCGTGAAGTCGCAGAGCCTGGACAACATCGTGAAGATCCACAAGCTGGACGTGACGAAGGATCTGGTCCCGTTCTTCGAGGAGCACCCGAGCATGCAGTTCAAGCTGGTGTTCCTGGATGCGGGTATCTACGAAGTGACGAAGGCAAGCATCGAAGCGTTGTGGCCGCGCATCACGCCAGGCGGCATCCTGATCCTCGACCAGTACAATCACGAACTCTCTCCGGGCGAAACCCGCGCTGTGAAGGACTTGCTGCCCAATGCCAAGGTTCGCACGCTGCCGTGGGGCTGGATGCCGACGGGATACATCGTGAAGGAGTGATCTGATGGAACGCAGATGACGCGGATCGATATGATGAGCGCTGAGATGTACATGCACTCGATGTGGACCCGCGCGTCCGGCGCTTGGATCGTAACTGCGACCATCCGCTTTCCTCAGCGTCATCTCCGTTCCCTTCAGCTCTGAACATGGACGTTCTCTTCGCCGGCAATCGCGCCCACGTGCTGCGGGAGATGATCGGCAGCGGTCTTCGTCCGCGGCGGATTTTCGCGGTGAAGGGTTCCTACTTGGAGCGCGAACTCGTCGCCGATGGGATCGCCTTCGAAGAACTTCCCGAGCACGCAGCATTCATTGCTCTGCTTTTGGCGGAACGCTTCGACCTGTTCCTCTCGAACGGTTGTCCGTTGCTGTTGCCGATATCGAGGCTCAAGAGTCCGGAACGCAAGCGCTTCGTGAACATCCATCCCTCCTACCTGCCGGACCTGCGCGGCGTAGACCCCGTACCCGGCGCGCTGCTGCATGGCCGTGACTCCGGCGCGACCTGTCATGTGATGGACGACGGCATCGACACCGGTGGCATCATCGCGCAAGTGCGTATCCCGTTCAGCGAAGACCTTGACGCGGGGCTTTTATACCAGCTGAGTTTCATCGCGGAGAAGGAGGCGTACATCGCCGCCGCCGCCGTTGATTTCCAGCCGCAGAAGGATGGCGGCAAGGCATCGGGCACGGTCTACTACACTTTCAAACCCGAACATCTGCGCATCGACTGGTCGGAGCCGTTGGCCGCCATCGTCCATCGCATCAAGGCTTTCGGCACGAAGAGCAAGGGCGCGTGGTTCGAGGTGAACGGACAACGTGTGATCGCACGGGATGCGGAGGTCGTTCTGAACCCTTACCTGCTCGAACGGGCTGAAGCATTCCGCCCGGGTGAGGTGGCCTTCGCTTACGAACGCAAGCTGCTGGTGCGCCATCGGGAAGGCCTCATCAAGTTGAAGGACCTGGATGGCGCATGGGAACAGGTGAAACCGGGCATGACGGTATCATGAGCGTATCCCCTTTCCCTTGGAAGAAACTTGGCCGCGTGTTCGCCGTGGAACAGCCGACGGGCTGGATGCACAGCCATGCGCAGATCCCCACGGCGCTGGTCCTCGACGACAGGATCCGCGTGTACTTCAGTGCGCGACCAAAGCCAGGACTCAGCCTTACCGGCTTCCTGGACATCGACCGCAATGATCCGCTGAAGATCCTGTACGTGCATGATCGGCCGATCCTGCAACCCGGTGAACGCGGCATGTTCGACGAGCACGGGTTGATGCCGCAGG